>JAMCYJ010000048.1 GCA_023474155.1 Candidatus Martarchaeota archaeon | reverse complement strand
GACACGATGGTTGTAGGAGAAGTACGGGGGGGAGAGGCAAATGACATGCTGACAGCGATGAACATAGGCAAGATAGTCATGGGCACGATACATGCGTCTACTACAAGGGATATCGTGAACAGGCTTACCCACAGCCCGATGGACGTGCCGGTAGACATTGTGCCCATAATAGACGCGCTGGTAATAATTTCGCAGGTGTACAAGAACAACATGCCTATCAGGAAGATCACGCAGATTTCCGAAATATCAGGCATAGAAAGCGGAAAGGTACTGCTGTCGGATCTGTACAAATTCGACTTCAAGACAGACCAAGCATCGGCAATGGCACCGAGCATCACATACAGGGACATATTATCAAACATGCTCGGGATTCCCCCGCAGTACATTCTCCGCGAGGAAGAGATACGCGCGGCGATACTTGAAAGGCTAAACAAACTCGGAAAAACGACTATCAGCCAGATAAACGAAATCGTAAGGCAGTACTACAAAGACCCGAAGAAGACTCTGATAGACCTCAAGCTTGTCAATGCCTGAAGGCGCGTCCCGGCAGGCACCCTGCAATTCGGACATAAAGGTATGAGCGCATGGACTATTTCAAAACGATAAAGGCGATCAAGCCTAAAAAAAGGCTGGGGCAGAACTTCCTCGTCAATCAGCACATTGCTGAATTCGAGGCGGGGTTCGGGGAAGGAAAGACCGTCCTCGAAATAGGGCCGGGCCTCGGCATGCTTACGCGCGCGCTGTTGGGGTGCGCACGTAAAGTCATTGCAGTGGAAAAGGATAGGGAAATGCATGCCATACTCAAAAGAGAATTTGCAGACAAAGGAGAAAGGCTATCGCTTATCAACAAGGACATACTCGACATCGAAACAGGGGGCATCGGAAAGATAGATATCCTCATAGCAAACGTGCCATACAACATTTCAAGCAAAGTCCTCGACCTGATTGCGGAGCTGAAAATAGACGCTGTAGTCTGCCTTCAGAAGGAGTTTGTCGAGCACATGCTTGCTGCGAATGGCACAAAAAAATACTCGAAACTCAGCGTGTTCTCCCAACTGCAGTTTGAGGTAAAGCTGCTGAAAAAGATAAACGCCAACAATTTCTATCCTGCGCCGAAAGTGGATTCGGCAATCATATATATAAAGTTCAGGAAAGGGGCAAGCAAGGAGATTCTCAATATAATCTCATTCATAATGATGCATAAAAAAAAGACGCTGAGAAACGCTATCCTCGATTCGCGCGAGAGGCTCGGGCTTGGCAGCGATAATGCGAAATTATTCGCGGCGCGCTGTGGGTATTCGGGCGAAAAGGTGTTTATGTTGAGTCCCGAGCAGCTGGTGAAAGTTGCCGATGGGATAAAAAAATTGCAAGATTCCGCTAAAAGAATTTAAAGAAAGTATTAAAATACTGATTTCAGCATTATTTATCTAATAATAACCATAAAATGGCGACATAATAAATAAAAATTGTGATAAAATGGGAGTATTTGACAAGCTTGGAAAAGCACTCGGGGCAAACAAAGAATTAGATGTTGAGGAATACATGCAGTCTGCAGAGATGAGCAATGTGGATGTGATGAACGAGCCGGCTGATTTTTACATCAAGCCGGTGGCGCTGTCGCAGGAGTCCGACGTAGCGCTCATTGAAAGCGAACTGAACAAAAAAAATATAATCCTCCTGAACATCCAGGAACTGTCAAAAAGGCCGAATACCCTTAAGGGCATAATACAGACCCTGAAAGAGTACGTGGCAAAGATAGACGGGGATATCGCAAGAATTGACGAGGAAAAACTGCTTATTACCCCAAAGAAGGTCAAGATAATAAAGTCCAAGAAGCCCGCGCAGAGGTAAACCCCTGCGGCCATGGTTCTTTTTACTTCTGAGGTTCTGCTGTTTTGTTTCTATCGCCCTGCTGGTCGCCTGATCAGCAGCTGCTTCTTTTTATTGTTTTTTGCTGCATGCTTACTATGATAGCCGCGCAAGGGCTTTTTCTGATGGCGAGCTTGATAAATTCCTCGGATAAGCGAACGCGCATGCCAATATCAACCTCACATCTACTTACTTTAGGGAAGGCTGCGGCGCGCCTGCGGAATACTGCTGGGCAGCCGGCTGGGGCTGCATAGCAAGTTTATTCGAATTATATGTAAAAAATATCCCTATGCTTGAAATTATATTGGATATAAGTATTATAAAAAATATCTGGTCGACAAATCCAGGTATGGTAAGACCCAGGGAGAGGGGTATTGTGGCAATTATCGCAGGCGACAGGCCCCTTGCAATGTCAAAATTCACAAAAGACCTCTCCACCCTGACGGCATCCTTGTTTTTCGACAGCTGCCTTGCAAGCAACGGGATCATGGCATATCTTATCCCGAAAAATATGAAACTGAACAGGATTCCTACAGCCACCATTATCAGGGTCATGATTCCCGAGCTCGGGATCTGGAACAGCAGGCCGATGTAAAGGAAAAAAAAAGTACTTACAAAAAACACTATCTCCTTCTGGTAGCTCCTGATATGGTCTATATTAACAGATATGGAGAAATATTTGTATGTTGCGGAACTCGGATTTAATATGTTGTCGATGTTTGCAAGCATAAGGCCGAAAACAAAAACAACAATCGCGCCGTTAAGCCCTATGAGTTCTGAAAATCCATACGTGGCAAGCACCATCGTCATTGTAAGCATCCACATATAGTCCTTGCTGTACTCTTTGAATTTGTTCAGGATAAAAAGCCAGAAGAGCGAAATCGCTATCGCTATTATTATCGAATTTATTATGTTATTGAAGATAAGCGTGACTATCTGGTTTGTTGTTATGCTGCATATGGTATTTGCGCATAAAAAGTGGGATAAAATTAGGGGCACTATAAGAGTCAGTATGTCTACGCTGATCGCCTCGAATAGGAGTATGGTCTTCAGCTCCTCGGAGAAGTTGGTGACCTTTAGCACCACCGGCACTACTATGGTACTCGGGCCTGCAATCGCAAAGCCGAACATCAGCACTGCTATCAGGCTCCAATGAAAGACAAGAAAAGAGATGAGCATTGCGGCAAGCGAGCAGACCGCTCCTGTTATGATCGAGACAATGAATGTAAATTTCATCGCGCTCATCAGGACCTGCTTGAGCTTGAAAAAATTTATGTTGAGCCCGACATCGAAGAGGATGAATGAGACGGCCACGGCGGTTATGAACGGGCTCAATTGTATGATGACGCTATTTTGGGTCGTCTGCACGAATTTAAATACGGGCCCTATCAGCAGGCCTATGATCATTAGCGGGACTATTGATGCTATTTTTATCCTGCTGAACAAGGAATTTAATACGAAGCCTAAAAATACAAGGGAAGCCAAAAAAACAAACAATATGTTTACGGACAGCATTAAAATCAATTATAATAAAAATCCATTCAAACCTGTTGTTTAATCGCTCGCGCAAAGCTTCTTTTGCTGCTTCAGGAATACTGCAGCCGTTTTAGCAGGCAAAAAATTTATTTGCAATGAAATTTTGAGGCTGACAAATTACTGATTTTTAGCCTAAAAGCTATATAATGCAGTATATCTCTAGCGCCCTAATGTGTGAACCATTTCTATAATTTTACTATATATTTTCTATTATTAAGTAATCCGCCAAAACCAAAATAATATTGGGTTATGGATTTATAATTTATATTAATTAAGCATATTGGCCCGCCAGGATCTATTCCTTTACTATATTCTGGGCATGCTGAATTAGATTGTATTGGTATTATTGGTATAAATATTATAAAAATTACTAAACAAATTAAAATAATAATCAAAAAGTTATAGTTAATAAAAACCCCATTTAGTTATAATTAATAAAAATATCTACATCAGTTACTACTTAGCCATTTTTCTATCCATGCATTTCCACCGCTTGCAATTGGTGCCGTTGAAGTATCTTGGCTATTGTGCTGTATATAATAATCCTGAATAGGATCACTATTGCTATTTATATTTCTACATACTCCTGTATTATTACAAATATTTCCAGTAAAGTTCATACTCGAAACCTCAGGAATTTGATAAAATCCATTATAACAACCAGA
>JAMCYJ010000044.1 GCA_023474155.1 Candidatus Martarchaeota archaeon | reverse complement strand
ATTTATATGCGAATGTTGCAATGCCTTTTCCGTCGTCTGTGACCAAGGCCCCTGCAACAGTAAGCTCTATTCCGTTCGACATGAATACCAGTTTTAAAATTTAATAAATGAATATCTAATAAATATTTAATAAATATTTAAATATCCCATTAATTACTAACTATTTCAGCATTTCTGAAATATTGATAAAAATACAAAAAGCATTGCAACATTCGCATATAAATTTATCCTATAAAAATATAAATATTGATGGAAAAAGCAGGTAGCAGACCAGATGCCTGCTTTACAAGAATATCCTGTGCCTAATCTATAAAACCAAAAAACAAAACCGATGTGTGCATGATAAGTTCTGCATATACTAACATTGAAACACGCCAGACAAGGGCGTTCGCATGCGAAAGCGATATTCTGGGAATCGTCAAGTTTGTAAACATGGTTTCAGAGGAATCTGGCAACGCCATCCTCGCCGTGGATGAAAATGACATACGCAACCAGGTAAAAACCGGCGCGGTTGTCGTAAAAAGCAGCGGAAAAATAATAGCATATATAGGATCGGAATTTATAGGCTATTCAGGGAATGCGGACCCTGTCATCGAGCTAAGGTCCGCATGCGTGCTTGAAAGGCATAGAAAGCAGGGAATAAACAGGATAAACGAGATTGTCCTTATATCGGAATTGCGGAAAAAATACAGCAACGCAGTCATAATATCAATAAAAAACAAGCATGGCGTTCTTATAAGCAGGGGCACGAGCCTGAAGGAGCAGGGATTCAGATTCTATAAGTACTGCTCCTTGAATAAGTTCCTGAAAATAAGATTTATAAAAAAGCTCGGATTGAGCAGTGGACTTTTAAAGAAAATGAAAATAGTAAGGGACGATAATGGGAAGCTCTTGGTGGGAATTCAGACTCTTGAGTCGTACAGGCATCTGGATCTGCCAGAGTCTTAAACCATATATTTGGCTTTTAATAGAATGCGAAAAGGAGGATGTACGTCCTGCCCATGGCGGCTTATTTGAAATTTTTGAATTTATTGTATCCAAAGCAAAAGCCTTAATAAATATTAATCCCATAATATAACCGGCATTAAAATGCCGGTTGAAAATAGCAATTGAAATTTTATGGACTTAATCAATATCTGCAAAAAAATCACTGTCCGTATTATACGGCGACCGCCTGCCAAGGCCCAAACAGCGTTCGAATTTCTACTTAAGTATGCAGCCGCATTTGTTTTTATTGTGATTGTGCTTGGCGTGCTTTTCGTTGTCTTTTCTAAGACAGGGCCGATTAATTACATCCCATCGCAGTGCACAATTTCCTCTTTTTTCCTCTGCCAAGGCGCGCTCATGGCTGAAAATTCGACGAATATATCGTTTGTGCTGCAGTTTACAAATCTGGAGGGAATAGGTTTCGCATCTGCTGTAGCGTTTCCTGAAAATGCAATAACAGTCACAGCAACCAATGTCGGATTGGAAGGAACCAATTCCTTTACAGGAACCTGCAATAAAATGTATGCCCTCTATGGGTCGCAGGTATACTGCCATGTAATACTCCCCAATAAAGCGCATAATTTCAATAATTCCCAGGCATATATTTTATTTTCAATGCGCTATAAGATATGCAGTTACAATACGACGCTGAAATTTTTATATGACTGCAGCACTAATTCTAGCATTGGAGGAAGCGCATCACTTAAAATCACAAACGCTGCCAACAATTTGAAATACATACAGAATTATTACTATGCCCCTATAACGCTGCGGAATAACCAGCCTATTCCTGCGCCTGCCCCTTTCCAGCAGATGCTGGTTGTAAACAGCAGCAGATATGCGCAGTACGAGGCAGGTAACCTGCATAATGTCTTCTTTTTTTATGCAAAAAATATGACAACAATACCGTCATGGCTTGCAGCTGGCAATAGTAATCTCTCTTCAAATACTGTTTACTGGCTTAAGCTTGCAAGCGGAATCCCTGCTTCATCTGAAATTAACATTACAATGGGCTTTGCCCCGCGCAATGAAAGCTCATTTAGCGCAATATCTGGCGAAGCGCCGCAACTCTCGCCGTCTTATGGTGAATATGACAACGGCGCAATGGTTTTTTTGAAATACAGCAACTTTAATGCCAGCACAGCAGGCTGGCAGCCAGGCATTTTGTATGGCGCGTACATGCCGGGTTTTATTTCAGGATCTCCCGGAAGCATTAATATGCTCAATAATATCCCCGACGAGGCGACGTATCTTGTTGCAGGTAACGGAGGCATTGCCCCAATGCCTGTAATAATCGATTCTATGTGGTCATACAACTGCGCCGCATCGCCTTGCGGCGCGGGATGGACTGTCTCAGCATTTGGAAATACGAAGAAGATTACGCTCTTTAATATCATGCCTTATAATACAAGCAGCAACCCTGCATACAATGTCCTGCCGTATAATGCTGTTGTTTCGTCCAGCGGCCCAGTGCCATTGAATTCTACATATCTGGGTGACGCATTTGAGTACTTGCCAGGCGGGCAGGAGATTCCGTATTCGGCAATCGCGCAAAACTCCTCTGTGGCGAATGCGATAATGTTTGATAACCAAAGCTCGCATAATGTTTTCACGTATTTTGCCGTCAATCCAGCAGCGAAATCCGCGTCCGCAGGATGGGTCAATACAGGAAACATTATTCCAATATCAAATTTCAGCGACGAGGCGGGCGTGCCTGCAAGCCAGGCGATCGCCAATGCAGTTTTGGCGCAGCAGGGAAGGTACAGAGGCCTGGTGGTTTCTGCATATTCAGGGGAATACCCAAGCACCATAAACCTTTATTGGTTGATTGCAAGGGCGTATCCGCCAAACGGCGTGATGCCGTCTGCTGCATTCGGCAATGCAGGAACGTGATGCGCGGAGTCAAATTAACAACAATATAAACAAGAACACAAACAAAACATAAACAGAACATAAACGGAACACAAACCTAATACAAACAGAATTCAATCAGAACATAAACAGGAATACAACAACAAAATAAAACAAACAAATAAAAAGTTTAAAATAGAGTGTTATTAAGAAGTGTTAGGGAAATTATTTTTATTTACAAATCTATTTGCAGGATTTCATGCCTTTTAAAAACAGATTGCAGGTCGCGCTTGAATTTTTAATGATTTATCTTATTATACTTGTAATCTTTATGCTTGTATTTATGACCGTGATAATGCAGAGATCAAGCCTTGTCTCGAACCAAGCCTCTTTGTCGTTGCAGCTTATTGTCCAGAATATTGCATCCGAGATAGGCACTGTCGGCACTAGCGGAAATGGATTTTCGCTTGTGCTGAGCCTTGTCCCTACAATTGACAATGTGAAGTATTCTATTCTGATGTCTAACACAGGCATGGTTATAGGGTCAATGAAAATAGGAAACCAGAACATAACAGCAGAAGCGATTGCTAATTATCAAAGCATACACATCAACGGCACGGAGGTAAAATCCCAGAACAATATAAGGCTTTATTCCGTGCCCCTCATAAACGGCACTGATTTATACTTTTATAATTCAAATGACAGTATATATATCAATGAAAGGCCTATGAATTACTCCCCTCAGGGGATAGTATCCCTAAAGCAGGCTGCTGCTGTTAAAGCAGCCACATTTAACGCGAGCGGGATAAAACCCTCAATAATATTCAATAATTACATCGCCCCTATCAGCAACAACTTTGCGTCGCATACAATATCCGCGTGGATTTACCTGAATTCCTACTCCTCTGCGCCGCAGGCAATTTACTCAGAAGGCACGCCTTCTGAAACCCTTGTCTGGCAGATTCTTCCGAATGCGAGCTTGCAGCTTGGAATATACAACGGAGCGCAATGGAATTTCGTAAATTCCTCTGCGCCGATTCCATTGCACCAATGGGTATTTGTTTCAGGGGTCATCACAAAGGTACCCGGCTCGACGACTTACTTAGTTCCTATCGAATATATAAATGGCACAGTCGCAGGGGTCGAATCAAAAAACCTTGAGACATTCGGAACAAATCCCTCTGCGCATTACTTTGCGATAGGCGGATATGTTTCCGCGCCATTCAATGATTTCAACGGCTCGATCGCAAA
>JAMCYJ010000040.1 GCA_023474155.1 Candidatus Martarchaeota archaeon | reverse complement strand
AGTTGTATTCCGGGAAGATCGTCGCGTTCATTGTAAGCCCGAGGTTGGCCGTCGCGTCTATCTCAAGATGGGTAGTCCTCGAGGTTATGCCCGCTTCATCAATGGCTACATATATATTCTCCTCCTCCTCCGCATCAAGGTATTCTATTATGCCTTTTCTAACGAGATAGTTGAAATCGATTTCCTTGTTTTTGAGCTTCTGCTTGAGCTCGTCAGTGAACCTGCTCTTCCCTGCTTCGACGATTATATAGGGCTTCCTTACTCTACCTTTGTCTGAATTTATATGCACCTCGTTTAAGGACTTAAGGTAAACGACATTCAGTTCATTCGGAATAAGCCCGTTCCTCCTGTGCGTCCTTATCTCAGATACATATGCCTTTGGATCCGAAGTCGAGGTTAGTAGCTTGCCATCCAAGTAGATTTTTGTTTTTTGTTTGTCAGCCATTCGATCATTTGTTTCCTTTTTATTCTTTATTCCTTCTTTTGATAGAACTTTTCCTAAAAGTTTCTTTCTTGATAAAACTTCTTTTTAAAGAAGTTTCTTTTGATGGAACTTTTCCTAAAATTTTCTTTCAGTTTATTTCTTGATTAAACTTCTTTCTAAGAAGTTTATTTCTTGATGAAACCTTTTGCGGTTTTGCTGCAAAATTTTAGCGACTTTGTTGCTAAACTTCTTTTTTAAAGAAGTTTCTTTTGATGAAATTTTTTTTAAAAGTTTCTTTCTTGATAAAACTTCTTTTTTAAAGAAGTTTCAAATGAGCTTCAGCTCCTTGAGCTTTGCCTCTACCAGCTGCGGGTCTATTCCGTTCGTGACCTTTGCAGTCAGGGCAAAATACTTCGTAAGTCCTACCTCTGGACCCTCAGGGCTTTCGCTCGGGCATATCTTTCCTATATGGGTTCCATGCACGTCCCTTGCCTTGTAGTGAGGATGTTTCTTCGCAAGAGGGGATTTTATCCTCCTCAGATGGGATATCGAATTCACGAAATTTATGCGCTCCAACACCTGAGAAACCCCTGTCTGGCCGTTCGGCCATGTGCCTGTTCCCATCGAATAAAGTATTTTTTCAGTAAGGACGTCCGGATTTATGTTCGATCTTACGCCGAGTTTCCTGCCCCTTGCAGCCGTCCTTTCAATGTGGTATTTTATGTCCTTTATGAAAAACTTGAACGCGTTGTTGAAAAGCTCCTCCATGAGGTCCCCTGCGAGTTTTACCCTCTTGTTCGCGTAGTTGTCCTTGTCGTCCTGCCTTGCCTTTCCATACGCGACCAGCGATGCTTTCTCTGCCATCGTGATTAAGTATATCGCCTTGTCCATGCGGCACTCGGGCTTTGTACCGAGATGCGGCAAAAGATACATGTCCAGCTGGTTCTCCGCCCTCTTTGCCTGGTATTCTGGTGTCTGGTTCGGAGCCGACAGCTTGCCAAGCTCTTTTATCGCCTCGCCTTGCGCCATGTCCCTTGTCTTACTCTGGTCTATGTTGAGTATCATGTCGTTGATTATTTCCTGGTCGCTCAGCTGAGCCAGTATCTGCTTCTTGTCAATGCCCAGTGCCTTGAGTATCAGTATCAGGTCTGTGGACTTGGTAAGAGTAGGAAACATCATCTTGTATGTGCCGTACTCGTCTCTAACTATGCTCGTCTTCGCCCTGAAGTTCAGAGTCGTGGAAAAGACCTTTGCAGTCACTGTTCTCTTTTCCTTTGTGCATGTAATCCTGTTCGGCGCAAGGTCCTCTATACCTATAAGCACGCGCTCTGTCCCTTTTATTATGAAATAGCCTCCTGGGTTATCGGGGTCCTCGCCGAGCTTTATCAGCGCCTCCTTGCTCGCGTTGTTTATCGTGCAGAGATCGCTCTTTACCATGACGGGGAGCTCCCCTATGAATATCTCTTCCTTGTTTATGTCCTTCTGTATTCCGCTTATTATGGGCACATACGTTATGTATATCGGCGCTGAATACGTGAGATTTCGTATGATCGCCTCGTTCGGGGTTATCTTTTTCCTCGATCCGTCCGCCTCTATGACTATAGGCGATTCAAGCCTTATGTTAGTGAATTTTATCGAAAAGTCCGAGATTCCGGGCTCGATGACGTTCTGGATCTCTATTATTTTCTGAAGCCCGATATGTATGAACTTGTTGTAGCTGTCGAGCTGGTGCTGGACTATCGAAGACGAGCCCAAATAAGAATCTAAGATTTCGTGTTCCATCGTATCACAAAACACCGCAGCAAAAACAAGACCTTGCAGATTTTGCTCCGGTTGCATTAAATATATATTTTAATAATCTGAATTCTGGATCCGGTTATTAATATATAAAAAATATAAAAACTTAATATAAAAAACTGGCTATGCCTCCATTACAAACCTGTAATACAGGTACTTTTTTCCATTGTCGTTCCTCTTTATCTCGATCAGTTGTCCGGCCTTCACTTCCTCTTTTATGCTCTTCAGGCTCGGGTCGGATTTCAGGATTCTCGGAAACTTTTCCAAAGGAGTATTGTATTTCTGGGAAATTTTTTTCGCATCGCTTTCGCTAAGGACTTTTTGCTCTAACACTAGACTAAAGAAATTGGCCAATAGCTCACCAGTACTCGCAGACATGCCTAATAACGCGTAATATATTTAAGCCGGAAACGCTTAAATAGTTTTGTATATGGCTGCTGATAATAAAGTATAACAGAATAAAACAGGATAAAATAATAAGAATAATAGAATAAAATGAAATAAAAGGAATAAAAGAATAACAGCAAACCAAAACCAGCGAAGCAAAAAACAAAAGCTAACAAAAAAAACTGGTCAAAGCAGCCTAAAAAGTTTAAGCGTAAACGCAAGCGCGACAAAGCCTATGTTTATAAGCCACATGTATGCGGATACCTCGTATTCCCTGCATTTTTTCATGTTCATTATCGCATGCGTCCAACTGAATATCCTTTTTCCGTACGGCGCCCTGAACGTCATGTCTTTCTGAAGCCTGCCAAGGTCAGTGACCTTGAACCGCCCGCGCAGATGAAGAATAAATTCAATGATATACGGCACAAAGATGACAATGCCGAACGATTCCATGTTCCCTATTATCATGAGCGCGACCATCGCGCCGCCTATGCCGTATGTAAAGCTGTCCCCCGGCAAAAGTTTTGACGGATAGAAATCGAAGAATGCGAACGCGGCAAGCGCAGCGAATAATATGGCTGAAAGAAGCGCCCCTATGTATGTGCCGAACAATATACTGTATATAAGCATTCCTGCTGAAATCGCAATGCCGCTGCCCGTCGAGATTCCGTTAAACCCCCCAAGCAGGTTGAATGCGTTTGCGCCGAAAATTATCGCAAGCGGTATTATCAGAAGAGGATAAATTAGCCCTAAATAAATATTCCCGACAAAAGGCACTGCAACAGATGATACGCCTGCATTTATCGCAACAAGAGGTATTGCCCCAATGAGTGTTAGAAACGGCTTCTGCCACTGCTTAAGGCCTTTGCGTATATCCTTCATTCCTGTCGTCGAGGTCGCAGAGGACTTTACATTTATGTCGTCAATGAATCCCACAAGAGTTATGAGTATAACGCTTAAAATGAATGCAAACAGTATATTAGTGTCAGCGACAGGCAAGTAAAAAGGATGGGAAGGAGATGGAAAACTGGATCCAAATATGTAAGTCAGCACGCCGATTGCTATTCCAAACGAGACTGCAACACCGCCGGCGCTTGGAATTTTTGGCTTTGCTTTTTTATTGTAGTCTATTGCAATTACTCCTGATTCCAGCATATATGACATGAAGAACCTGGTGGCGATTACCGTCACTGCGAATGCTGCAATCGAGGGTATAATCAAAGTCAGATAAGTATTATACATTTTTTCACATAGCGCAGCGACGCCATACGTGTATCAAAATTATATAGATTAAAAATTATATAGATTAAATTTAATGTTAATGAATTTTAAATAACAACACAAAAATAATAAAATTCATTGAAAGCAATAAATAAATAATGAATAGCAATATTAAGTTTTTGGATAAATCTTTTATTGAAGAGAGCAGCAGCATAAGCTCCCATAGTATAACTTGGATAGAACGCGGGCTTGCGGAGCCTGTGATCCGGGTTCAAATCCCGGTGGGAGCGAATCAGAT
>JAMCYJ010000029.1 GCA_023474155.1 Candidatus Martarchaeota archaeon | reverse complement strand
AAAAAATTAAGCAGAAGAAAAGGTACAGAAGAAGGATTAAAATTTAATATACACAACATACGACAGATTGGTTATTTGCAATACCTCGCGCCTCACCTTCTACGAACAGAAATAATTGGAGGTTAATTCTATCCCATAGCTGAAATTGTTTGAAAATTTAAGATTTTCAACAGCCTCAATCAATAAAGCGTTGTTTTACTTTTCATGGCTGCCATAAATATTTTCGCAACTTTAATCCGAAGATCTTGCCAGCGCACTGAGGTGGTCAAAGACTTCTGACCTTATATTATGCTCAGAATCATGCGAGAACTCTTTTAGCAGCTCGTCGATAAATGAATTTTCTTTTACTAACGCATTAGCAGGCTCTTGATTCTTAAATCCCAACGCGTCTTTCTTTTGTATAACATCCGAATTTTTTTGGTTTTTACAAGCTTGTACCATTTTATCACATATTTATTTTTCATAATTATAGCGTATTTAATGAGGGAGTTTAGGCAATTATTTTTTTCTGTTATATTTTTTTAATATTCTCTCTTTAAACTTTTCCCTCGATTTTTTAATATTATATATGCTAAAAGGCAATGAAAAAATCCCAATTAAATTTCCAATATACCCTTCAACAACAACTACTCCATTTAATTCGCCTATCTTATGCAGCGCCGCTATGGTTGCGATGCCGATTATAGGGGAAAGGGCAGTAAAACTTTCAATAAAATTAAAGATCTTGTCGGTCCTCTCTAATTTTTTAATCAGGGCTGCTTTCGAGGATTCTTCTGGTGTTTTTTTAACAGAATCAATAGAATGGCGCAAAAAGCGGCGCGGCAGCAAATTCCGCCTGCTGCTTTCCTCCACATTGATTTTGTTTTTTATTTTTTTTTCCATAATATACAGAATAAATATAGTATGTGTGATATTTAATGATTTTGTAGGAACATATTTGCAGTAAGGCCGCGAGTATGATAAAACTCAAATTCAATGCCCCCTATCAAGCCTAAGAAAAATTGGTGGCTTTAACTGAAATTTTCTGCCCGTCTCTTAGAATTAAATCCGGCGCCTCTAACACTGCATCGCCTCTACTGCAGATAATATTTATCGAGTAGGGCGTGCCATTCCAGGTATGGACAATGGTGTTATTTACCAGCCAGTATTGGTGCAGAGGCAGCATTGTATTTTTCATCCAAAAGCAGGGATTTTTTGTAGTGTTAAAAATAAATAGCATGCCTACAAATCCCTTGCTTAGGTCAGTTATATTCATTAGACCTTGCGCCTGTTGTTCTGGAGTCATTGCAAAATAAATCCTGCCAGAATATATGCTGTTTACAAATAAGGACCCAGTCTGCTCTGTTTTAATTATAGACTGGGGGGTAGGGATAATAAACAGCGATACCAAGATAAATAATAAAACAGCAAAAATCAGCAAAGGAATCAAAAATCCTAAAGCCGCATGCTTTAAATATGGTGCCATAAAATTCTAGATTGATATTAATCTGTTAAATTAATTGTTAAATTAATTATTTAAAAGTGGTATGGATAAATGAAAAGCTACATATTTTGCATTAAGCATAAATATTCTAAAAATAGGAGTAGTAACATTAATTTGAAGCATTTTTGATCAAAGATAGATTGCAATATGCGATGTAGGTATTATACTTGAGAAGGATTCTGTGAAAAACGATAATAATAAACAGAAAGGATTTAAATTGGGATTGCATGCAAGGATAGATGCGGAAACGATTATTGGGAATAATGTAGAAATTGGAGATTTTGCCATTGTCTCAAAAACAATACTTGAAGATTACGCAGGCATTGGAAGAAATTCAATCGTAGAGAAGTCCTATTTTGCAAGGCATTCTTATATCGGTTACAATGCAATTGTTGAAAATACAGAAGTCGGAAAATTTTCATCACTTTCATGGAATACGACAATAAGCGCTGCCCACCATCCAAAAGAATATCTATCCCAACATGAATTTTTATACGAAAAAAGGCACGGAATTGTTAAAAAAGAACTTTACGATCCGCACCATAAAAAAGTCGTCATAGGAAATGATGTATGGATTGGCGCCAATGCCATTGTAATGCCAGGGATTACCATATCTGATGGAGCAATAGTCGGGGCTGGAGCAGTTGTAACAAAAGATGTCCCTGCATATGCAATTGTCGCAGGAATACCCGCAAAAATAATCAAATACAGATTCGGCATAACTACGATAAAAGAGCTCTTGAAAATAAAATGGTGGAATTTGCCTGATGATTTTATAATTGAAAATATTGACTTATTTTCAAATAAGTTAGACGAAAAACTCTTAAAAAATTTAAAGGTTAGAATTAATGAATATAAAATGCATATCGGGCCTTTGGCAACAAGTATAAATATCAGAAAAAATAAAAGATTAAAGGTGGTATAATGTTCGGAATATTTAAAAAACCAGGAAGAACAACATATGTTGTTGAAGCAGAAAAGAATATGCCAAACCCCTACAATTACGACGTGCCAAATGCAAAAGTGCTAGAAAGGTTATGCTTTTCTAAGAAAGAGGAGGCAGAATTCTGCTTTACAGACACTACCAGAAATGAGGAAGTGAAGGCCGCAACCTTGCGCCGCAGAGATTCCTATCTTAAAGGAAGAAAAATAGCCGTATCAGAACAGATACTTAAGCATTTTAGAAGGTATCAGAAAAATGGAATATAATTTATCGAAAATACAACCAATAATGCATTGAAAATAGAAAAGGAATGATTAATTTGGCAGTTAACGCAGGAAAAGAAAACCGCAGGCATGCTGATGCAAAAGCCAATAATACAAACAAAGACGCTTCCCGCAACAATAAAGCAAATAAAAAACTGGTGAAGGTGGAATATGAAGTGTTACGAAATCATCTTCTGGATATTTCGGGTGCGCCTGAAATAGACAGTTATATATCGGGCTCTAAAAATGACGCCGAAGCGCGCTATAAATACTGCGAGACTAAATCTAACTTATTTTCATTTGCAAGGCTTGATAAAGTCGAATATTATATTAATGGCAAGGGAAAAATAAGCTCTGTAAGAAAGCAGCTAAAAGGCTTTAAGCGGGAAATCGAGCGCAGATAAAGCCAGAATAATCCTTTCTTCTTGCATTTGGTGGATTTTGAAACATCGGGGGGCGCGCCGCATTCCAAACAAGGATTATTTAAACAGCTCCACTCTTACTGGTTTTTTCTCCTTGGATTCCCTGAGAAAATAATATACGATAAATAGCAGTAATATTGATATAATGCTTATGCTCAGCACGTTTTTAGGGATTCCGAACATGAAAAGCAGGATCAGAGAAATGGCGACAAGTGTAAGATAGGGGTAATAAGGCATCCTGAATTCGCCGTATATCTTTAACCTTCTGAAATGGATCAGGGAAAAACTCGATATCAAGTATGCGAACAGTATGCCGAACATGCTTATGGATGCTATCACATATATATTCCCTGCAAAAAGCATTGCCATGCTTATCAGCGCCGATATTATCGTCCCGTTCACGGCGACATCCTTCTGCTTGTTGAAAGACCTTGCGATTTTTGGCAGCAGCTTATCTGAGCTGACTTGAAAAACGAGGCGGGATGAACGGATCAGCATTGCGAGCGTCGCCGAAACTGTCGCGATCAGAGCGCCTATATCAACGGCATAGATAAGCCATGGCGGCGCGAGCGCATTTTTCAGCGCGAGCGAAATCGGATCCGCGGACAGGCCGTAAAATTTTGGAGGCATAAGAAGCAGCATCGTAAATACGACCAAAACATAAATAATCATGCTTAGTATGACAGACACGAGTATTGCCTTTGCTGCCTTTTTCGGACCCCCGTCAACTTTTGACGTAAAGCTTGAGATTGTCTGGAATCCGGAATAGGCAAACAGTATGACAACGCTCGATGCAAATATTGCACTGATTCCTGCGCCGTCATGGCCCGCGGTAAAGTTCTGCATCGGGAATTTGCCTGATTTGAATATCAAAAAAACCGCAAAAACTACAAAAAGGGCAAGTACTGCTATCTTGGCAATCACTAGCCATTTATCCACTTTTGTGGCTTTTTTGAGTCCTGAAAGGTTTATTGCAGAGAGGACAAATATAATAAGCATCGCAAAAGCTATCGGCCATGCAGATGATGAAATACCGAGCATGCTTGACAAGTACGAGCCAAAGCCGAGCGCTATCGTCGA
>JAMCYJ010000001.1 GCA_023474155.1 Candidatus Martarchaeota archaeon | reverse complement strand
GCTTTAAATATTTCGCCTTTTGGTTTGAAAATCCAACGCTCTTTATTATTTCGGCAAGTGCGTGCTCGTTGCATGATGAAATGTACTCCATGCTTAAGGCATTATTCCTTTTCATGTTTTCTATCGCCTTCTCGACATTTTTCCATGAGTTCCTCTGGGTAAGTATGGCGCCCACAAATATCTCGGTGGCTGTTTCACCCGGCCACCAATTAAGGAACCCGAAATGGCTTTTCAGCTTTTTGTACAGCGCTTCAAGCGCGATATCCTGCTTCATGCAATATCCTATTATTTTCAAGTAGGCATTGTTTTTGGAATTAACTATGCTTTACACAGACTTACTTGCGGCATTTTTCCGAGGCATACACTGGGGTTATAAAAACAGCGATTTATACCCGTATTAATTATTTCACTAAAGCAATAAAAATATGCACCTATAAATAATTAATAATATAAATTTTAATGTCTTATTAAACTTCGTGAACAAAAAATCCCAAGCAAGCAGATGTTGCAGAAACTCTATTTGCAAGGGCGCGGCAGTTCGCTTTGGGCAATAAGATAAACAGGGATAATATGGTATTAGTTGATTATGATGATGGCAAAAAAATTCTTGATAAATACAGAATACAATCCGTACCAAGCAAGTATGTACAAAGCGCTGATGAGGCCGTAGCATTCTCAAGCTCGTTAAAAGGCAAAGAAATGGCAATGAAAGTGATCTCAAAAAATCCTGATGCGCTCCATAAGGCAAAAAAAGGGCTTGTGGCACTAAACCTTAAAGAAAAGGAGGATATAGTAAAAGCGTGGAAGGACTTGGAAAGCAAAGCAAAGCAATTCATGCCTTATAAAATACAGGCGCAGGAAATGGTTAGAGGCATAGAAATTATAATCGGGGGAAAAATAGATCCTCAGTTCGGAAAAATTGTAATAATAGGCTTAGGGGGCATTTATGTTGAAGTGCTTAAGGACTTCCAGATAGGTATCTGCCCTGTGGAAGCCAAGAATGCAGACATAATGATAGGCATGCTGAAATCAAAGCAAATACTGCTTAACAGCATAAAAAAGGAGACGCTTGTCAGACTGATTATGGATGTGTCGAGAATGATGCTCGAAAATGATATTTCTGAGCTCGACCTAAATCCTATGATAATACATGATGGGAAGATTGATGCTGTGGACATAAGAATTATAAAATAAATTATAAAATGACTGACTGTTTAGCAAGAGATGGTGGCAAAATGGCAAAAGAAAAAAATATTGCAAAAATCAAAAATAAAAAAATTATTGACGAGACTAAAATCAAAAGAAAGATAAGTCCTAATAAAGTTGCTAAGCAGTTGGGGGCAGAGAAAACCGGAATCGAGACTGGGAAGGATTCGGTAAGAGGCAAAATAAGTATCTTGCCGTATTTACGAAAAAAACAAAAGAGCAGATAAATGCGAATTACGCCAATTATAAATACCAAAATAAAAAAAAATCGCGGGTAAAAAAATGAAAGATAAAAAAGAAAAAATAAAATACTATGATTTAGGCCCCTTGATAATGCCGAAAAGCGTTGCGATAGTCGGCGCGTCATACGATGCTGACAAGGTAGGGCACATAATACTCAGGAATTACCTAAATGCAGGATTTTCTGGAAAGCTGTTCCCTGTTAATATAAATGCAGTAGGTGACCTGTTAGGTCTGAAAGTTTATAAAACTGTCTCTGATATAAAACAGAAGATAGATCTTGTTGTAGTCGCAACCCCTGCCTCGACCGTCCCTGAGATTATAAGCCAATGCGGCAAAGCAGGCGCCGGAGGGGTTGTCGTAATCAGCAGCGGGTTCGCGGAAGTTGGGAATGTGGATTTGCAAAAGCAGCTTATTGAAAACGCCAAAAAGTACAAATTGCCTGTAATAGGGCCGAATTGCCTTGGACTTGTTGATATAAAGTCAAAAACAGATACGATGTACCTCCCCTCATTCAAGCTTGACAAGCCAATCATAGGAAATGTCAGCTTCATATCGCAGAGCGGAGCAATAGGCAGCATTGTACTTGACCTCATAGATCATGAGGGATTCGGACTCGCGAAATTCATCTCGTACGGCAATGCGGATGTTGTCGACGAGAGCGACATACTCGCGTACCTTGCAGAGGACAAGGAAACAAAGCTTATAATATTCTATCTTGAAGGCGTCAAGGACGGAAAAAGATTTCTTGAAACCATAAAAAAATACGGACTTAAAAAGCCTATTATAATAATAAAGGCAGGGACGACAGCCCAGGGGGCGACTGCTGCGCATTCGCACACTGCAGCACTGGCTGGAAACTCCGAAGTATACGATGCAATATTTAAGCAGCACGGGCTTGTACAGGCAGAGGACTTATATGACTTGCTGTATTTTGCAAAAATATTTGAGATGTCGCCGTTATGCATCGGGAATAAAGTTGGGATCATTACAAACGGAGGAGGCGCAGGGGTGCTTATGACAGATGCTATATGCAAAAACGGGCTTGAACTTGCCCAGCTAAGTGACAAAAGCAAAGACAACCTGAGAAAAGTAATGCCCGGCATCGTCAATATTACGTCTCCTCTTGACATTGGGGGCGATGCGGACCGCATCCGATTCAAAAACGCGATAGACGCTGTTGCAGGCGATGGCAATGTCGACATCATAGTGGCAATCGTGTTGTTCCAAACCCCTGGGGCGGACTCGTCAGTAGTGGCTGAGATTGTTAATGCTAAAAACAAGACCAACAAGCCATTTATCGTGATAAGCATAGGCGGCAACTACACTCTTGCGCATAGGAGTATGCTGGAAAGCGCAAACATACCTGTATATGAATCTCCGATGGCGGCGGCAAGGGCCCTGAAAGCGTTGATTGACTTTTCAAATGCAAAAATTCAGAAAAAATAATGAGGATATGGAAAAAAACAAAACAATAATAACAAAAAAGATCAAGGATATAATCAGCAGGGATAACAAGATATTCCTAACAACTACTAGAATGAATTATCCCTTTATCCCGGAATCGGGAGAAAATGACATAGTGCGCGATGTAAGTGGAAATAAGTTCATAGACCTGAGCAGCTTTATCAGCGTGTATAATTTTGGGATAAATAATACAAATATAAAAAAGGCTATTGAAAAACAAGCACAAAAACTTGTGCATCCGGGATTTACGGACTTTTATGCGGAACCCCCGATTAAATTTGGCGAGGCATTGCTGAAGTTTTTTCCAAAGAAATTTGGAAAACTGTTTCTTTCAAATTCAGGTACAGAAGCTAATGAAGCGGCAATAAAATTCGCAAAGATTTTTACAGATAAATCATACATTGTTTCATTCTATAATTCATTCCATGGCAGGACACAAGGATCATTATCAATGACATCATCAAAAATAGTACAGCGGGAGCATTTCGGGCCGTTTGCAAACTCGGTTCATGTGCCGTTTCCATACTGCTACAGATGCCCTTTTAACCAGAAAGACAGCAAATCATGTGGGTTTGCATGCATTGATTATATTAAAAAGTATGCGCTCTCAAAGGAAATATCCGGAAAAGAAACCGCTGGCTTCTTTATAGAGCCTATCCAGGGAGAGGGAGGGTATATCGTCCCGCCAACGGATTACTTTAAGGAGCTGAAAAAGCTTCTTGAGGAGTACGGTATACCCCTCATTGATGATGAAATTCAGGCAGGCATTATGAGAACAGGCAAATTTATCGCACTTGACAATTTCGGTGTAGGCGCGGATATATACACTTTCGGCAAATCGATCGGAGGGGGCATACCAATGGGGGTGACATTGGTTAAAAAAGACAGGGATATCCCAGCAGGATCCCATGCAAATACCTTTGGCGGGAACCTTCTTGCAGTATCCGCAGGAGAAGCCGTGCTAAATTATATATATAAAAATAAAAAAAACATTGAAAAAGAGGTAGATCTTAAATCAAAATTATTCATGAACAGACTAACGCAAATGCAGGAAAAATATGAAATCATAGGGGATGTAAGGGGCATTGGCCTGATGATCGGTATTGAATTTGTCAAATCAAAGCAGACAAAGGAGCCGGCAATCGATTTGAGAAATAGGATACTTAGACAGGCATTTGATAATGGTCTCATAATGCTCGGATGCGGGGAATCGACAATAAGGCTTATACCTGCAATAACAATAGAGGAAAGGAATATAGAAACAGGCCTAGATATTATTGAGGAAATTATTAAAGAAGAAAATAAAAAATAAGCAATAATTTATTTTTCTGGAAAACAGATAAAAGTTAAGCATGATCTTAACGGAGCAGAAAGTTATGGCTCTAAAATAAAGGGGGATTTTTCTCGATTCTGTGTTTTTTGGATGCCAATTATAAAAGGCAAAACTCTATTATAACGATTTTATACCCCTACGAATTAATCGAAAGATATTTAAATGTTTTTTTTCTAATACTTTATATCATCAACAACCCAACCCTCAGCGCATGTGTATATTACATGCGCCTCTTTCTCCATAGCAC
>JAMCYJ010000027.1 GCA_023474155.1 Candidatus Martarchaeota archaeon | reverse complement strand
TCTCTCTCTCTCTCTCTTCGCGCGCCATGGAATCCGTTTTGTTTTAGTTATATATGGGCTGGAAAGACTTATAAAAGTTCTGAGATAACGACATAAACAATAAATTGCGCCCAATGGGACAAGCCGCAGCAGTCATGGCCTAAATGGATTCAATTCTCTGCTGAGAATGCTTTGGTATGCCTCGCATGATGTCCATTGCAGAGGCTCCTTACCTTGTGCTATCCTATCCCTTACTTCGATGGCGGCCTTTGAATTCCATATGCGCCGCAGACTAAAACCTGTTTCGCGGATATTGCCAAGCCTCTTGTTCCACATTATAGAAGGATACACGTTCCCATAGCTATCGAGAAACAGCGAGTCTATCATGCTTCTGCTCTTCATCGGCTGTATACTTTCCTGCAAAAATAGAATAAGATTATTAAGAAACTTTGATTCAATGTGTTGGACCGCGCTCAGCTCGAATTTCCTGTTTTTCAGCAGAAATGCGATTTCTGATGCAGCAATACCTGCATCAGGCATAATAGTATCGAACTGCTTTTCATTGCCATAATAATTCCCAGATGCTTGTGCTATATTTATATGGAAATCATTGTATGAAATATCTGGAATCAACTTTCTGACAGCCTCAAATGTTTCCTTGAACCTGCCCTGATTATATTTGCTTAAGGTATAGCCGAATATGATAAAAAGATTCCTGTGCGTCTTTTTCATCTCCCGAAGGCGCCTAAACAGGCTTATAGTTTTTTTGAAGTTTCCTGGCACGCCTCGTATGAAATCATGCACTGCTTCATTGCCGTCAAGGCTAAGCGTTATCGCGACCTTTGGAATGCCCATGCCAAGAATCTCATCTATTTTACCGAGTATGCTGGGCTCGCTTGCAAGGCAGTTCGTCGGAAATGTTACGAGGAAGGGATGGGAGGCATTGTTGAACGCCCTGATTATTTCAGTAAAATCCTGCCTTAGGAAAACCTCCCCTCCAGTAAACTCGATCCATGAAAAGGATATATTTTTTTCAGCGAACTGCGTGATTTCGCCAAGCGAAAGCTCGTTTTTCGGCGCAGACTTCCATATATTGCATGTTTTGCATCTCGAATTGCAGTTGTATGTTATGCAGAAATTAAGCTTATACGGACGCAAGGGCAATGTGAAATTAGACAGAAATACGCTCGAACCGATCTTGGCTAGCTGCTTAAACATTTTATCATTTAGTGTGGCAAAAAACAATAGGGTAAATAAATCAGATAATTTAAATAAAATAGAATATTTATTATTTTATATCTTCCATTATTTAAATATGCACATCAAGGACATACGATACCATCAGGCGCTTCTGCTCATTGCCAGCTTTGCCATGATAATGCTGCTATTCTACTTTAACAGGATAATCTCTTTCAGCATAGGGCTTGGTAGCGGAATAAGCATTGTCGCAAACATCTATGGATCTGTAAACAGGACAATACTGTCCAATTCAAGCCTGTCCTCGATTGTGGCAAGCGTCCCTACGCTGAAGCTCGCAATTTACATTGTATATTTAATGCTCCTGTTCGATATAGCCATCCTTTCAATATCTGTTTCATGGCTCTTTTCCAGGCAGTATATAAAGTTTACCAGCCTTTTGCTGGCATTCAGCGCGCTTATAGGAATTATATTGCTGGCTATAATGCAATTCAATTTTTCATTCAACCAGTTTACCCTGCTTGCAGCATACTACTCTCTCTCTTTTATTATTCTATTTATAGGCGCCGCAGTATTTGCGCAGCAGGAAAGGTCTGCGCGCACCGCTCGCGTGCAGTCGCTTGAAATAAACCCCAATACGCCTTATTCCAACCTATTCAGGATTTCAAGCAAAATATTTTCAAGGCTCTCAGGAGACGTGTGTATACTTGACATGCATTTTGACTTAAAGGGGCTTGAGAATTTATCCAAGCTGCTTCAGATAAGTAAGAACGCGCAGATCTCGAGCATAAGCATACTCGCAAAAAAAGACAGGATAGCAGGGGAGTTTGAGAAATGGTATTTCGACTTTGAAAAGGAGCTTAGGAACAAGGGCATAAAGTTCGAATTGCGAGTGCTCGTTGACCAAGACGCGCAGGAGCAACATGAAAGGCTTCTCATAGACTCCGCAAGAGCTTACAAAATCCCTCCCCTTAACATAATAAACAGGAAAAGCGAGCATATAGTCAGTATTGATTACAAGGGCTCGAGGACGAGGTTTGACAGCATTTGGTCGAGATCGCTGAAATTTGAAAATTTCATGATAAAAAAAGAATGATGCAAGTCTTGGAATAACCCTCCTGAAAAATATGCACAATCGTTAAATACTTTCATAAAAAATATAGATATAGCTCTTAGGATATTTAAAAATTTAAATAATGATAGCCATGAAGCGCACTGCGATTATAGGATTAGGATTATTAGCTCTGATTTCAATATTTTCAGGGATGGCGTATGCATTCAACCCCGCATACATTCATGCGCCCGCTGTCGTGCTTGAAAACAACACAGGCACGCTGACAGTGATAAGACTTGACGTTACGCCAGGAAACGGAAACGTGATCGTCAACGGCGCCACGGAAGTTGCAAATTCCACGATAGATTCTGCGTACGCTGCTGCAGAGTACGCATCAAAATATACCAGCTTCAACTTCTCAAAATACAATTTCACATATACTATTGAAGGAGTAAATTCGAACGTATCGGGCCCGAGCGCGGGCGCGGCGATGACGATGCTCGCGATTTCAGTGCTTTCCAACAGGACGTTGCGCAGCGATTTTACAATGACAGGCACGATTTCGCCGAACGGGCAGATAGGCCCGATAGGCGGCGTCTATGACAAGGCAGCGGCTGCCAAAGCGGATAAAATGGACTTCCTGCTCGTGCCTGCTGTGCAGAATGGCAGCGCAGAAGACGAACTTTATTATCTTGTACAAACTGCATTCAACATCCCGCTTGTGCAGGTCTCGAACGCTTCGGAGGCCGTAAGATTCGCATTCTCAAATGCGCCTGTAGTCGACAACGGAACAAATTACAGTTTCTACACAAATTTCAGCGTTGGCGCGCTTAAGCAGGGAAATAAAACCTGCGCAGGCTACTGCAACGCAAGCCTGTTTAGGGGATTTGTGAACTTCACATTCAACTTAACGCAGCATCAGATATCAAACCTCAGCCAGATGAAAAATTTCAGCAATGTAAGCCAGCAATTAAGCAGGGTACTGAACCAAAGCATTGCGATATCAAATAAAAACTATGCATATACCGGTGCGGACTTTGCATTTCTAGATTATCTTAACGCGTACTTCTTCTCGCATGCATATTATACGAAGCAACAGGGACTTAGCGCGCTTAAATCAATACAGGCAAAATGCAGCGGAATAACTCCCCCCGCCCTCACATTCAGCAATTTCGACTTTGTATTGAACGCAGAGCTGAGACAAGCTTGGGCAGAGTACACGATAAACCAAACAATTGCGAATTACAACCTGACTGCCGTGGATTCCGACGGGGTACTCGAAGACATTTATGCAGGAGGCGAGGCAAACGCATGGTGCAGCGCGGCGAACTTTATTTATTCCTCGCGGGGCCCTGAAAACATGTCAAGCATCGCGACGCTTGGCAGCAATCTAAAGGCCATTGCGAACGCAACGCTCATAAACGCAAGCGCGTATCCGGGCATGTACCTCTCTGTAGCGCAGCAAGCGTACAAAGGCAAAAACTACCCTGTTGCAATTTTAAGCGCGGATTATGCGAAGGCGCAGGGGACCGCAGGGACATCCTACGCTTTGAACAACTCACAACTCAACGCAATGTCGAACTCGCTGCTTGCAGGCAAATTTTACGGCTCGTTTGCAGCAAATTTTGCAAACCAAGCAGACTTCTATATGCAGGAGTCCAATATGCAGAGCAATTCGATCCTATCGCATGATTATGCTTATCAGGCATACTTCTCCGCTGTGCTGGCGCAGGTAATGAGCAGTTCGATAAAGACCATAAGGAGCAGCATGTACATAAACCAGACAGCAGTGCTAAACAGCAGGATAAGCAGTATGAGCAATAGCCTTGAAAACATGACCGGCAAGGTAAACAGCATTTCAAGCTCGTTGGCGGAGATAAAATCCATGATGTACGTTGTTGCCGCATTCGCCGCGATGATTGTTGCATTGCTGGTTGCGATTGTTGCAATTCTCCTGCAAAGAAAGAATGTAAAACATAAGGAATTGCATAAGCCTATAAGAAGGTAATCGTCATCCTGCCAATGGCGGACCACCTGGCGTGTAGCCTGGTATTGAGCCAAGATATTTAGCGAGGTTGCCTGCGGTGGAGGCGATGTAACCTAAATATTGTTTGGGTGTAACTCCAGATGAAGAAGCTTGATTTGTATTTGTATATTGTATTGAGTTTGGTAGCATTGCTGCCGTTCCTATTCCTACATTGGATGACGCAAGCGGAAGCCCAACAAATTGCGAATTATACTGCCCTGCCGTTCCTGGCATGGATAGTGCTGTCGGTGTATTACCTGTTGCGATGGATTCTGAAGAAAATGCGCTCGGTGTCTCGATTACCTGCAAGAAACATGAAAAGTGGCAGCAAGGACTTTTAGTTGCTCAAATGTTTATATTCGTTCCTAAATGGAACGAAAGATATAAATATTCGTTCCTATAATATACTAATATGGAAATAGATGAAGCGCTTAGACTTCTTAATGATTGGTGGAAATCAGGCAAGGCAAAAGCGGAATTGGCTAAAGGATACAAGCGGCCCGTATTTGAAGAAGCATACAGATTGCTCGAAAGATATAGACAAGTGGTTATACTCACCGGCTTGCGCAGAGTAGGTAAAACCACAATAATGTACCAAATTATTGAAAGGTTGCTAAAACAGGTCAGTTCGCTGAATATTATTTACTTCGCATTTGATTGCGGGGCGGCGGAAGTAACATCAATACTTAATGCATACCAAAAGATCACTGGCAGTAATTGGAAAGAAGAAAAGATATATTTATTTCTTGACGAAATTCAGATATTGCCTAATTGGGCGTCTCAGATTAAATTAATCTATGATGCATTTCCAAATGTCCATTTCATAATATCTGGATCAGCATCGCTACAATTGGAAAGAAGAGCCATGGACAGCCTTGCTGGTAGACACTTCTTGATAGACATACCTGTTTTATCAATCAATGAATATTACTCATTAAAACATGACAAAATTATAAACAGTATTAAATTATTTGAAACCGATATAGGATTAGAATTTGAGTCTTATATTAGGAAACCTTTTCCGGAACTTGCAAAAATCGATGACGAAAAAAGGATATACGAGTACATACAAGAAAGTGTAGTGTCGAAGATAATAAGCCAGGATTTATTGCAGGAATTTGAGAAAGTTGATATACCAATGCTAAATTCTCTTGTGGAGATATTTTTCTATGAACCAGGCATGATACTTAATATAGACTCTCTTTCAAAAACATTGGCTAAAAGAAAACAAGAAGTAGAGCGGCACATATACATGTTAGAATTCTCAAAATTGATCAGAGTTATAAAAAATTACCGGCCATCGATGCTTTCGGAGTCCAGAAAGCTGCGGAAAATATATCCTTACGATATATCGTTAGCTTTAGCTAAAAATCCATCAATAGAAAAGGAAAAGATACTTGAAACCCTTGTAATATCTAGGCTTGATATCAAAAGATACTGGAGGGACGGGTCAAAGGAGATCGATGCGTTATTAGGAAACGGTAGGGATATTATACCTATCGAAATCAAGTCATCCTCCTCTTTAAGAGAAGATTACATGAAAAACTTGAATTATTTCATATCAAAATTCGGGGCAAAGTATGGAGTGCTGTTATACAATGGAAAAAAGATTAAGATGGGCAAGATAATGGTAATTGATATTAAAAATGTGCTAATATACGGCTTTGAGAAATCTGCTGCTGTTGTAACGTTGTAAACCTCATGGCTTATTTAGGGGATTGCGCTGCCGTTCCCGAATTCCTGCGGGCTGAACGCCATCATCGAAGATGTCGCACTTCTGCCTTGCATACTTAGTGCATTTCGCGGCATTATGGCGTTGCAGAGGTTCGGCATGTTTTTACTGGGCTGGACTTATTTCAGGACAACACATTTATATTTTTGCGTGATAAAATATTATTATTGGATAATTGCGCTCTAATATCCGGGGGATTATTCCATTCTATAATTAATCATTACAATTGGTGATTTTATCTTACCAGGCAAATTTTGTGTTTCTTGCGGAAAATTGAACAATAAATATACTGAATTCAAATGCCCTAACTGCAAAAAAACAGTGATCATAAGATGCGACCACTGCAAGGAAATATTCAATTCCTACAAATGCGATGAATGCAAGTTCGAGGGGCCTTGATGCTGTATTTAGTATTTTAGTATTTAATTTATTTTTAAAAATTCAGAGTTGTGATTGAATGTCTGAAATAGGTATTTTATATAGGCTTTATCCTTCGGAAGGCAGTGATATAGAGGAATTGGGTAAGAAACTGCAGCAGGAGGCAGGCGCAGCCAGTACAGAGGTAGAAGAGATAGGATTCGGAATCAAAGTCATAAAGGCTCTTTTCAAATATAACGATGAAAAAACAAATTCATCGGATATAGAGTCAAAAATACGCGCTGTAAAAGGAGTAGAGCAGATAGAAGTAATAGAGGAAAGCCTTATCTGATTGCAGAGGATTACCGGATTCCCCAAAGTCTTTACCGCTATTGATGGTTGGGCGCAAGTGGTTTAGTGACAGAAAACATGAAAACAACGCATGACGGCGTCAGGCTCGGCAGCCCTGAATTAGGGAGACTAGACAAAATAAGATCCATGCTGATGTTAGAGGTTAGTGAACTACCCCTCCCTTGCGGAAGGGGCTTCTGCCGCTTCCGTTTGTTTGGGACTTCTCGCTTCAACGGAAATGCTTGCTTTCACATGCGGAATACTTTTTATGTAATTCAACATGTTACTTGTAGAGGCATTGTCCTCTGCGAGCGTCTCCCCTATGTTCCATAGGGAAAGCCCTTCTTTCATTATCTTGTTCGCAGCACTCACATCCCTGTCTGATATGTATCCACAAGAAGGGCATGTAAATACCCTGTCAGACAAGTCAAGATGCATTGACATACCACAATTCAAATTCATGCATACGCCAGTGGTTTTTATAAATCTGCCTATTCTAAAGGAGTGCACACCTTTTTTTTCAAGGTGTTGCGGAGTCCTCCAATAGCCGTTTGGTAAATTCTTCTTCCATAAAATTTAGACCAACTGTGTATGTTGTCATTCTGGTAAGCAGTATACTGATAGTTATCGGCGATGTAATGCGCAAGTTTGTTGTTGATATCCTTTTTCTGGTTGTTCTGGTGTGCAAATTCGCCGTTTATTTTATTAAGCAATTTAGATCCTCTCTTAGACCTTATCTTCGTTTCTTTATCATATTTAGACCTTGAGAATACATAATAAAGTCTTTTTGTTCTTTTCGATACAGGCACTTGATATTGCACCTTTATGCCATTAGAAAAGGAAACCTGATTTTTTATACCAAGATCCATGCCTATTGCCTTTTTATTTGGTATTTTCTCTTCTTTAGGTGTATAGGCAGTCATATGTAGGAAATAATCTCCGTTTCTTTCTATGAGATTTGCTGTTGCAAATTCGGAATTTTCTGGAATCTGATTTAATCCAATAATTTTGAAATCGTCAAATCCCTGAATATGTATGCTGTTCTTTTCAATATCTACTTTATACGTTATCCCATACTGCATCAAGGGTATAGAATGCAGTACCTTCCTATACTTTATTTTGCCTGTTTTCTTTTTGTTTTTATTTGATTTTTGGAGCGTTTTGATATTGCTCTGCAGCCTTTTTATTATGTATTCTTTCATCTGCGACGACAAAATTTTCAGTTCTCTTTCTTCAAATACGTCTTTGACTTTTATATTTACCTTTTTGACTTTGTAGTCTTTATAGAATATTGAATCAGATATGCCTTTCGCGATTATATGATTTGTGAACCATTTGCCCTCAAGGAACAGCCTTTTCATATTGTCAAGTTTTTGATTTGACATCTTGTTTGCGTCAAATTTCATTTCGAATACTCTTGCGTCTTGATTTTCCCTTCTCTTTCTTGTTTCTTTTCCGCTTTCGCGTATCCTATTGTTCTTCTCTACATCAACCATACTATTTACCCTGATTTTCGACATATTTTTTTAACACATCAAGCGTTACCTGCCCTGTTGTTGCAAGGAAATACGATGGAGACCAAAGTACGCCTTTCCATAGCTGTTTTTTACATTCGGGAAATTTCTCTGTATCTCTCAGGAAGATATTGTTTTCAACGCATTTATATACTTAAGTATACTAAGTGTTGGCTTTGATTTGAATAGCATATGAAAATTATCTTTGTCGCATTCCAAATCAATTATTTCTACATCGAACGATTCACTTATCTTCTTTGCAATTTGTTTGAGCAAATCCATTATTTTTTCGTTTGTGAATATTTTTTTTCTATATTTTACTACCTGTATGAAGTGGTACCGCAACGCATATACTGAATGTGCGCCCTTATCTAATGTATAACTCATAATATCATACTACTATATTGTTTATACAACTATAAATATATAACTATAAATATATAACTATAAATAACTTTCTTTCACTTTCATCCCCTTCCTCATGGGAGGAGATTTCCCGTTATGTAGTGTTAACGAAGCAGCAGAGGAGCTGGGGCGGATTGAAAAGCTGGGGATAAAGGAATACAAGGAAGACGCGATATTTTATAATTCCGCGATAAACACGGCGCTTTCAGTGCTCGGCGAAATCAGCAACGGCGAGGCGCAAGGCGGAGGCGGCGAACTGGAGAAAAAAATCAGGAATGAAATCGCACAGCATATAAACGACCGCATTGCAAATGCAATTATGGCAAATACAGCAGACATGTCTCTCAGCGTGTCTGCGCCATACGCTATCGGAGGCTCGGACATAATCGCCTGCCTCCAAAAACTTATCAGGAAATAAGCACTTTATGCCTGTTGGATTGCCGCGCGGAATTTGATGATGCATAGGCGCGCTATTTTTTAATGATGTCGTCAATCATCCTGTCCTCTGATTTTATAAGAAAATGCTTCCTCACTTCATAGAGTATTATGCCAAGAAATATAACCAATGCTATAAACAGAACAAAGAGGGGCGAGATAAATGTAAATTTTGCCTCCTGCCCGTTTGCAGTGCTTATTCTATAGCTGTATCCAAAATATTTTATAGTCCCTGTAGAAAATCCGTAAGGAACATTGGGTATTGTTTTTATGCCGTTTGCGCCGAGATACATATCTGAAGTTGTGCCATTCTTAAAAGTTATCTCCGCGCTTGCGTTTACGGCCGTATTGAATACGCCTTTTGCCGAAAGAGTGACATTGTAAACAGGGAGCGCTATGCTTACTGATTTCGGCCCCGTCACATTAAAAGAGGAGTTTACTGGAAATGTTACATTCTTGTAGTATACCGAGATTACATTATACGCTTTATTGTACGATTCCGCAAAAAATTCTCCTGAAAGGATCTTTGAGCCGTTTATATAGAAATAGGCTGCGTTTATTCTGTTATCGTATGCGTTTTTTGCCTCGAATGAAACGAAAAACTGCTGGCTGAAAACCGCGCTTACGGCTTTTGGGGAATCGACATTTATGCGCAGGGTACGGGAACTATAATTTAGGATTTTATTGTTTACTTCCCATGAATTGAGCACGTGCCTTGATGTGCTATTCTGGTAAAAAACAGTGCCTGACACAGAGATATTGGCGGTCGAATTCGCATCGTACCATCCTGAGCCTGACACGTTCCCGTACTGCGAAGTCGCGTTCACAAGGTACTGCACATGCCACGTAGCCGTGATATTTTTGGGCGAATTCACTTTTACGCTTAAATGCAGGCTCGGGCTGAAGGACTTTGAGTCATATTCCCAGTTTGAGAGCACTGCGCGTTCTGGCTTTGTCAGCTGTATGAGGCTTTTATTTAAAGCGATGCTGGCAGTCGAATTCGCATTGTACCATCCCGAGCCTGACACGTTCCCGTACTCCGATGAGGCATTGACAAGGTACTGCACCTGCCATATCGCGTATTCCTTTATATTATTGTACATCTGCACTGTAATGTTCGTGTCATTTCCTGTATACGAGCCATAGCCTTCCCCTGCATATCCTTCAAGGATCGCGCGCGCTGTCCTGTTCTGGTTCAGATAAAGCGTCTTGTTTGAAACGATTGCAACGCTCGAGTAGGCGGAATAGTTTCCTGATCCGTTTATAGGGTACTTGGAAATTATGCTAAGGCTGTACCCGACATTCCACAGGACATTGTTCTGCGCAAGGCTTAGGCCGGAGCCGACAATAAAATCATTAAGCTTATTTGAAATTTCCTGGACTCCATAAGGATTCGAAAGCGCTGTTTCGCTGCCATAGCCATATGAAATCACAGAATACGCCTTCGTGACAAAATTCCACATGTTGTTCTTGTAGAACTTCATGTTTTTGAATTTTACAGGTGTCATATACTGAGTGTTCGTGCTTGCATTTGCATACTCTGCAAGGCCCGCAGGAATATTTGAACCCGAATTGGACGAGCCTAAATTGACGCCTCCGACATTGTTGTTATTTACGTAAAAATGCCATTTGCTATCGGCAGGGGAATAATTAAATGAAAAATTGTTGAATGAACCGTTAAGCAGGTGCGAACTGCCTATCCTACCTAAAAATGACGAGCCTGGCGCATTTGCATAAAAATATTCGAAGAACCAGTACGGCGTCCCTTTCTGCAAAGTGATCGACGAAGAGCATCCGGACGATGTGCAGTTGTCGTATGTAAGCCCTGTCTCATTCAAAACCATATAGCCTATCTGGAGGAATGCGGAATTTGCAAGATGCTCCCCGACCCAAAAGGCATATGATGAATACTGCGGGCTCTGAGCCTGGGCGTATATTGAAATGCTTGCGCCGTTATTGAAGTTTGCGGCGCTGCCTGCAATCGCGCCGGATTGGAACCAATATTGGGAAAACGATTGATGCACTGCGAATGATGCGACGCAAAGCGCAACCAAGGCAATAAAATTAAATCTTTTCATAGCCTAACCCTAATTCAGAGAGTTTTTCTATTAATCCTTTTCTTTGGAATGAATTTAAGCTTTTCCATTCAAGAACAGCTATATCCGCCATTACGTCGCTTTTCGATATCGCCTGAGAAACCATGTCCAGCTCGCCTGCGCTGTGCTTCGGCATTATGTGGGAAAAAGCATAATCGCCTGAGAGCGCAAGCTCTGTAAACTTTTTTGCATAATGCCCGCCGCCTATTCCGACGGCGACCTTTCCGTCTCTGTCTGCAGCATTAGCGCCGGAAGCAAAACTCTCTGCAAATTCCGCAACTGACTCGGCAAGTATCCTGATGCATTGTTCGTTGCCTGCTGATTCGGGATCCCCTCCGAACTCAACGAAAAAGCTCGGCGTCCTGAGCAAAGGGCCGTGATGCGTTGCTTCGTAAACAACGTCGATGCCTGTTGTATTGCGCTTCTTCAGGAGAATAAGCATCCGCCTCATGTTATAAGGCGATGAGACTGAAATCTGGCTTGGCGCGCCGCCCAGCAGCGCCTCCCCCGACCAATTCCCAAGCGCATGCACGGAAAATATGTTTATCCTGCTTTTGCTGGCGTGCCTGCTTATGAACACTATAAGATCTGCAGAAAGGGAGTCAATGGAATCTATATCGACGATTCTTTTGTTGAATTCGAGCAGTTGCACAGTATTTGCATTTTTTTGGCCTTCCTGCTCCTGCGCAAGCGTATACGAAACACTGCCCTGTGCCCGCCTGCCCTCTTGAAACTGCAGCATCGACTTAATAATGCTACTGGCTTGCGCCGAGATAGGGTCGTATAAAGAGCACACAAGAATAAGATCCATAAAATTACTCTTTTATTTTTTGCCGCAAGCCCCATTTTCGTCATACGCAGCGTACTCCTCTGTGAAAATCTCATGTATCCTCCTGCTTTTCTTCTGTCCTATCTTCTCTACTTTTTCAAGTTCGCCCGCGTTTGAATTCGCCATGTTTTTTATGGTTCTGAACTTCGACAGGAGCTGGCGCGCAAGCTTAGGGCCTATGCCGGGAAGATTGCCTATCATATACTCCTTGAACTCATCATTGGAATAAGCCCTTGCAGAGCCTTTGAGGGAAGGCATTCTCTTTTCGGTCCTCTGTTCGTGCTCTGCTATTGTTTTTATTGTCTTTGCGGTATCGAAAACATCAAAGCAGAAAATAGTCTGTATCCTGTATTCGACGTAGATAGACACGACAGCGCCCATTATCGCATTTAGATTAAGCCTGAACTCGCTTACATTTCCCTCTATCAGCACAAGCGGAAACTCATACGCCTGCCTCAGCTTGTCCAGCTGCTCGAAAAGCCGGCCGTTTATTATAGAGGATTCAAAATCAGATATCGTCTTGCGTTCGACGCATATCCTGTCGCTCAGGATGTAGTCGCCTGCAGGGATAGTCTTTATCTCGACCTCGACCCCGTTATCATGCAAGGCATTGATCAGCTCCGGATTCCTTTCCCTCTGGTCTGCAATGATTTTCATTTTATCAGGATTATGGCGCCAAGGCGCTGCCACTTCCGCAATCAGAGCCCGGAAAAATAAAAGGAAGGCCAAAAAACAAAAAGCACGAAATAAAAAATAACAGATTAAGGATTGTTAAATGCAGAGGGAGCTACTGCTCCTTTTCCTGCACTTTTGTCATTGAGATTACAAGAGGCGGTATCAGGCCTATAGAATATGCGAGCAGGGTTCCTGCCGAGCTGCACCTGAAATTCAGGCCGTTTATTATTTCCTCTGCAAGATCGACCGGAAGCGAGTGCTTTTCGTCCCATCTCTTCATTATCTCCGCGACCTTTTCCTTTGATTCCACTATCTCGATCGTGCCGCCTAGCTTCAGGTAGCCTACGCTTTTTGCGTCCTTGTTGTCGCCGTCGAGATAATCCGCAGCAAAGGTATAATCGACTTTCAGCTTGTTGTTGCTGCTTGATACTTTATCAAGATTTATGTTCAGCTTAGGAAACCTCTGGTTTGCCAAAGACTCCTGAGACTCTATTTTCCCTTCTATATTTGATATTACGAATCCAGATATCATAGAATTACCTTTTTTATTTTATTTATTTTATATTTTAGTATTGTTTTTATCCAGTAGGAATTATACTGCTGCAACCGCGGGCCTAAACCTAAAAAGATAAACCTTGCGCTGCAAGCGAATTCCAATTACTTATTTAAAACAAAATTATTTAAAATATTGTGTTATTAATGGAGCGGGCCTTGCAGCCTTTCTGCGATGGAGGGGCTTGAAAAAACCCTTGAATTATTGTTTGCGGCAAGCACGACATCGCCATATACGAGCAGCGTTGAACAAAATTCTATCTTTATGAAATCGCCCGGCTTCATGCCTGCGAGCGCAAGCGCCGCGGAACCAGAGACGCGCGCGTTGATGCTTTTTGTAAAATCAGTTATTATGCAGTAGGATTCCGCGCGCTGCGATTGCAAAAGGCCGGATGCGGGCTTCAGCGGGCCTATTTCCAGGACCTTGCCCGCAATGTCTATGTTCCTTTCGCTGCCTTGGAGGGAATCCAGCCTCGGCAGGGGTTCGGAGGATTTTTTGATTATCGAGATGGATGTCCTGGCAATGGATTTCATAACCCCTGCCTTGCAGTCAAGCAGCACGCTGGCCATGCTTATCTCGTCGCCCCGTTCGATAGGGATAGAATCCGCAAGGCCCGCCGCGCTTCCGTACATCAGGGCCCTGGCCGTCTGGCCTTCCGGCGATGCGCCGAGCACGATGTCCCTTGTATCCATGCCGCGGGCGCTCTTTTCCCCATTCTGGTTGAATACCCTGTACACCCTGTCCTGCACGTTTATTATGCTGGCTGGCGTTCCACCTCCTCCTGAATTCATCCTTATCAAGTCAACAACGTCCTGCGCTGAATTAACGCCGAATCGCCTGCCTTCAGAGGAAAACCTTTCCGCCGACTGCCTCGTCACCATGCCAGAGAACCTGTCCACCAGGCTGCCGTAAGGCGGCATGCTCAGCCCTTCTTCGGCCTGCCGAGCTTTGGAATCTTGAGCTTGAGATCCGGGTACATCTTCGAAAGCATCTGCTGGGTTATCGAAGTGTCGAAGCCGGAGTCGGCCATGACCTTGCAGAGCAGGTATATCTCGGCAATCCTGGAAACCTTCTTGTCGCATGACTTCGCGATAGCCTCCTTCGCCTCCTTCGAGTCAAGGGCAGACAGCGCCTTGCCCAGTTCAGAATAAGTCTTTGACTTTTTCGAGACGCCGCGCGAAAACTCGTCGAGCATGTCCGCGTTCACTCCCATAAGCGAAAACGCCTTCCTGTCAAAGCTGTTGCGTATGCCAGAGAGATGGAACACAACCTCCTCTGGCCTGGTCTCCTTCCTTACCGCCATCTTCTTTACAGCTACCCAGTCTCCGTACCTTGCCACAAAATCAATGTATTCAGACGGCTCGTCCATTCAACCACTGATATTAGCCGAGGACGAAGTACTGCGCGGACTTGCTTGCGGTCCTGCGCCCGACGATTTTCTTCTTGGCCATGCTGTCAAGGGCATTCGCAACCAGAGGCTTTGGCCTGTTCGCCTTTGCTGCTATGTCCTTTACCGGCTTGGAATTCGCCTCCTTTGACGCGTTTAGCTTTTTCATCGCGTCCAGTATGTCCTCCTCTATTTTCAATAAGTTTTCATTCGGCATGATATCACTTTGCCAGCGGATCAGGCGGATTACGCCTTCTTTGTCCTGACGCTCTTCTTCTTCGGCCTCAGAATCGGGTATCCGCACCTTCTGCACTTCGTCGCGCCCTTTTTGTTCCTTGCCTTGCATTTCTTGCATATATATATGTTCGATATTTCAGCATCCGCTATTGGAAACTTTCCCATTTAAAAACACCTTTGATAAAAATTATAAGACGTCAATGATTTATTGGATGATAATCCACTACTTTATTGAATAATGATTTATTGAATAAGGTATAATAATTTAACTGAATATTTCCGAGAACTAATAAAAGATAAATTTATAGTTTCTTATTCCATAAAAATCTGTGAAGTCATAGCTATAATTGATCAGGATTTTATTTCGAAAAGGAGATTTTTATGAAATCAATGGTATTAAAAAAAATATCCGATTTAAAAATAAATAAAGCCTCTTTATCTTATATAGACGTTAGAACGCCGGAAATTAACAAAAACGAGGTGTTGGTTAAGGTAAATGCCTGCGCGGTCTGCCATACCGAGTTAGACGAAATCGAGGGCAGGATTAAACCTATTAATCTACCCGTTATACCGGGTCATCAAATAGTCGGAAGAGTAATCGAAACTGGAAGCGAGGTAAAAAAACTTAAAATAGGTGACAGGGTAGGAATCGGCTGGATTAATTCCGCCTGCGGTAAATGTGAATATTGCAGGAGCGGTTTTGAAAATTTATGCCCGAAGTTTATCGCAACCGGAAAAGATGTAGACGGCGGCTATGCCGAATATACGAAAATAAACGAGAATTACGCTGCATTGATTCCTGAAAATTTTAGCGATGAAGAAGTTTCGCCATTACTATGCGCAGGCGCCGTTGGATACAGGGCTTTAAAATTAACAAACATTAAAGATAAAATGAATTTAGGTTTTCTCGGATTTGGAGCTTCAAATCATTTAGTTTTAAAAATAGCAAAAGCAATTTATCCCGATTTAAAAATGTTTGTCTTTGCAAGATCGGAAATTGAAAGAAAACTTGCCATAGAGCTTGGTGCATACTGGTGCGGCGATATTCAGGAAATTCCAGCCGAAAAGTTAAACGCAATTATAGATACAACGCCTGTTTGGACGCCCATTGTAGAAGTTTTAAAACATTTAAAGCCGAACGGGAAGCTTGTAATTAATAATATAAGAAAAGAGGATTTCGATAAAAATTATCTCATAAATATAGATTATTCAAGAGATTTATGGATGGAAAAAGGGATAAAATCGGTTGCAAATGTGACCTTTAACGATATCAAAGAAGTTTTGCAGATTGCGTTTAATCACGATATTAAACCGAAAATTCAAATTGTTAAGTTGGACGAAGCAAATATTGCTTTAAATGAAATAAAAAATAAAAAAATTTTCGGCGCCAAGGTTTTGAAAATTTCATAAATCTCGCGTCAGCCCGCAAAAAAGCAAATTATTATCAATATAAAGACGACGAAGGTTACAAAAGCATACAACAAGTAAATCACATAAAGAATTAATATTGCAATGGAATGCGGGTCTTTAATCATCGCCCAGTCTACCATTGCTCTATTATTTTAATGAAATTACTTAATTTCATTGCGATTCGTGTTTTCGGCGTTACGCGTAACTAACTCATTTTTAAACACTAATTATTTACTCTGATTCAAGTTGACACTTTGTGTTTTGGGTTATAAATCTACCCTTCCCACTTCTGAAAGAGAGATGCATCAGAAATTCTACTTAATTATAGCAAATTATATAAGGATATTTAAACAGAAATATTAGGTATATTGAAAAGTGTTTAATACTCAAAGCTGTTCACATGAACAACCTACACAGTACACAGATATTACAAAAAAGCAAAGTCGAAAAGTTAAAGATAAATTGCACCAAGACCTGTAATTGCAAGACCAATCACATAAATTGCCTGAGCCCTAAAGAATGGGTAAAGGGGCAAGTTGCTGTTTGGGAATTTTATTACACTAAAGAGGATTTAAGAGACAAAAATATCCACCCTGCAATGTACCCGATAGCTCTGCCTTCAAAGTGCATAGAGCTATTTACACATAAAGGAGAACTAGTTTTAGACCCATTTGTAGGAACCGGTACGACGCTTCTTGCCGCTAAAAATTTGAGTAGAAATGCAGTCGGCTTTGATTTAAAAAAAGAATACATAGAAGTAGCTAAGAAACGCCTAAAGCAGACTAGCTTGAACAAAGAAACTCGACAGATACCAATATGCGACGATGCTAAAAATATACCTCAATATCTTGAACCTGAGAGCATTAAACTTTGCATTACCTCCCCTCCTTATGCCAACATGCTTAACAAGCCTAGACTAAATAAAAGCATGCGAGCTGATTTGAGAGAAAACGAGCACTTTATGAAAGTACAGCAATATTCTAATGATAAACGGGATTTAGGAACAATGGAAGTTCCGCAGTTTTCAGAGGCCATAGAAGATATATACAGGGGCATTTTTCCGCTCATGAAGCCACGCGGCCATTGTGTAATAAACCTTAATGATTTGTGGTTGGAAAACAAGCGCATCCCTACGCATATATTCGTAATACAAGCTATGGAAAGGGTAGGTTTTGAACTAAGAAACATAATAATTTGGGATAAACATAATCTAGTTAATGGCGTTGGAATATTTGGTTGGCCTAGCAACTACATAACACTAGGCACTACTTTTGAATATATACTAGATTTCTGGAAGCCAACGACCAATTAAACTATCCGCTTCCTGCTGCTAAAGCACATATCAAGCTTTTTTGGGCTTACTCTAAATCCAGTTCCATGATCATGCGGTCTGCCGTCGGAATACTGGCCTATCCTAATGTCTACAAGTATTACTCCGTCATTTATCAGCTTTATGAAATTAATGAAGCTAAAGCCATTGAGTAGCCACGCCTCATTGTACCAAAATTCTTCGTTCTGACCTTTCCCTTTTGATTCAGCTTTTACATAGACTATCTTAGGCAGCTTTCTTTCGAATGATTGCTTTAGCGTCTTCTTGTCTCAATAGCCATATTCATTGCCTTTCGTATCAATGATAACCAGCTTGTTTCCTTTAACGCTTATTTTTAATCCTTTCTTTCCCTTGATATTATTAAAGGCCAAAGCATTCAAAGTCGTGTGCAGTTCTTTCTTTCTGCTCCTTGATTTATAACCTACCTTGTTAAGAAGCAGAGAATTAGCCTTAGCAGGCATAGGCGATTTCGTAAACAGTGTAAGCATGCTTGACGTATTGGTTCGTGCGGATTTTAGCTCTATCATTCTGCCATTCGGACCAGGGATGTTATTTTCAGTTATACTTAATAAATCCTCTAATGTCTTTCCTATACCAGTATTGCCAGTCCTGTGTGTTTTAACGTAATTAAGTTTCTTTATGGCTCTTATTTTATCAAGCATTTTTCTGTAGCCTAACATAAAATCTATTTTTATTTATAGTTTATACTATATATATTATTCTTATTTTTATTCTGCAATTCGCTTTAAATAGTACCAAAGTTGGTTAGATCATTTCTCCCATATGGATGATGGCAGGGCTGGGAAAGAAATGAAAATAATTTTGGCAAAGAAGATAAAACATCGCCTGCGCGATGCGATGGAAAATATATCCCGGCAGCATTTGTTTTGCAAAATGCAAGATTCAATTTAATTGCGGCGAGGGCTCAACCTGAACAGCTGAGGAATTATTGAAAAGATTTATGAATTTTCAAGTCATCTGAATACTTAATAAAGGAGTGCGCCGAATCAATGGATTTGGTACAGAGAATCAAATTTTATAAAAGAGTTTATGCATATCAATTCGCAGGCAATATCGCAATATTATAATTATGCGGACAGCGCGCTACGCGCAGCATCAGGAATCCTGCATGTCCAGTATCCTTTTCAATATGCATGGGCTATCGCATTAGTCGCAGCTGCAATAATATTCCTTGTTGTGCTGTCCCTGATAGACTCCTTGTACACGTACGTGATGAGCTGGGCAGAGAGGAAGCTGATGGCAAGGATGCAGTCGAGGCACGGCCCTACTTACGTCGGAAAATTCGGATTCCTGCAAAATTTCGCTGACCTTGTAAAGCTTCTTGCCAAGGAGAACATAGTGCCTAACGACGCGGACAGGATATTCCCTACAATAGTGCCTGCCATATTCGCGCTTCTGTTTTTCATATTAATATTTATACCTTTAAGCAGCGGGTTCGTGGGGATTAATACCAGCCTCGGCCTCATCATTGTATTTGCCCTGCTTTCGTTCATGCCCCTCTTAATGTTCCTTGTCGCATGGGCCAGCGGAAACAAATTCTCATCGATAAGCGCGCAGAGATCAGTGCTTATGATGGCAGGATATGAAATACCTATGCTGATTTCGCTGGTGCCGATAGTCGCGCTTTCAGGGGGGTTTGGATTCTATTCTATAGTCGGCGCGCAAAGCGCGCACTGGTTCATTTTGCTCATGCCGATAGGATTTGCAGTGTTTTTCATAACATTGCTTGCAGAGCTCGAGAGACAGCCGTTCGACCTAAGGGAAGCGGATAGCGAGCTGATCGCGGGCTGGCTGAACGATGTGAGCGCCCCGTACTACGCGCTTGTACTATTCATAGACTACACAAGAATGTTCATAGGTACGCTTTTGGTATCTATTCTGTTCCTTGGAGGGTGGATAGGCCCTTCCTTCTTTCCTCCTGCCGCATGGATTCTTGCAAAGGTCGTGCTGCTGACATTATTCATCGTAATCATAAGGGCGACAATGGTAAGAATGAGAATAGATAAGATAATGAGGCTTGGGTGGAACTGGCTGCTTCCTCTTTCGGTGCTCAATCTGCTGATAACATTTGTCTTATTTATAAAATAAGCGCGCCTAAGATCGCGCATCTTTGAAAATGCCCTCATAAGCATAGGCAGAATTACATTGGAATTTATAAAAATGGGTCTATGCGGAATGCCCTGCTAAATATCCCTAAATCCTGTGTTTCATCATCGAAGTGCAGATCTTGAAGTACTGCAAAAAACAGAAAGAATTAAGATAATGTATATCTTAATTTAATTTATTTATTTTTAATTTATTTATAATTTATTTATAATTTGCTTTTTTGAGTTATAACCGGATAGATAAGCAAAAACAATGGTGCGATAGTGTCAGACAATGAGAAAGAGTATTTCAGGCTTTTAGATAGGGCGCTCTCAAAAGGGCCGAACCTTGCCGCGGACGTTTCAGACTTCAAGATACCTAAGACAGAGGATTTCATCGAGGGAAATAAGACTATAATAAAGAACATCGCTGTCATTGCTGACATGGCAAGACGCAAAGTGGTCGAAATCGCAAGGTACCTGAGCAAGGAGCTCGGAGTGCCTGTCAATGCAGAGGAGCAGAGGCTGATAATAAACGGGAAGTTCAACACAGACGACCTTGATAGGCGGATTGAAAAGTATTTCAATATGTACGTCATATGCAAGGAATGCCACAAGCCGGATTCGCGCCTTGAGGTAATGGGCGGCGGAATGTACAACTTCATATGCGAGGCATGCGGCGCAAGGTACGGGGTAAAGCACTATTGATATTTAGGTGGTAATATTTACGGGAAAAGATTTCACGGAGGGAATAGAGGAGGAAGGGGCAAGGGCAAAGGCCATGAAGAACAACAGTTCCAAAGACTGAGACTTCCCTACGGCGAAGAGCTGCTCGGCAGGGTCACGAAACTGCTCGGCGCAACAAAGTTCAACATCAACTGCAGCGACGGCAAGGAGAGGATCTGCGGAGTCCCTGGAAGATTCAAGAGGAGATTCCTTGTAAAGCTGAACGACGTCGTTATTATAAAACCATGGACAGTCCAGAGCGATGTGAGAGGGGACATCATTTACAAGTATTCTTTTATAGAGGTAAACAAGCTGAGGGATACAAAAAGCTTGAATATCTAATTTATATATTATCAGGGGATAAAATGCAAACGCAAGAGCCAACAAGCAAAAAGCAGGCGCAAAAGGCGCAGAGCGCAATGGAATACCTGATGACATACGGCTGGGCAATACTCATCATCGCAGTCGTTCTTGCAGCGCTGTATATGCTTGGGATATTCAACTCGTCTACATTCGTGAAGACCTTCTGCGAATTCACGTCATCAAGCCTTGGATGCACCAATCCAGAATTGCTCGCGAACGGAAGCCTGAATTTTGAAATAACAAATTACGGCCAGTTCCCGATCGCGGTAAACGCAATAAATTGCAATAGCAATGCCGCGGACTTCAGCAACAGCATTGCGCCTGGCGTGCAACTTGGTATAGGGGACAATTATTCAGCATCTCTCAAATGCTATGAAAATTCGACAGTTTTTACAGGCGTGATTGGGCAGGCATTTCAGGGATACATAAACGTGAACTACACTGACACACTTTCAGGCTTCAGCCATGTGGATCAAGCAAGGGCCGTGCTGAAAGTCAAATGACAATAAATGGCAACAGAGTAGAATAAACTGCTATAACTAAAAGCCGTGTACTTTTCATAAGTTGATGGATTATGTTGCAAAACAACAAGGGGTTTTACAACTTCGTATCGGCGCGGAAAGCCTTTTACAAGTTTGCGCTTATCAAGAATGCGGAGAATTTCCGCTGCGATAGAGATTCAGGTATATTAATTTATTTTTCCTGTAATTCAAACAATAAGCTTTCTTAGATGTGGATGTAATGGACATAGACTTCGCATACAGGTACCCATTTTCAGAAGAGGCAAAAAAAATTATAGGCGCGGAGTTTATAGACCCTAACAACCTCAAATACCTGAACCTTGGGAAAATGAGAGTAGAGGAAGCACTTGGCAACGGCACTGTAGCTTACCAAAACATTGAATATGAACCAATAAAAAAGGACTTTGTCATAAGCTATGTATTCGCAAGGATAATT
>JAMCYJ010000033.1 GCA_023474155.1 Candidatus Martarchaeota archaeon | reverse complement strand
ATTTGTCCAATTGCCTCCAAGTATACTATGCCTCTCTATTATTGCAACTCTCATTTTTTGCTCTGCAGCTGTGAATGCAGCACCTATTCCTGCAGGCCCACCCCCTATTACGATAAGATCATATACAGTCTCCATAAAATCTTTATTGCATTACAAATATTAACCTATATTGTATAGGACAAATAAAAATATATATAATTTCATTAATTAAAAGTGGCCGTAGACCGCCTTAAAAAAGAATTAAAAAATAAGATAAATTATATTTTCTATAAAAAATAGATATAGACTTGTTGAAAAGAGCTATAATTATAATTAGAGTAAGATAAAGCAGGCATTAAAAATAATAATATCAGAAGAAGCAAGCAAAAAACAATAAAAAGATTGAAAAGATCAACAAGGAGAAGTTAAATAAAAATTAATAACTGCATGAATATAACAAAAATAAGATTTATAAAATATTTTAAATATGTTGATTTGAATATACTATTGAGATTCGATGGATAAACTGATCAATGCGACAAAAAAGGCATTAAACATAATAATGCACCCTAATGCTGTAAATGAACAGAAAGGAATCAGGGCAGCCCTTAGGTTTTATTATGCCGCGGCTGCGATTCCTGGCGCGATTTCAGTAATACTGTCCGGATTAGTCTTTTTGAAATTTGGCGCTGCGCTGAATTCGGCTGTTGGCGTTATCGCCTACGAAAGCCCTGCAATGCTATTTGCAATCGGCCTATTGGTAGGACTTTCATATATATTTATACTTGCCCCTCTCAATGCAATAATAAGTTCCGCAATATACCAGTTTTTTGCAAAAAGATTGTTTAAAATATGGACCATGGACATATCCAGAACTTTTCTTGCCTGCCTGTATGCGACTTTTCCAATGATGTTCTTTGTGTGGACGATATTTATGCCTGTAGTAAACTTGGTAGCTGACATTATAATAGGGTTGTGGGCATTTGTAATACTTATAATATTGCTGGCAAAACAGCAGAAGATAAGCAGGCTGCGCGCCTTTGGCGGAGTACTGCTGTCGCTAGGGATAATTGCTTTAATTTCATTTGCAGTCGGGATAGCCGCAGCAATAGCAGGATTTTAATAACTGGCTACAACGGCGCTAAAACTAAGATATGAAAACGGAGAGTTTATGATTAACCTTAAGGAAAATGAGAAAAAAGTATTAAAATATTGGACCGAACATAGGATTAATAAAAAGGTAAGCGAGAAAAACGCAAGAAAAAAGAAGTTCTTTTTTCTTGAGGGCCCACCGTATGCGAGCGGAGAATTTGCAGCGCACCACATCTGGGTCGAGGTCACAAAGGATGCTGTACTTAGATTCAAAAGATATAATGAAAATAACGTATACGACAGGGCAGGATTCGACGTGCACGGTTTGCCGATAGAGCACAAAACCGAAAAGGAGATGAAACTGGAGTCTAAGCAAGAGATAGAAACAAAGATAGGCGTCAGCAATTTTATAAACGAATGCAAGGCGTATGCGCAAAGGCATGTAAAAAACGGGGTCATGGCATTTGAGAGATTTGGCGTGTCGCTGGACTTTGAAAATATGTATCTCGCATACAATCCTGAATTTATGGAAAAGGCATGGAGTATATTCAAAAAAATTTATGATTCTGGTTTGGTATACAAAGACCTTGAGCCGCTGGCATACTGCACCAAATGTGAGACAGTGCTTGCGCAGGGGCCTGAAATAGAATACGAGGATGAGACAGACCCTTCAATATTTGTTAAATTCCTGCTTAAGCGCACTGATGTGGACATAGACATTAAAAACACATACCTTGTAATATGGACGACAACGCCATGGACGCTCGTATCAAACATGGCAATAGCAGCAAAAAGCGATGCAGAATACGTACTTGTCGGCAGCGAAGACGAAAATTATATCGTAGCAAATGACAGGCTTGAGGAATTCGCAAGGATTTGCGGAAAAAGCACTATTGTAAAATCCCATTTCTTCGGAGGAGAGCTAAGGGGATCTGCATATGAAAATCCTCTTGGGGAAATCCCTGAAATAAAAAACAAGTTCTATAAAGTTGTTGCTGACAACGAGTTTGTAGGCATGAATGAAGGAACTGGTCTCGTGCATGTGGCACCGGGGCATGGGCCTGACGATTATAAGCTTGCCAAAAAATACCGCATTCCTATATTTTCGCCTGTCGACGAGCATGGACTGTACACTTTAAAGGCCTATGAAGGGCTCAAGGTGCCAAATGAAGCGAACAAGGCAGTGCTCTCTAAGCTAAAGGAAACAGGCGCGCTGCTGTTTTCAGGGCATATTACGCATAGCTATCCCCATTGCTGGAGGTGCGCGACAAAGCTTATCTTTAGAGCGACTGGCCAGTGGTTCATCAATATACAAAAGCTGAAAAAGAAAATGCTAAAGCAGAATAAGAAAATAGAGTGGTTTCCGGAATTCGCGAGAAATTGGTTCAATGACGCGATAGAAACCTCGCCTGACTGGTGCATATCAAGGCAGAGATATTGGGGCATACCAATACCAATATGGCAGTGCGCAACGTGCAAATCCGTGGAAGTAATAGGGTCAAAGAAAGAGCTAATTGAAAGGATGGCAGACAAAAAAGATATTCCAGATCTGCACAGGCCTTATGTTGACGAGGTAAAAATAAAGTGCGCAGCGTGCAATTCTGGGATGAGCAGGATACCAGACATATTTGACGTGTGGTATGATTCGGGAATCGCGCATACTGCAAGCCTGAGCCAAGAGGAATTTGACATGTATTTCCCAGCAGATTGGATAAGCGAAAGCGCTGACCAGATAAGGGGCTGGTTCAGCGCGCTGTTGAAGACGAGCGTTGCACTGTACAACAAAACACCGTATAAAAGAGTCAGCATAGGAGGCATGATAAAGGATGAAATCGGGCGTGAAATGCACAGGCACCTTGGAAATTCAATGACAAGCACTGACCTGCTGCAATTCGCATCCGCAGACGGCTTTAGATTTTGGTGCCTTGGACACCCGAGATGGCAGGAGCTGAAGCTTAAGAAACAGAGCATTGAGAAAGCTGATTCTGAAATAATAATGCTGTATAATATAGCGCAGCTTGTAAAGGAGTTCAGCATGCTGCTCGGCAATAACGCCGAAAATGCTAAGATAAAATTGAAAAACCCGAATTTTAAAAGCATGGAAAAGGCCGATGTATGGATTGTGTCCCGCTTGAATAGCGTTATTGCAAAAGTTACAAAAAGCATGGACGGCTATGCAATGCATGAAGCAGTAAAAGAGCTTAGGGAATTCATTGTGGAGGACTTCAGCAGGTTTTACTTAAAATTCGCAAAGCAAAGGGCGTCAGAATCAAGAAAAAACATGAGATCAGTGCTTGGAGTCTCCTCGTACGTCTTATATAACACATTAATTATTTCGTCGATAGCAATCCCTTTTTCATGCGAATCGATATATCAGGACCTATTCGCAGAAAAAGAATCGATCTTCTTGAATAAATGGCCTAAATCAAATGCCAAACTTATAAACAGCGGGGTCGAGGAGGAATTCGGGCTTCTGAAGGATATTTCAAGCACAATTCTAAGCCTTAGGGAAAAGGAGCACATAAAGCTAAAGTGGCCATTGCAGGAGGCAGTGGTGCAGACAGATAATGATGCTATTATAGAAACAATCGAAAGAGTGTCTAATTTAATAAGCCTTTATTCAAATGTAAAAAACATTAAGATAATAAAAACGGCGCTAAATAAAAAAACAATCAGGCCTATTTTTAATAAGCTCGGTCCCGAGTTCAAACAGAATGCGCAGGCGATTGCAAAAGAGGTTGTGAAACAGGATCCAGACATCGTTGAAGGGGAGTTAAAGGAGCATGGATATTATACCCTGCATACGCCCGCGGGACATTTTAATCTAAATAAAGAGCATATAATTATAATCGAGGAGACAGCACTTGAAGAGGGCGCGCCTTTTAAGTACGGCTTTATAAAAATAGATAAAAACATAAGCAAGGAACTTGAGCAGGAAATACTGATAAGAGAGATTATACGCACAGTCCAGGTAATAAGAAAAGAGCTTGGATTGATGAAAACAGACAAAATCAACATGCATATAAAGGCAGATAAAGCGGTTGCGAATGCAATAAGCCCTGACATTAATGCCATAAAACAAAGGACAAACTCAAAAAAAGCAGACTTCGAATTAAGTGCAAATAACATAAAAATTGCAAAGAAACTTGAGGTTCTGGGCAATGTGTTAGAGATAGGCGTCGAATAGAAATTTCAGGATACAGTCCCAAACGTCACAGTGGGCATTGCGCCGTTAGGAGGGTAAGCGCGGGTGCGCCAATAATAATAAGATGAAGAGGTACTAGCAATCCCATACCATCCAAGAGCAAGGGGATACGTAGGTGCATCAGCAATAGATACTGTCGCTGTCCCATAATTTAACTCATATCCAGATGCAGATGCAGAATATGGAATAATTGAAAGAATAACATTGCTCAAAGAACTTGTAGCTAAATCTGCTGACGGCGTTCCAATACCTGCATTACTTTGTTGTTGTCCATGAATTACTGATGAAAGGCTGCCTATATACGTACCACCATTATTTGATGGAGAAGCTGTAATTAAACCGAATTCATAGAAGTCTGAGCTTGAAGCTAATGAAAAAGATAACGCATAGGATTCTACTACTAAAGGTGTAGAAAACATGGAAGAAGAGATAATATTTCCTGGCGAATCTAGCGCTCCTACCGTTGTTGCTTCAACAGTTAAACCATTATTTACAGTATAAGTTGCTCCGCTTGCGGTTAATCCGCTCGGCAATGCTGTTCC
>JAMCYJ010000019.1 GCA_023474155.1 Candidatus Martarchaeota archaeon | reverse complement strand
CAAATACTTACCTGATAACAGGCTATTCATATATACGGTTGCATAATATAGCTGTAAATCCTTTAGGTAATCCTGCTTATATTGGTTTTGGTGAAGGTATTTTTGTAATTAATACTAATAACTTTACCACATCTATTATTCCCTATACCTCGATACCTGGATATTGGACTGAAAGCCAAGATGCTTTTGTAACTGATGGGTTAAGTATTGCTTTTGCCCCTAACGGGGATTATGCTTATGTTACTAATCCTGTTACTAATAATACCTTTGTAATTAACACCATCACAGGCAAAAGTATTATTGCTATACAAGTAGGAACTTACCCAATGGGTGTTGCTACCAATCCTGTCAATGGTTATATATATGTTACAAATGATGGAAATGATTCCATAAGTGTTATTAATAATGCGACAAACACTGTCATAAACAATATTTCAGTTGGAATAAATCCATCCTCCATTGCAATTACCCCAAATGGAGATTATGCTTATGTTACTAATACTAATAGTGATACCATTTCGGTTATTTATATTGGATAATTTCCTAAATTCATTGAAACTTTAGTAATAGAAAGAAAACTGCCGTTAAGTATTAATCAGCTATAATCCTATAAATTTTATTTATGATTTCTTCTCCTATTTTTTCTCCTGCAGCAATATCTGGGATTATTATTTTGTTGACATTTGTCCTGCTTATTTGCGGGATGTTGTCCTCGTCATTAACCCGGCTGATTATTTTTATATCTGGATTTATCGTCTTGGCTGTTATTATCGTTAATATATTTTCAAGGTCTTTGTAGCTGTAAGCCACAAGATATTTTGCTTTTTTGATGCCTGCAACATTAAATACCTCATCCGAATTAAGGAGGCCTGCCACAAACATCCGTTTCTGCTTGTATAATTCCCGCATTTCTTTAGGCGTATCTCCAATTATAACATATTTCTGTTTTGCCTCATCAAGCTCCTGCAAAAGAACTTTTGAATCATTGTTATACGGCACCACTATGGTATGGCCTTTGAGCTTGTTTATCCTTAAAAGCATATAAGATCTTTTAAGATCGATATTTTTCAGAAAATTAAAGAAGACCGTTGCAAGGACGACGGTCAGTCCCGCGAATACGACCATATTGATTGCCGTGGCAAAAATCAGATATGGCGTTTCAAAGAATTTTACGGGCAGTTCAAGGCTTATGTCAAGCGACGTCAGTATATTCCATACAACTGCCCTGTAAATATCAAGGCCCGCAAAAAGAGACAGCGCCAATGATACGAAGAACAGTACTATTATCGAGAAGATGATTATGTCTATTTTTACAAACTTTGTATTATCCATCAATTTCACTTAGCTGTATTGCTATTTATATTATTTATATTTTCCAATTCCAGCAGGGTAAAACCAATCTCATTGCCAGCGATATACTCAGGGATAAAATACTTGCCTGGGCTTATGTCGTTTAGATACCTTACTGCTGCATTATCCACTGCCCTTGAAATTATATTTATATTCTTGTTTAGCTTTTTTGCCGTTATGACTCCCAGTAGATTCGAATAGTCGCTTTTCACACCAAAAACAATATATTTTGCGTTAAGGATTCCTGCGTCTGCAAGTATTTCCTCAGAGAGAAAATTACCTGTCAGAGAAAGGTATTTCAGGTCTTTAAGCATTTCTGCCTTGACTGGATCCCTGTCTATAACCACAAACTTTATTTTTTTCTGTATAAGTTCTATTGTCAGCTGCTCGCCAAACATTGAATAGCCGCAAATAATGACATGGTTTTTAAGTTTTTTAATGTCGTGCACCTGCAGCTTTGCCTTTATATCTATGCTTGTAAATACCTCTATAAAGCTTGCCATGACAAATCCAATTAGCAGTACTTTTGTGATACCATCCATTACAAGGACTATAAAAACAACCAGAAAATTAAAGCTGAGCATATTCGTAATGTTTATTACGCTGATATTGGTGTCTACTGCATCAAACATTGCTGTCAGAACAAGATATCCTGAGGCATACGCATTGTGATTTATCGATATAAGCTCGTGGAATGAAAATAAAAAAATAAAAACGCTTATTAGCGTAAACAGAAGCACCATCTCGATAGACGTATTCTGCGCGCTTACAAGATCAACTTTGACCAATATCCCGCCCGATTATCTATTTAGCTTCCCCCTTGACTATTTCGTCTATAATTTCCTTGCTGGCAATCTTCTGAGGCATTACCACGTAATTCGCGCCGGCTTCGATTATTCTATCTTTTATGAGAACGTCGTTAGTGCGCGTGGCGATGAATAGCCCATTGTTAAGGTCCTTTGCGGTTATTACTGTAAACAGGTTTTTTGCCTCGTCGTCCATAACAACGGCTATCGCCTTTGCGCTTTTTATATTGGCATCCTTCAGATTCTTCGACTTTGTTGCGCTGCCTTCTATAAAATTGTAATCGTATTTTTTAAGCTGTTCTATTTTTTTCTCGTCAATCTCAATTACGATAAAAGGTATTTTATATTCGTTAAGTATGTCTGCAATCTTTTCGCCGACAATCCCGAATCCGCAGATGATTACGTGATCCTTTAATTCTGAAAACTTTGCCTTCATAACGATCCTTCAATTCATTTATGATATAAGTTGTTAGGGAACTTTATAAATACTTTTGATAAATCTGGATTTATAATGAGAAATTTAAACATTGACATATTCAGAACGAGGCAAGATCCAACAACCGCAGAATGCCTATTCCATGATTATGAAATATTCTGGTATTATTTCGGTCAGTCGTTGCAGCGTTTAGTTGTATCCTTATCATTATGTGCTCATTGCGTTTTGCTAAGATGCATGATGCTTTTGATTAAGTGGCGGACCGTAGCCCTCTTTTTGTTTTAAGCAGCATTCGACTGAGCGGCAATATGCCTTGCATGGTCATCGCATTTTCCCCGGCCGTTTCATCCACTGCAGTGCAGCTCGTGGCGTCATTGCTTTGCAAAGCCTTGGTATCGTTTCTATTCCGGATCCTGGCCCTAAGCCATTTATGCTCTTATGAGAGGAGCTTCCTCCTTTCGGTAAGCTGCCCATCCACCACCTAATGCAGTAAATTATTCGCAGGCAAAATTAATAAATCTGATTGTAATTAATGCGGATGCCTGCTGCGGCATGCCATGGCTATCTGCGTAGTTTGCAACTCCTGCCTAATCTGTGCAAGATAAGCCTATTGCATCAGAAGCATTTGGCGCCTGGAAGTTATCTCCGCTCTTTCTCGGGAATAATTCAACAAAATATGGCTATTGAAAACAGCATATTCCATTGCTATGTTTATCGCCCAAGGATAAACCCATTTTTTCATCGCCGCGGCAAAGGCCTTTTCAGCCGCGTCCAAAACAAAATTACGCCCCATGCCATGCTCTCTTGCTATTTTTGCAGCCTCTGCATAATAGGCGTAGTCCTGCCCGTCTTTATCCATGCTGCCCCAACCCATATATTGGTAGTACTTTTTCAACTCCTTTTTTATCGGCTCTGTTATTGCGCTTGCTACAGTCATGTACAACCCCTACTTATATATATGGCTTTTCCACTATTTATGTCTTTCGAAGGGCATGCTGGAGGCTGGCGGAGCAGGGTCTTCTATGCGGGGCAGGCATAACCAATCTGACTAAAAAATATCAAAGCAACGTGATGAGCACGCTGCGATGCCGCAACTGCCTCGTCCTGATTAATCGAAAAAATTAGAAAAAGAAATTAAGAAAAAAATAAAAAAAAGGGAAAAAAGAAAAGAATGGAACATGATTTGGGATTGCGCTCGTGAGGCGCGGTTTTTGCGGTTTCAAAAACTTATCTACGTTAAAATTTTTCCAAGAAGTTTAGCTTAAGCTTATCTCGATTTGCACTGTGTCAGGCACCTGTATTCTCATGATTTGACGCAGCACCTGCTCGTTGCTATCGACATATAAGAGCCTCTTGTGCACTCTCAGTTCCCACTTCTCGAATGTGTGGCTTCCGTTCGCGCACGGCGTTTTCCTTGTAGTCTGCACGATCTTATGCACAGGCAGCGGCACAGGGCCCTTTACCTTTATGCTCAGCGTCTCCGCAATCGACTTAATCTGCTTCGAGATCGTGTCAATGTCCCCTGGATTTGTGCTTACAAGCTTTATTGCTGCCGTCGACATGATAATCCTCTTAAATTAAACTCAAATTTATCAAACTTAATTTTTCCTTTATTGCGAATTTTTTATAGCTTTTATATTTTATTTGCCCTGTTTAAATATCTTGCTTTTTTTGCCGTATACTTATGTTCACGGCTTTTTCTTCCTGTATTCTGCGTCCAGCGCTTCATTGCATGCGCGCAGCACTGCTTTAACGATGCCCTCGTTGCCGGGGTAGCCGTACTCCGTAGTTGCCAGGCGCGTCGCTGTTTCGGGCATTGTTTTTTTGACTGCAAGCTTTTTCTTTATCCCGCGCAGCAGCGCGTCGATGCCTTCGTCAATAGGCTCCTCTTTTTTGTCGTATAAAATAATGCTTTTGCCGTCAGGAAAGGAATAAACAATTGTTTTCCTTTCCATTTCGACCCTATTGCTTATTTCTTGGAGCTTTACTTTTTTTGAATATTTCCTTAAGATGCGCTCCAGCATTTTTCTGGTTTCCAAGCGCTGATACACGGACTGAATTTTTGTTTTTCGCAATTTCGGGAATTTGCCTTTAACCGATTCCAGCAGCCCGCTGATTTCAGGGTCATTGAAAAGACCTATACGCCTTTCTATAGCCATTCAAGCACTATTGGATTTTTGCAGTATGCCGCGGCTGCATGGAAACAGCAGACTTTATCCTTTATCAAGCCTGCTTCTTCGTTATCTCAAGGATTACTCCTGCGCCGATTGTTTCTCCCATATCCCTTATCGCGAATCTTCCGAGTTGCGGGAATTCTGAGAACTTTTCAGCGACTATTGGCTTTGTCGGCCTTATTTTTATTATCGCGATGTCCCCTGTAAGCAACCCGCCGACGGTCATAA
>JAMCYJ010000026.1 GCA_023474155.1 Candidatus Martarchaeota archaeon | reverse complement strand
AGTAGTATACCTAAGGATTTAGATAAAATAAAGAGCGATTTTCTTACACAGGTTTATACAGAGAAGTGGTATTTATCATTGGATAGGATAAAGGCAGCATATAAAAAAGATATTGATTCTGCAACTCCTTCTGAAAAAGACAAAGAGATTGAAGGATTTATGATTAAGTTTACTTATGATACCCAAAAAATAGAAGGATCGACACTAACCCTAAAAGAAACCGCTAATTTACTACAGCACGGAGTGACACCTTCAAATAAACCTTCGAGAGATGTTAAAGAAGCGGAGGCGCATTCGAATATCTTTTATAATATGTTGAAATATAAAAAAGGCCTGACTCTGCAACTCATCTTGGAATGGCACCATACTCTTTTTGAAAATACAAAAAAAGACATAGCTGGAAAAATACGAACGAGGCAGGTTTGGATATATAGTAGCAAATTTATCCCTCCAAGCCCTGTAGAAGTCATGCCGTTACTTGAGGATTTCTTTAGTTGGTACAATAAAAAGAGAACGAAAATGCATCCTGTTGAATTGGCTGCACTAGCACACTTAAAATTTGTTACAGTACACCCATTTATAGATGGAAATGGAAGATTATCAAGGCTCATTATGAACTTTATTTTAAACAGATTCGGTTATCCTATGCTCAATATATCCCACAAGAATAGGATAGGGTATTATAATGCCTTGGAAAGGGCACAGACCAAGAAAATTGATTCTATATTTGTAGCGTGGTTTTTTAGAAGATATATAAAAGAGTATCAGAGATATCTGAAATAGTAAGCGACTGTGAATAACTGTGTTTGATATTAAATTTTAACTTCGCCACTTTGGTAAAGTTCACACTAATTCTCTGCTTTGATTCGATTTGACATTTTATGTTTTGGATTATTTATCCTATCAGTTTTATACTTGGCTTTCCATTTTTAACGTAAATACCGACGTTAAGTATGTATGCCCCAACCGATTCAATTAAGCATGCGCTTTCCAAGATTAAGTGTAGTGTAAATCTTAATCCGCTCCGAGGTTATATACTATAGTATTTTTTGACAGAATTTGAGCCTGTTTCCTTGATAAATGCCGATCTTATATCTCGTCATTTTTATTGTGCCGCCAAAATATCCGCAATCTTTAAATAGCTGCGTAATCTTATCGATTATCGAGATAATGAAAGACAATGTAATGTATTCCTTGCTGGTAATTGTCATACTTGTGCTTCTGTCAGCCATAGTTTTCCAATTATACTTCTTTTCAAATCTGCTTAATAAACAGTCGTCAGTAAATCTTCAAAATTCAAATGCCCTTGTCTGGCTGAAGACAACAAATTCAAGCTTTATATTCATCACAGCATCAGGCTCCGCGTCCGCGATGCCCGATTTTGCAACTGTATTTGTACTCGTGCAGGCATTCGGCAACAATCCAGCGTCCGCGACAAACAACATGTCCTTCGCATTGCACGATCTTAACGCGAGCGTGCTTAAGTATATAAATGGAAATCTGAGCAATATCCGCACGACTTATTTCAATGTATATAATAGGAGCAACGTATACAATTTCAATGCGTCTGGCAAGAAGTTTTATGCTGCGCAGGAATCCCTTTCAATTAGAATTCCTAATATAAACAACATAAGCAACGCCATCGGCGCAATTTCAGGGGTGAACGGCACATCAATAACAAACGTTGTGGAAAACCTTTCAAGCGCGCAGATAGCCCTGCTTCGGGCGCAGGCGCTTTCGGCAGCAATGCAGAATGCAACTAGCCAGGCAAGCCTGCTTTCCCAGAATAAGACCCTTGCAATCAAAAATATAACAGTAAATTACTACCGCCTCTATCCGTTTTCATTGTCTACCGGGGCGCTTAACATGGCCTCGTCTCAGATTCCGCAGGCCCCGTCGTTTTTCATAGGCAACGACACGATAACGCAAAGCATAACAGTGACATTTTCATTTGCCAAATAATCCAGGGACGGCAATATGAAGCCCCTATTTTTATCCTGCATTGACTTGCAATAAACCCGATTTTTTATAACCTGCACGGCTTATCCGCATGCAGCAGGCCGTAATCCCCTAAAAAGACAGCATTGCCGACCAGGCTATTTGCAGGATTTTGAGGATTATATACATAAAATTTATATATATTAACTTTATATAATTATTATGGGAAATTACAAACAAATGCTCGTTGATGAAAAAGCGCATGCAGAACTGGATTCCGCAAAGAAAATGCTTTCGTCGCGCCTCGGCACGAGATTAAGCTACAAAGACGTGATTGAGGAGTTTATAGGAAGGAAAATGCGCTTCCTCAGATTGCCGAAGGAGCTTCGCGATTATATAAATCGCTTCGTCAGCGATGCCGCAATGAATAAACATGTTCAAGGCATTTTGCTTTTCGGATCTGTGGCAAAAATGAGTTTTTCGAAATACAGCGATACAGATTTGCTTATCGTGGCAGACGATACCGGAATCGCGGATTTCGAGTTTATCGAAGGGCTCATAAAAGGCGCGGAACGCTATAGAGAACCGCTGATAGCAGAAGGCTTTAATTTGCGCATCAGCCCGCTGCTGCTGCACGAAAATGAGCTGTCGAGTTTCAGGCCGGTATACATAGATTTTCTCGAGCAAGGCGCGGTGCTGTTTGAGCGCAACGAGGTGCTCACAAACTTCCTGGACAGCATAAAAAGGGACGTGCATTATGAAAAGCGCATTGTTAACGATACTGTCGTGGTAAAATGGAGTATAAAGGGATAGCAAGAAATGCAATAGAAGGCGCGAAGAGATGGCTTATTTCCGCCGAACTCAATGCCGAGCACGGCAGCTATGACTCTGCGTTATACAGTTTGGAGATGTCAGTGGAGATCGCAATGAAAGCAGTACTGCTGTCCATAGGCATAGACGTACCGAAAGCGCATGGAATAGGCGACGTATTCGCCGCAAGCGTGAGGAGCGATAAACGCATTCCTGAAGAATTTAAGCAGCAGGCGGCAAAGACCGTAGAAATATTCAATGCGCTGCTGGGGCTGCGCGCGGCAAGCGGGTATATGTTTGAAACGAATGCGAAGATGGAAGAGTTCAAGGCAAAATATGGACTTTATAGAAAAAGCGCAGGGAATGCAGTAGAGCTTTGCAGTACGGCAGTGCATGCGGCAGAGCACGGCAAAGCCCCAAAATAACAAAATAACTTGAGGGAGCCTAACAGATAAGCACAATTATTTATGCAAAGTTGCGGATTTATCCGGCCTCCTGCAAAGCAGCAGTTATATTTTATGCGAATTAGGAATCGACTGCGAAATAAAAAAATCAAAAACAAGGAAAAAAAGAAAAGCATATCGGATCTTTATAATTCGATCCAGATATGCGTTAATTATTAAAATCTTCTTGAAAGCTCGGATGCCTCGGAGCTGACAGACTCGCTTGACTGTTTGCCTGCTGAAACAAGAACCACATCTCCTATGTTTTTTATGTTCTTGAACAACACGCTCTTGTTCTGCAGCACTTTCTTTACCTCGGCGTTGTCAGCGTTCTTCCATTCTATCATTAAAAGCCTGCTAATTTCCCCCTTCTCCAGATCGACTATGGCATCGCGTACCTCTCCAAGGTAAACTCCTGCGTCGCTGTATATATCCATATTGTATATCGTAGATATTCTCATTAAATCGCCTTTTACTAATACTATCGTTTGAATAAGTTTAAATAGTTTTTGTCTAAAATCGGGATTATAGGAATAAAACAGCAAAAATACAAATGTTTATAAAGTTTGATGCCTCAATAATTTAATATCTAGAGTTTTTTTAAATAAGGCAGTGATGCAAGTGAATTTTGACATAGTTTCGATATTAAAAAAGTTCGCCTATAATTCCAAGCGCGTTATAAATGTAAGCTACAAGCCAACGCGGCCGGAATTCAACAAGTCTATAAAAATAATAATAATAGGCATAGCGATAATAGGCATGATAGGGTTTGTGATGTCAGTTGTAATAGCACTGATTGCAGGCACCCCGATTTTGCCGTAATGCTTCGCAGTGCAAACGGCATCTGCTTGCCTTTTGCTGCGCAATGTGGCCGGATTCAATGAAAATAGAGCTTGACATAAACAAGTCTGCGCAGCAAAATGCCAACGACTACTATAACAGATATAAAAAACTGATGCAGAAAAACGCAGGCATAGAGAAAGCAGTCAGGGATCTTGAAAAAAAACTTGAGAAGATAAAATCCAAGCAGGCTGCGCAGGCAGAAAAGCCGGCAGAAAGGAAAGCAATCAAGCAGCGCAATAAGGATTGGTTTGAAAAGTTCCACTGGTTTTTTACAAGCAGCGGCATGCTTGCAATAGGAGGAAGGGATTCAACCCAAAACGAGGCTCTGAATTCAAAATATTTCACTGACAAAGACTTGTTTTTCCACTCCGACATATTCGGCGCGTCGGTTGTTATACTTAAGGAAGGCGTAAATGCCGATGTAGAGGCAAAGCAGCAGGCCGCGCAGTTTGCAGCATCGTATTCAAGCGCATGGAAGGAGATGCTTAAGACGATTGATGTTTACTGCGTAAAAAGGGAGCAGGTCAGCAAGTCTACAAGCAAGGGCTCTATTTCAAAAGGAAGTTTCCTTATTTCAGGGGCGAGGGAATACTTCAGGGATACAGAGCTTGGCCTGGTGCTCTTTATAGACAACGAAAGGGTAAATGCGGTTCCTGTTTCAGCCTTCGACACGGTAAGGGAAAAGAAGCAGATTGCAAAGTATGCTGTTCTGAGGCAGGGCAAGGCGATAAAGTCGGATGCGGCAAAGGCGATTGCAAAGCTTTTCGATTATCCTAATATTGACGACATAATGCAGGCTATGCCAGCAGGAACATTTCAGGTGTCCGAAAGCCCATAGCTGCCTGCAACGCGCTGTAATCTCTGAGGATTTGCTATTATCCGGTATAACTTCTTTTTTAGGTGCTGCCTAAAAGCGCTGCTTATTTTTGCAAATTATTAAATACTTATTTAGCCTATAAAAATAAACTAAAAACGGGCATTCTGATGAGCGATATTGCAAACCTTAATCCACTTAGCAAAAAAAACCAGAGGCAGCAGTCCGCCGTCGAGTTCCTATCAACCTATTCATGGACATTCCTTGTCCTTGCAATGCTTATCGCGATACTCCTTATTTTCATTTCGCAGAAATCGCCTGTGAACTACCTGCTGAACCAATGCTTCCTTACATCGCAGGTAACCTGCCTTCAGGACATAATCACT
>JAMCYJ010000015.1 GCA_023474155.1 Candidatus Martarchaeota archaeon | reverse complement strand
CAGTAAAACAGCAGAATCAGCCATGGCTTCAGACTTCATTTCTGGTACTTATGTATAAGTTCAACGACTTGGTAAATCGCCTTTCTTACCTCCCCGATTGTCGCGGCTCCGGTACAGATAATCTTACCGTTCTTGAAAAGGAGAATCGCAGACTTTGGGTTGTATACCTTGAGTATCGCGCCAGGGAACTGCTCAGGCTCATAGTCGATATCGTGCGACACCGCAGCCAGATTATACAGATCAAGCTCCCTGCCCATGTCTGTGCTTGCGACTATGTTTACTACTTTATACGTCGGCTTTAAGATTTTAATCTTAGAATTTTTCGTCTCCTTGGCCATCTAAATCACATTTATTTATTTCTTTATATATTTAAATAGTAAGATTTTAATAAGCTTTTGCTGAATTCCCTCTCTGAGAGATGCGGCGGCATTGTTGCAGAAGGCCCGGTCAGGATTCTTGATTTGCTTGCGTCTTTACCGAACATTATGTTTTCAGCATTCCCTATTCAGGGTTCATTTTCGCCCGCGCTTCCCATGTCCCCTGCATGCATGGTTTCTTCTTTCTCGTCCCCTTCGTCTTTTTTCAGTATGTTTTTGTAATGCTTTTCGACAAGCTTTATTATGTCCAGTGAAATTTTATTGAAATCCCTGCCTGTTATCGAGCTGAGGTCGCCTGCAAGCTGTTTCGAGTACCTCATTATCGTCTTATACTTGTTCGCCTCGTAGTTTATCTGCTGCTTGCCTTTTATGTATTTCTGTATGCCCCTTGCCGCCTCCATAAGCGCAAGCCGTATCTCCTCGATAATCTCCTCGTGTTTTGCAATTGATTCCTTGCCCACGCCCTCATAGGGAATGTGCACCGATGATACATTCACAAAAACACTGATTGGCTGGGTGTCCATATCGAGCCCATATCGTTTCCAGTCTATTGTCTTTGCGGCAATCGTTATTGCGCAGCTGCCCGAGTCAAAGAGGAGAGGCACCCTATTCGCAAATCTAAGGATATTGCCGTTCGACTCGTCCTCGTGCCTGGTTCCCGAATTCCCCCCGAACGCGATTGCGGCTTCGACGATAAAAGGTATTCCGCCCTTGAATACTACCGGCTTTCTCTCGATCACATTCATATATTCGGGATTGATTATGTTTTCAATAGCTATCTTTATCTGGTCCTTTCCGATCGGAATTATGGAGCTTGTGTCAGGAAGCATCCATTTAATTTTTTTGAAATCCTCAATAAGCTTTTCCGCTTCATCCCATGTGAGTTTTTTTGGGTCCTTATCAAGGTTGACATCCTCGATCTCCTTCAGCTTGTCCCTTGTGACTCTTGAAAACGCATCTGCAAGAAAAACAGAAACCCTGTTCGCCTTTGAATATGCTGCATACTCGAGCAGGTCATTCACAGACAGGCCGAGCGGATGGGGCTTTACTGTTTTTGGCTTTTCAGGTATCTCGTTGATCGCCCTCAGGAATACGAATTCTTCATTGCCAGGGTCGATGAATTTTATTTCAAGATGGGGGTTTGAAAGAGCTGTCCGTCTTAGGTATTCGTATATGCTGTGCTCGCCCATGACATACTTTACCTCTGCAAAATTCGCCTCTATATACAGGCCATGGGCCTGAGCGTCGAAGTCTTTAATGTCCTCGACATTGGCTATAATGGGCTTGTTGTCCTTCGCATCGATCGAGATATTGCACGAATACGCGCTTTTGCCTGTGTTTGACATTACAAAAATCGGCTTTCCCGTGGTCACCTGGGAAAATAACGTGCACCCGGCAGCCCCTATCCCCTGCTGCCCCCTTTGCTGGACAAACCTATGGAATTTCGTGCCTGCAAGTATCACTGCCAATGCCTTTCCTATATATGTTTTCGGAATTCCTGGCCCATTGTCCTGCACTATTACCTTGAATTTTGTATCGTCCTGCTTTTCAATCTTGACTTTTATATTCGGGAGAATCCCCGCCTCTTCGCATGCATCTAAGGAGTTAGTCACATATTCGTGCACAGCGGTGACAAGGGATCTTGTCACGCCCGAATAGCCTAGCATCTGCTTGTTTTTTTTGAAAAATTCAGATATGGAATGCTGCTTGAATTCCCTGAATATTTCATCCGCCTTGCTGTCAGACATAAGAACACAATTTACAATTTACAAAGATTGAGAAAGTTTAACCAAATTATTGACTTTAAACTTTATATTTATTTGTATTAAATTATTAATAGATTTGCATTCATAACTATATGTTTTCGATAGTGTATTTTATGCCTGAACCATCAAATGCTGCGCCTGCGGCGGGCGGCGGCCCAAATGCAGTGAATGTGACTACTCAGAAGGCTGTACAGCAGCAGGTCCAGCAGGAAAATATACCCTATGTTGAATCTGTAAAGATCAATGCAAGGCTTGTGCAAAACATCGGGGATATATATAAGTCAATTTCAAACATCGCGTTGTTCTCGGCGCAGCTTAATCCTGACGGCATAATAATGTTCAGGGTGGAAAGCAGGGACCTGCAGAAAAAGCCGTTTCTTTTTACAATACTCTATTTTAACAAGGATTCTATAGAAATAAAATATTCAATCGCGTTTGATGCAAGCAAGAAGCTGCGCAGGCTTTCGATAATGAAGGACTTTTTAGGCATCTTGTCGATAATAACAGATGCCTATCAGATCGAGACAAAGGAGCTGTTCAGGCACCTCGATTCGATGATAGAGGATGTTTTGAATTCATTGTCCCAGAATTACAGCGCGCTGTTCAACAATTACGATGCGATGTTCAACGAGTACAACGAGCTCAAGAAAATAAACCTCGACCTTGCAGCCTCAAACAAGAGCCTTGCCGCGTCGGGAATGGTCATTGAGCAGAAAAATAAGGAGCTTGCTGAAAAATTGAAGAACCTTGAAATTTATTCTGACGAATCCCTTATGATAATGGTTGAAGAATGGATAGAGGCTCATGGCAACAGCATAGACATAAACGAGTTTGCCAAAAATTACAAGCTCCTGCCGCCGCGGGTGGAGCAGATACTGAACAAAATGGTAAGCCTAGGGTATCTCGAACTAAAGGGATGAAAAAAGGCTGGTTTGATGAATTATAGCGTCATTATAAACAAAAGGCTGAGGTACGTTAAGGTCTATGCGATACTCAAAAAAATAGGCCAAAAGGAAAACTTTATGACAAAGCTGTTTACGCGGCTTTTGGTCAAGGATAAGCAAGAGAAAAAATTCTAAAGAAAAACCAGAAGATACGATGGCAAAGATAAACAAGGCCGCTGGCTTATTAAAAGGGCATAAGGCGCTTGTCATAACGCTCATAGCGGTCGCGGTCGTTGTTGTCGGGCTTGTTATTTACGTGCATCTCCTGCTGCAAAGCACTTCGGCAGCCTATCCCTTAAAGAATCTAACATTAAAATCAAGCATAAGCTCCAGCCTTGTCTCGTCTTATTTTGTATTTTACAACAATACAAACATATCCGCACAGACTATAAAGCAGATCCGCGCCAATTATATCCTGAACATGCTTCCTTATTCCCTTGTCTCCTACAATACATACAACATTTCGAACCTGACGATAAACGAATCTATTTTCAAGCAGAAAATTCCCTCTCGCATCTATATCTGGAACACAAGCGGGCAGTGCTTCAGGTGCCAGAATATGGACCTTGTCAAATCCCTGCTTGCGAAATACCTCGCGCACTACGGCATTAATGATTCGATACAAACCGTTTCATTCGCAAATATAACAACGATTCAGAACAATTCGATACTGCTTGTCATGACCGGTCTCATTCCCCAGCAGATGTTCTTCTCAGTAAACAATTCAACACAGACCCAGACAATGACATACCTGCTCGGCAAGGGCACAAGCATAATCTATACTGGCCAGAATTTCTCAAGGGCGGTGCAGACGCCGTTTTCAACGCCTGTTCCTGCAACTCCTCCGTATTACCTCTACTCCATTCCAAACGCCTCCATTTTTAACTCAAGCTTTTATTTTACTGCAAAGACATTCAATCTCTATAACGGCACGGGCTATGGGCCTGCGAGTTACATCAATTACCTGAACGGCTCGGTAGTGATTTTCTCGAATTATCCAGATACCTGGAAATCTCCAGAAGAATATACGGCGGACATTGCAAAGTCTATTGCAGAGCTTTTTTGGCTTCCGAAATACGCAAGCGGTTCAAGGACTGTGGCGCTGGGCAATTTCAAGCATTCACAGGGCCAGGCAGGAATAGTCCTAAGCGCATTGCCCGTGCCATATTCGGAGTCGAATTACAGCCAGCTGGTGACGGAGTTCAATACAGGATACCCGAGAGTCGTCGTTTCAAATTCAAGGAATTACTCATTCTACCTCAACTTCTCGCATTCGCTCTTCTTCTATAATTATACTGGGAACAGCACAAGATACCACCTTCTGCTTAATCTCTCCAATTACACCCATTTTTCGTACATCGAGCCGCAGCCAAATTTTTCATTGCGCGGCAGCCTTGCAATTCCAAGCATTATTCTGCCTACTATACCTATTTCAGCAAACATTACTGCATTTGTGACCTGCACGAGCTCGAGCCAGGTTATAGAGCCATCGATATATTTCTATACAATAAACATGACAGAGATAGGCTCGCCGATATTCCTCGGTTATCATTATCCCTGCAAGGGCACGCGGAATATGTCGAGCAGGGCGTTTTCATTTTTCTACTACCCAACCTTCAATCTTCCTAAAGGGGTTTATCTTGCAATGGTTAAAAACTACAATTCCTCGATAATCTCAGGCGGATTGTTCAGCGTGCCAAATATAACCATAAACCTGACCTCGGAGGACCTCAAAAATAACATTTTTGTCTTTTATGTCAAATCAGACAACCACCCTCTTTCTGGGATACCATACGAGTTGAGTCTTAAGGGATTCACAAACCAGACAGGCACTATAACCAACGGCACCATTGTCTATTCCCTGCCAAAAGGCACCATAATACCCAATACGCAGTCATTCAATTTTACGCTGTACATGCTAAGCCATAAATATATCTATGTCGCGCCGGGCAATCCCATAAAGATCGAGGTAAACCAGAAATATATAATCCTGGGCGTCGTCGGTATAATAACAATCCTTATGCTCGTGCTTGTCAAAGCGCCTAATCGGGACGAATTCTACATAGATATCCCGTCAATTCCTCTGCAGAAAAAAACACCGGTAGCTATCGATAAAAAAATCCTGCTCAGCGTCTTCACAAAGCTCAATCTTTATTACCACTGGAAGTTCATGCCTTTGACAAAGGACGAGATAAAGCTCGGCATCTTCAACAACATCAGATTCAACGGGATGCCTGTCAATATAACCTATGCGAACCTCGACAGGCTGCTCGACCAGCTTTTATTCAGCAATGACCTTTCAAGCATCGACGGCCTCTACGCCCCAAATGATCTTATACAGCAGAGCGGCCATGACATAGAATATCTCGCGGTCTTCAAGAAGATGAGGGTTTTCTTTGTCTCCCACACTTTCTTATTCACTGACATAAACATGAGCGAGACGGCAGACATTGCAGCCACATTCCACAACCAGAAGATAAACATAGTCATATACTCGCAGACAAGCAGATTCCAGAGAATACCCATATATGAAAATGCAAAAACCTATATCGCGTTTCTGAATGCGGAGAGAAGGGAGAACTTCAAGTCCAACCTCTACAATTCGAACTCCGACGAGGCGGAAATACTTAAGCTCTACATTTCATCGGGCATCCTGAAGCTCATCAATGCCGACTCCCCCGACATAGTCATATGACTCCATTCGCCATTTTGGGGAGCTCCAAAAGATAAAGGCAACTTTTCGTCATCTCAAGCAGAGATTGATTTTGAGATGGCTAGAATCCAATTAAAATTATGGGAATACAGCATTCGCGACGTCGTAAATCCAGATTATTTGCATTATACAACATAAAATATCTGGCAGCCATGCCGCAGTAGATAAAATAGAGGTGATAATCCCACTTTATCACTCCAAAACAACATATAAATATCTCAAAGCGTATTATATATGATGTAAACATTTAAAGCAAGGCATTGATGATTGACATGGACTCAACAAAGTTTAATAACAAAGCAAAGAAGGCAGCAGCTATCGCAACAATGGGCCTTGTGGCGGCAACAGGGCTAACACTAACGGGATGCGCCACGAGCCCCCAAACCCGCCAGCAACTTTATGCGATAGACAGCCAGTTGTACGGCATAAGTAATTTTATGTGGAACTTTCAGGATTTCTGGTATTCGATGAACCAGCTTTCATATTACCTTAACGGCATGAGTTATGAGAAAAAGCAAAAAATTAATGTATATGGCGAAGAGAAGGGAATAAAAATATTTTTGTTCTCGGTGCAGAGGATTTCAGAAAAGGCATATCTTATAAAAGACAGCAGTAAAAAGTCATTTCTCTTCGACAAATCAAATGCGAGCCTCGAGAAGTTTCTTGTATTCCACAGGATCATTGTTCCAAAACCCGCCACTGTGCTGGAGGCGGATAACAACTCTAATATGCTTAGAAAGGCCACTGGCTGACCTGCTTTAAAATTACAAGGTGTGGATATGGAAAAAAATAATAAACCAAAAAAGACGTTTGACATAAAATACTCGTCACTGATAAGCCACTTATTGCGCATAAAAGATGAAAAAAAACTGAAAAAAGTTGCTATAAGGTCGTATTACCAAATAATAAAAAAATACCCTTTTTTTGCGCATGATCTGGCAGAAAAATTCAGCCTCGATGCGGATATGATTAAAAAAGCCGAGCTCAAGTTTGAAGCCTGCGACGATGAATCAAAAATAAGGCAATATTCGAGGTTTCAGGGATTTTTAAGGATGTATAGCCATACCTCTGATAACATTCCGCAAAAAATCAATATGTGGCTTCAGGAGCAAAGAAGAAGGCATTAATCAATGGCTATTAATTAATTTTAGACGTTTTATACAATTATTTTTCTCCATCCGATTTCTATGATTAACGAGGAAGAAAAAAAAGCCAATCTTAAAAAATGGCAGGAAAGAAGGAACAAATATGATCGGTTTGAATTAATATGGGATTTTGATTATTTATATGAACCTTGTGATTTATTTTACCAAAAAATTTGTGCCGTCTTGCAAAAAACATTTCTAAATAAAGCCAAGAAAGAAAAAAAGAAAACAGCAAAAGAACATCCGCGTAATGAACTTCGGGAACAAAATGATAAAGAAAGAGCGCATCAGAAATATGTATCAAATTTGGCATTTAAACAGAACCCCCATATAACGGAAGAAAGCAATCCCATTCATCAGGAAAGCTCGCAGCAAACAAATAATATGGCAGCAGGCAGGATAATGAAGCAGAATGAACCAGCCATGGCGATAATATAGAAAAAGTAAAAAAATAAAATCTGATTTAATAATTATTTAATAATTAATAAAAAGTGAGGGCATGCATGCAAAAAAATCGAAGAAAAGCCTGGCGCTTGATGTCGACGGAGTAATAATAGACCTCGTACCGAAGATCTGCGAGATGAATCCTAAGTCTGGCGTCTGCAAGAATGACATTACAGAATATGGTTTGTCTACCGTCCCTCAACTCAGCATCGAGGCTTTTATGCAGTCCTACAAAGACATATGGAATTTGCAGAAATCTAACTGGAACAAAAACATAATTACGCCTCTCGACTCAAATATCCCTGCAATAATAGATAGCCTCAGCGCAAATTACGAGATTTATGTAGTGACTGCTTCTATCGACCCGAGATCAGTGTACAAATGGCTGATAAAAAGCAGTATAATACTTAGCAGGGATCATTTCATATCGTGCAAGCCCGAAGAAAAGGTGAATTACAATTTTGATATATACGTTGATGATTATCCTGAAATCGCGAAAAAGGTCGCAGAGCGCAATAAAATCGCTATTGTGCACGAGCAGCCTTGGAATGAGGGCTTTTTGAGGCGCAACAAAGACAGAAACATAATACCCGCAAAGGACTGGAAAGAAATAAACAAGATACTTGAGGGCATTGCGCTGAAACGCGGCGCGCCAAAACCCAATGAAAAGGAATGAAATACCTGCATCTTCTTATTATATAAAACTCCTCATTCTGCCTCCTACCTTTGCTACGCCTCCAAGGAATGCCGCCAGCTGGGTTATTGCTGCATACGCAACCGCTATAATCAGGACAGGGTAAAACAACAGCATGAGCCAGAACCCTGCCATTGCATTCTGCGCGTTTTTTAGCTGTACGACAAGAGGACTTGCGGGCGTCAGCGCATTCGTTATCGATCCCTGCCCCGCGCCGAACTTGTTAAGCAATGTAGCCGCAGTGTTCATTTGATGCAGCGCATTCGGCGCAGTGAAATAAAACGCGACTGCAAACATGGTCGGGACAATAAGGTAAAACGTTATTGCAATCGCCATCAGCATTCCGCCAAGAGCGCGCGTAGGTATTATGGCCCTGAATACGACGCCTGGAATCAGGAACACTGGTATCGCGGCGACAGCGAAGAATACGATAAGATAATATTCCGCCCAAAGGAGCATTATTCCGTCAGAAATTATGTTCATCAAGGCCATGCTCGGATCCAGGTAAAGAAAAGAAATCGCGAACTTTCCGATTGCCAGTGCAATATTTTCGCCGCCTCCTATAGACGCCAATATTTTAGCTATCCCTTCTAGGACACTGACAGTTCCGCCTACTGTAAGGCTATATGAGAAATAATACTGGATTTTAAAATAAATAAAAAAAAGGCTGGCATAGAGCGATTGCGCCTGACTTATTACCTGTGTAATATAATGCAGAGCCGTTGCGTAGGGGTTTATAGGGCCTACTGTAATGCCGGGAAGAATGCCGAATACAACAGCGCAGACATATAAGAAAATTCCAACAATGACGCCTGTCGCCGTCGCCTCGTAGAGCTCGGCTATGCCAAAATTTTTGATCCTGCTGCTTCCCGCCAGCGCGCCTCCCATATAAATTGTACCTGCAATTGCAAATGAGATAAGCACGGCAATCCACATCAGCGATGCGTATTTCTCGAATACCGCGCCGATCTGCGCATTGATTGGACAGTACCATGGCTCTGTCCCTGCAACAATAGATTGTATTGATGCGGGCAGCGTCGAGCAGCCTGGCTGGCTTGACGACGCGGGCGAAAGAATAGAAGCATGCGCTGCTGCCAATAAGACCATTGCGATAATAAGCATCAGGCTGATTTTGAATATTTTTTTCATATGATCATTTGCAGGATATTTGACCGCATTCTAATTCATTTATTTTTTATATGACTCCGGCAAGCAGACTCATGAAATCCATTCTCTCTCCAATTGCACTTGAAAAATCAATAATAAATGCATCGAGTATAATGAAGTTTAAAAATGGAACAAATGTAAGCCCTCCTATTATATAGCCGATGCCCATTGCAAACTGGCCGCTTATGAATATATTCTGAAAGCCTATTAAGTTTGAGCCTATCGTCAACCAAATTCCGTCTATTGCGGATATTATTTGCAGGATGACTGAAACAGGGGTAATTGTGCCGATCTGTGTTGTGAGAAAACCATATGTCAGGGCTGTGAGCAGCGGCAGGATAAGCCCCAAGCCGACTCCAAGGGCTATCATTGCACCGCCAAAAGTCCTTGTTATCCCGAATATCCGCGTTACAAGGCCTATGGCCATGAATAAAGACAGGAAAAGAAGCGAGGAGGATACTATCATGAGTTGTATCTGGTTGAGCATAAGCATAAAAAGAATGCTGCTGAAGAATAAAGTAATAAATTCTGTATCTGATTTCGGCATAAGACTATTTAATTCTGCGCTGATTCCTACACTGCCAAGCTTCGCAGATGATACAGCTGCAAAGCCTATATTCACTGTTACTCCCGGAGTCAGGCTGAGCAGGGTTGAAGACCAGAAAAAGATCTGGAGATATGTTTCGATATCCGAATTGAACGCGCTCAGGTCGCATGCCGAAAGCGTAAACAAGTCGCTCACGCCTGTGCATTGACTAGGCACAAGATGCATCTGCTGGAAGCTCGGCACGGGGTTTGTGAAGAAATATGCGCTAATCCAGACAAATACCAGCAATAGTATAAAGGATAGGATTGCCTCGTATATCTGCATTTTTGCCCATGCCTCAACTCGGGTGTTGAACATGAACCTGCTCAGCATGTAAATGAACAATGCGACTACCATCACTACAAATACGCCGATAAGTGCAGTGCTTTCCCAATTTGAGATATTTATGGGCCCTGACGATGAAGGCGAGGTCGCAAACGCGATTCCTGTCAAAGCCATGGCTGTAATCAGGGCCGCAAACGCGAGAACGCCCGTTCTGATTTTCTCTTCTTTCCTGTTTTGCGCCATGTTTTTCATTTTATTATTATTTATTGCCCTGTTTAGATTATATTACTTTCTTAAGCATGTGCTTTGAGCTCAATGATGTGGCTCCGAGGAGCTTTCCTACTTCTTCCATAAAACTGAAAGAGATTATAAGCGAAAATACCAATATTATCAGGCTATACAGCAGAGGCTCGAGAATGTCCTTCGTAATGAATTCGATAGGGGGGACAAGAATCCCCCCGCTGGTTATTGACACGAAACTATCCAAAGAATCGGCCACGCCTGTAAATCCGCTAGGCTGAAACGCAGAGGTTATCTGGCTTTGCGCGGTAGCGCTTGGATTGTTGCAGAAATTTGTCGGGCTTGTTGATGAAACAGGCACTGTAGTAGTAGGAGATGTTGTGGCGCATGGTATGGCAAGCGGGCCTGTCAATCCGAAATTAAGCAAAAGCGGAAACATCACAAACATTCCTGCAAACATCCCTAGGAATGCGCCGCCTGCTGCCCGAGTCCATGGCAATGCCCTTAGCACTATGCCAAGATAAAGGAAAATCGGGAAAAAGGCGTATATTATTCCAAGCACCAATGATACCCCGAACAAGAGCATCATAAGCATTCCGCTCAACCCTATCACTATGTTCATAGGCGTAGAAATAATATTAAATCCTGAGAAAGGAGCTACTGAATATCCCATATATACAGGGTAGAGAGACAGGCTAATGCTTGAAACAGTCTTTAAAACCAACTGGGAAAAAGAAAGCTCAAGCATAGGAAGCATAAGGCCTAGAGAAGACGAAGTCATGCTTATGCAGTCCTTTGTAAACAGGTTTGTTACCGGGGATAAACCTGATTTCGCAGATCCGAACATTGAAATTGACTGGATGAAAATAAATGCAATAAGGCCCGTTATCAGGATTTCACCAATTTCTGCCTTTGTGAAAACTATCAGTTTTTGTATCCCGAATGCACTGCCGATGGCATAAGTAATTCCGAGCAGCGCCATCATCGTAGATATTATAAGGATTACTGTATTGAGCAGCGCGGTATTGTTTGTCGGCGAAAATGTAAACATCAGATTGCCTGGGTTTATGACCTGGCTGCAGAACGCCGTGATTGTCTCGGCATTGACAGTCGAAGAAAAGAGTGCTATTGCAGCAATGATTATTAAAAGTCTTTTGTTTAGTATTTTTTCAATCATCTAATCATATTTATTTGCACTTGATTTTATATCAGCTTCGACAGGCCGGCCAGCTCAGTATCCCCTCCGAATAGGCCTGAAAGCCCTATTATCGAGGATAGGACAATGAAGATATTTATTATCGGAAGGAAAAATGATGTAATCCCTATTATCCCATAGCTCTCCATTAGCTTGTTGAACACGCGCAGAAGATCATTCGGCTTGCAGTTCGGGTCTATCGCAATGCTCGGCGGATTCCCTATAATTCCTTCTACATTCGAGGCTGCCGCCTCAAAAAGCGATGCGCCGGGTATAAGCAGTTCAATCGTGTCAAGGCTTTCCCCAAGAACCAAATTGTCAGCAGTCGGCCAGCAGGAATAGTAATATGCGATTTTGTTTATCTGCGGCTCTGCAAAAAAATTAAGGTTGTACGGATCCTGTACAGGATTATAATTGGAATATATTACATTGCTTGTGCCTGAAGGGTAACCAGGAATAAATGTTATCTCGTTTGATGCAATCGTATTGAATCCGTAGTCGTATCCTATGCAGCCCTGCCCATTGCTAGAGCTGCATGCGCCGGATGGGGAGGATATGAGTCCACTTATCCCGTTGCCGAGGCCAAGGTACTCGAGGCTGAACACTGCGGGGAATATAAGTATCATCCCCAATCCTACGGCTATCAACAGGCCGCCTATCTTCCTTGTGAACAACGTTGACCTGAGCACGAGCCCTCCGAAGATGAGCCAAGGCCATACATAAAGGGAAATTATAAGAAGCAGGAACTGCGCGATGAAAGAGTTGGCGGACATTGTAAGAAGGGAGCCGAGCGTACCTAGTTCGTTGTATATTATGTTATAGCCTGCATATGGCGCAAATGTGATGCGCGTGTAGAATATAGGTAGATTAATCCACGCTCCTATTCCTCCTTCGCCGCCAGCTAAAAACGCAGCTGCAGAGCAGCCGATGCTTGCAGAAATAACATCTACTTCCATTTCAATAGAATATGTAAGCCCCGGCTCGCACCATGCGACGGTAGGCTTTAACTTTGAAAGGAAGCCTGTATACGAGTCCAGAATGTAGAAGCTATTTAAATTATGGAACGTCTGGTTTGTGACGTTGGCGAGTACCACGCCGGATGCCACCAAAGGATAGTCAATCTTCCGAGTGACGGAATCAAGCGAGGTCATTGAACATAGGCCTGGAAATTTAGGGTCTGTCGACTTCAGGAAAGAGTTTGACCCTGAAAAAAGAGAGAGCGAGGAATGCGCGTTCAGGTAATTGCACAGCGTGTCTATCGTGCCTGTGCTCATCGGCGCTGCTGCAGAAGAAGCTGTTTTGGAGCTGTACAGGAAGTGTGAGGAATTAAGGGCGGAATCAAAAGTAGATGCGAGCGCAAGGAGCGAGCCGATTATTATCGCCGCAAGTATTGCGGTCCCCACAGCCTGATAAGCCTCTGACTTCGCACCCTCTACGACCTTTGAATTATTGAGCGCGTACCCGATCATGTACCATACGCCGACAATTGCAAAATCGAGCGCAAGGGCTAGGACTACAAGAGGCATAAGGCTTGTTCCTGTTGTTGTAAAGCTCGTCAAAAACAAAAACATTCGATCATTTAAACTTATTTTTATCTGTTGGCAATATTGCTTTTTATTTTTCGATTTTATTTTTTAATATCCTATTTTTTAATATTTTTATTACGCTTTATTAAATCATTATGCAAGATTTGAATTAAGGGCCCTTGCAAGGCCCATTGCGAATCCAAGGGTTATCGCAAAATCTATCGCTATCATAAATATGACTGTAAACTCGAACTGGGATATTTCATTTACCATTGTAAGCAGATCCTGCATTAAAATATTCGGGTCTATGCTTGCCCAAATCATGTTTCCCGTCAGCGCCGACGTATATATATTGAACAGCGACGGAACGTTTAGCCCGAACCACGATGAAGGCGTAGGGCTCGATGAAAAAAGGCTGGTTTCTTGTATCGAGGAAAGAAGATATGTCGAATGGATGTAAGTATACGACGGATTGCCTGAGCTGAAAATCCAGTTTATCGCCCATGCATTGAATACTATTGTCAATGGAAGGACAAGGTAAAATGCTATTGCGATTGCAAGCATGCTGTTTGCCGCATTCTTGAGCCCCACGCTTTTAGCAGAGCCCGCACCCGCCCCGAACCCGGAAAACGCAATCACCCTCATCGCGAGCGCGACGGGAAGCACGACTGTGAATGCGACTGCCTGTATTACTGGCAGCAGGAGCCACAATATATACAACATTCCAATGCCGGTTATCACAAAAGGGGCGAAAAAAGTAAGCAGCATCTCGCTTACTATCCCGTAGGATACGCCGAGATTGTATCCTGACGTAAAAGATACGCCTATTGAGATGCCGTTTGAAAAACTAATGCCGCTGCTCAGGCCTGCAAGTATCTTTTCAAGCGACCCTGCCAGACCTGTAGCGCTTGAAAGAACGCTAAACAGCAGCGCGCCGATATTCTTGAAAATCATGCTGTCGATGTTGAATGCTATCGCTTCTGTATAAATCTGCTGTAAAAGCTTTATCCCCACATTGTTTGCAAGGTTTCCAACATAATACTCGCTGAACTGGAACGGATTTCCAGACGGCATAGGGCTTGCGCTTGTGCTCAATGAGCTCGCAATCGAACTTGTTATAGAACATACAGTATTTGTAAGCGCAAGCAGTATCACGAGTATTGCGGCGCCTATAATTATCTGCATTATCTCCACCTTCGCGGCCTGGGAGAATTTCTGGCTTTCCTTTGCCGGAAGAACTCTTGAGAACATGAACACTATTGCCGTAATAAGAAGGCCTATAATCAGCACAGTCACGTTTATCGAAATCCAGTTGTTGTAATTAGTATACCCGCTGCCTCCGAACATGCTGCATGAATTGTATGCCGGCCCAGTATTGGCGGGAAACGGATTCGGATTGGGAAGCGACTGAGAAAATGAGGTTCCTGCAAAAAATAAGATTGCCAATACTGCGATTAACGCCGTGTAAATTTTTTTATTGCTGCCTGATTTCAAACGCATAATCTCATTTTTCAAATAATTATACATTAATATTACTAATATTGCATGGCATTAAGAATTCTAAATCAATGATAATTTTCCAATGCCCAATGTCATTTTTCTGCCTCCGAGCATTGTAGATATTTGCTGGCCTATGACAATCGTTATTATCAAATCTATTATAAGCAAGATGAATTGGATCACCAATGGAAGAATCCATCCAAGTATTGCATTGTATACTGTGAATATCCCTGTCATGGGCCCGAACATGCCTATTACAAATCCGCTTGCAAAATTTATGGTGCTAGGATTAACAAAAAGACATAGCGGGGTGGCAAAATTGATCATGCTCTGAAGCAACGTGCATTCAAGAGGCGCTGCTGGAATCGTCACTGATGATGGCGCTGCTGGCGGAGTAAGTATGCCTGCCATGAAGTTCTGTATAGGCATGTTGACTGCAAGCAGGAGCGTAGGAAACACTATCGAGATTGCAATTGCAAACGCAATCAGCATGCCCCCTATAGGTCTTAAGAAAGGCATCGATCTAAATATTATGCCGATCGGCAGAAGCACTGAAAGGCTTGTTACAAGCAAAGGAACCATAACGTCATTAAGGAATTGGAAAAGTATCAGCAAAGGCACGGTTATGAAGTCGAACGCCTGATTGACAAAAGAATAAGACTTGCCAGATATAAGGACATTTGAAAAGAACACATTTTCCTCGACCCCTGTTGCCAGCGCCCCTGCAACAGCTCCGGGAATTGGCAAAATAGGGATCGGGATGTTAATATATAAAACAAATGACTTTATGTAATCAAGCCCAACAGCAACTCCGAGAATTCCGTAATAGGCAGGATACGCAACGTTGTTCAGCTCGGGGGAAATATAATCATTCTGCACGTTTGAGTAAAGAGTGCTCAGCGTCGAGCTTAAGCCGGCGCTGCCTGAAGGCGCGGCCGGCAGCGCGCCTCCTCCAGTAAGCGCATTTGCGACCCCCCCTATTTCGACAAGCAAGGAGTAGATTATAACAATAAGCAGCACGCTTTTCGCAGTTTCCCAAAGCTCGCCCTTATACCAACCCTTGAATTCGTCGATTTTTATGACTTCTCCGATCATGTATGAAACAGCAACCATAAGAAATGAGACGATAAGCGCAAGCACGGCGATGGAGGCGGAACTGTCAATGCAGCTGCCTACGGAGATTTTCGTCCCGGTTACAATGCAGTATGCATTGCTTAACTTTCCGCTTACAACGGCAGGCGATGTCGGCGTTGAAGACGGACAGCTGAAACTGAGGTTGCAGGAAGGGGTCAAAGCCGCAGGCTCCGCATTCAAAAGGAAAACCCCGCCGAGTACGAATAGCAAAAAAAATAGGATTATTCTCCTGCCAAACTCTGTTCTATCCATATTTACTTTTTTTCGTATAAACCTTTAATATCCTTTCTTTTATTTTGAGCTTTTGTCTTGGGTTTATTTAATTATTTTAGGCTATAAAAAAAAGAGGCGGTAATTTGCAATGTAAAAACATGCAAAGGTACGCGTTGCCTTATTAAATAGTAATAGTCATCTAAGCAGCGCAAACCTGTGCATATAGGATTCTGCCTGCAGGATTACAATAAAAGGCAGTATGAAAATGGAGTTGAATATAAGCATCAGATATATCGAGAAAAACGGCGAAACAGCAAGAGAATTCCCAATCAAAATGAAAATAAAGTCAAAGAAAGTAATCAATGCCACTGCAACCGCTATCCAAATCAGAAAATAAATAGGCTTCTTTACAATAAAAGCAATGCTCCTTTTAAATGCAGGAAGCAGTTTCGCATCGTCATTTATTATCGAGGATGGCGCATAGAAAAACACTGGCGCAAGCAGAAGAAGAATCAAAGAGGAAAGAAGACCCGCAGCGCTTGGAGCGTAAGACGCCAGGGCAATATTGATAATCATAATCAATGCCGCAAAGATTAGCAGGATAAGGAAAACCTTTGATGTATACTTTTCCAGCCCCAGCAGCACTTCCTGCCTTATCTTGGAATATGTTCTCTTATGCTTTATTATTATGTTTATTGACACTATTGCAAAACTGAGAAAAAGCATCGAAAAGAATATCGACACTATTATCGTAAATATATCAAACGCATTTAGGCTTGACAGGTTTGTCATCCTTAAAAAAATGCCTCCCGCATCATTGAATATCACAAAGCTTGCAAAAAAAGGGATAAAAAGCGCAATAAAAAAAGAAAGAGAAGAAAACAAAATAAGAACAATGTGCTTAAAATAGGTTTCTATACTGTTTAAGACAACATTGCTCATTTGAATCCTTTACTTAATTAATAATTTAAGAATTTATATAGGCGTTCCGTTGCAGACAGTAGTGGTTGAGATGCCTGAACTTGTATTGCCTACTATCATTTTTATGATATCCGGTCCTAATATTACTAATATAATGCCTACGACTCCGCCAAGCAGCATACCATATGCATAGCCTTCAAGCTGTCCCTTTAAATTGCCTGGCAGGATACGTGAAGCCGCGTATAGCGCCCCGCCTCCAACCATAAGCACTATTGCGAGAACAAATACAACATCCATTATTGTACTATAAACATTACACAAAACCTTGTTAATCGCAGTTGATCCTTGCGATGACGTCCCCCCGCTGGATATTGACGTAACCGCGCTTGCAGCGGAACTTAACGCTCCTGCTGCCCCTACAACCTGGCTTACACTCTGCGCAAACATCAAACTAGTGAAGCTTAAAATCACTGAAGCCATTAGGATCAGTATTTTAAAATTCATTTTTCTACTTATATTCCATAATCTAAAATACAGGTTTTGATTCATTTTCCCACTTCATATTAAATAAATAGTTATTAAAATATAATTTAAAAACCTTTTTATTTATTCCTATTCTACCGCAATGGGCCTAGTCGAACATATTCTCGTTCTTCGAGCTTTGCCTCATCGCTATCCTTTTCTTTTTTTCAAAGATCTTCCTGTGCTTTGCGCAACTTATGCAGTAGTATACTTTTCTTTTTCCAAAATACCTCACATCGTTGCCTGTCTTAAGCTCGGTGTTAAAGCTTACTGATTTGTCAAAGCTTACTGCCTTGTTCCTTGGAACTTTTCTTCCGCATGAGTCGCATATTACTAGAGTTTCTTTTCCTCTCATTTCATCCACTTTTTGCAATCGCCATTTTTCTTTTCGTGCAAAACTTACACTTATTATAGAGACTACCAATATTTAAAACCTTTTTAATATTTGGCTTGGAACAAAGGTTATACTGCATTGCGCGCGGAGTTGCTTTGAAATTCAGATACAGCCGTGTTATCCTGGCAGTTATTTCAATTCCACGCATATTTAAATAATAAATATTATTCTGGTATTTAACTATTTATTTTTTCTGATTTTTGAAGCGAGCGCGCTATCTTATAATCTTGTCGAATTTCTTGAGCTCGTTCGGGATTGCGTTTATTATATCGTCAGGAATAATGTGGAGGCCCTTTTCAGCGAAGAGTATATTGGATATCTTTGAATGCGCGCGAACCCCTGCCACTGCTGATTCGAATGCATTATTATGCACTGCTGCATAGCTGCCTATAATTCCGGACAGCACATCGCCGGCGCCCATGACCGCGAGAGACGGATTGGCCGCCGTATTTATTTTTAGGAGGCGCCCGTTGCTTATTATTGTCCTGTTTCCTTTTAATACCATATTGCATTTGATGGATTTTGCAAACTCTATCACTGCGTCAACCTTTTCATAGAATTCCTTGCCCTTAAGATCCCTCCCGCTCAACTTAAGAAATTCCCCCTCATGCGGGGTGAGGATTGTCTTCTGATTCAATAGTTTCCTGTTTTCTTTAATGATCTCTATCGCGTTTCCGTCGATTATGCATGCATTGCCTTTTTCTGATTCATATTTCAGGATGCGCGCCAGCAGCTTTGGCTGGATTTCCTTTCCACTGCCAGGCCCTATAACTAGCGAGTTGTGCCGTGTTTCGATAATACGCTTCATCACCGTGTCAGAATCATGGAAATCAACGGCATTTACTATGATGTCCGGGGAAACCTTCTTTACAGCTGTCTCTATGGATTTTGGGACTATCACAGTAGCGTATCCTGATCCTGATCGTAGTGCTGCAAGAGCATTCTCTGCTGCCAGGCCTGCGAGCATGGGGGCACCATGGTATTTTTCACTGCCCCCGACCACCAGCACCGCGCCATTGGAATACTTGTTCGCATTGATGCTTCGCGCTTCTGTGGCGATTACAACATCGCCGTCGCCGGTTAGCAATTCCGCGGAGAGAGGTATCTTGCTGTCTATTATTGAGGCAAAGTTTTTGATAGCCATGGTGTTTGCTATCCCTTGTTTCATCTTGTATAAGCATAAAACGCTGCTTGACTTTATATAATCGAGGTTGGTTGTGCCCTTATCGGGGTCTATTCCTGTTGGTGTGTCGATGCATATGGTATTTTTTTTCGCGTCATTCACCATACCGACGACCGCCAGCATGAATTTTGAAAGCCTTCCTTTCAGGCCATTGCCTATTATCGCGGTAACTATAATATCGTTTCTACTCAGCATGCCGGGGAAATCAGATATGTTTTTTTCAGCGACCGAATTTATTTCAATTAGCTCGGTCAATGTATTGTAGTTAAAAAGCGTCACTTGATTTTTTATTTCGGCGCCGTCGTCCAAAAGGATTACTGTCAAATCTGCGTAATTCAGCAAATGCCTTGCAGTACTCAGCCCCACCGCCCCAAGATAGCCCTTTCCGCAGACAATGCAGATTTTTCTACCCTTGTATTTCTGCCTTAGGGTGTTTGCAATAGCAAAGCCTGAATTTTCAACAAGCATCTTATTGTCGAATCCGAGCCCATTTGCATTAAGCAGGATCGCATTGTATTCCTCAATGCTCAAAACATCTTTTGTATATCTTGAAAAGTCCTTTAATGTTTTCATGGCATGCCCTATTCCCATTTTATAACAGGTTTTAATATTTTGCGCCTTCTTTAAATTATATAAGGCATTGTTTTATTTTATCGTGTTTTTAATTACCGTACCGTTAATCATAACTTCATAGCTTAAATAAATAATGAACTTAAAAATATAAATGCTTGGTTATAACATTATTGCCTGCCGTGATTTTATGTCAAAAGTCTATAAATCAAATAATAAATTAATTCTGTATCTTCCGTCTGATTTTATTGAGGCCATGGGCATCAAAACCGGGGACGAACTGGAATTTTTAAAATACAGCGATAAATCGTTTTTGATCGCTAGGAGGGAGGATGTAGCAAAGCTTTTTATAGCGAGCGCGAGCCAAAAAAGCGAAACCGCGCCGACTGCTGTTGCCGCAGCCTCTCACATTGAAAATGCGCGCATAGCGCCTGCTGAAATGAACGTGCTTAAAAAGCTGAATAATCTTCTATTTAATAAAAGGACTAAGCAGTCTGTGCAGAAGATTCTGACAGAACCTGAAAAAGCAGTGCTTGAATCGCTTATAAAGAAAAAATTCGTGCTTCCGATAAAGAGGAACAATGAATGGATTTACAGCATATCAAAGTATATTTATCCAAGATTGGCTAATAATGCAGGCAGCGCTATCGCAGCGCCTGCGCAATTAACGCCAAAGGAAGCGCAGGCCGATGAAAGGAGGTATCCTCCGCCAGAATATGCAGGCACGCAGAAAGTAGGGGAAAACAAAATAAAAGCGCTGCAAAACTCGCTTGAAGCAAACGGTTATATTGTCATAAGCAATGAAAGCGATGCGAGCGAGATTTCAAAGACAATGGAAGAAAGCATCAGAAGAGGCATAGTAATCGGAACCAGGGCCTTCAACAGAAAATTTTACATCGCGTTGAAGAAGTTCGTGGTAAGCAATACGCCAAAAATAATAGGCATTATGGGCAGCAAGAAAATGCCTGTCGACGAAATTTCAAAGCAGTTGAACATTGACCATGATGGGATACTCGCCATTCTCTACCTGCTTGCTGAAAACGGGGAGGTCACAGAGGTAAAAGAAAACATTTTCAAGGTAGTTGTATAAATAAAGGCCTTCAACACAGGCACTGATTTTTTGTAACATTTTTTGTAACAATTAAAATATTTTTCTATTCAATAATATTATTGTAATCAAAATAAAAACAGGCTACAAATAAGGATTATTTGATATTTGTTAGATTAAATAAATTAAGCATTTCAGGAACTGGTTCAGGTTTAGGCCAGCTTATCAATGGCATTGAAGACATCAGGCGCGCAGCCAAGAGACTGCGCAGGCTACGCACAGCATAATGCTGCACTGCGCTAACAAATACGCTGTAATTTCCTTGTTCGCCTATTTTTGAAATTTGAACAACGGAGATTTTATGGGAAAAAAATACATAGACATAGTAAAGTATATTGTAGAGGCGGATTTTGAGATAAACGGAAATGTTGAAAAGCCTGATATAATAGGAGCAATATTCGGGCAGACAGAGGGCCTGCTTGGCACCGACCTCGACTTGAGGGAACTGCAGAGAAATGGAAAAATAGGCAGAATCGAAATCGAGTTCTCCACGCAGACGAACAGGACCGCAGGAAAGCTTTTCCTTCCTTCCTCATTGGGGAGGGTAGAAACATGCATACTCGGCGCCGCAATCGAATCTGTCGATAGAGTGGGGCCGTTCGAGACGGCGTTCAAGATACTTCGCGTAGAGGATACGAGAAACGAGAAGAGGAAGTACATCATAGAGCGCGCGAAGAACCTTATCAAGGTCCTGCTTTCCACAGAGATACCCGACAGCAAGGAAATCAGCGAAATGGTAGAGTCTGATGTCAAGAAAAGCACGATAACGACATACGGCGCCGACAGCTTGCCTGCAGGACCGGACGTCGGCAAAAGCGATGAGGTTGTGCTTGTCGAGGGCAGGGCGGACGTAATAAACCTTATAAAAAATGACATCACAAACTGCGTTGCTGTCGGAGGTGCATCAAACAAAATATCGGCCACTATAATGAAGCTTGCTGCGGAAAAGGACACCGTACTTTTCGTAGACGGGGACAGGGGCGGCGAAATGATCACGAAGATACTTATTACAGGAGGAGTCGATATAGATTTTGTGGCAAGGGCGCCGGACGGCAAAGAGGTCGAGGAGCTTGCAAGGAAAGAGATAATAAAGGCAATGCACCTGAAGGTCCCTATAGACCAGATTATGAACAGGCTCAATAGGGAGAGCAATTCAAGGAAAAACAACAGCACCAATTACGGGCATGCTTTCAGCCAAGGCCAAAGAAACAGGCTTGAGCGCCTGCAGCAGCAGAATCCTGTCCAGCAGCAGAGGCAGGACGGGGACGAGCTGAAAAGCGCGACGGAAATCGCGGACAGGCTGAGGGAGACATCAAGCGCTGCGAATGCGCAGCCTGCCGAAGCGGAAAGGCGGCCGCTGAAGATCAGCGTAGTCAGCATAGACGATGATTCGGACATAGGCGAGGACGGGATAAAAGAGGCCTTTCCAAGACAGGAGAATTCAAAACAGGAAAATGAGGCTGCCATAGGCAAGCAGGAGCAGGAATCTGAAAATGTTGTAAACTCAAATTTCATTGCAGAGCTGGCAGAGCTGAAAAACTCCCTGAGGGGAAGGCTTTATGACAGGAATAACAGCTTGATTTCAGAGGTGCCAGTAAGGCAGCTGCTGCAGGAAATTCAAAGCGCAAAAGGCGTGCACGCGATAGTCTTTGACGGAATAATCACCCAAAGGCTGATGGACTTAGCAACCAGGTACAGCATAAGGCAGGTCTACGGAATAAGAGCGCAGATATCCAAGAAATACGGAAACGTGCTGCTTTACACGTCGGAGGCGGGTCTGATCTGAAGCCCGCGGCCGCCGCCCTTTATTATCGATTGGCGGCCTCTAAATCCAAAAACGCGAAAACTGCTCTTTTCTATAACTTTGCAGAATTCCCGCCGCGGATTTTATTCCATTTCCGTTAGCCTCTGCAATCCTTATCGCAATATCGCCCCCTATCCCCAAATTTAATTCGATATGCAGTTTTATTCTTCTGAAATAAAATTTGAAAATCCTTTTTATTTTGGCTTGTTATTATTTAACCTTATTTTGCTATGCCTTGGCGAATGGATTGACTGTAGTTATCCCGGCTATCCTCCCAAAATCTTTAATGTTTTCAGTAAGTATCTTTGTTACTTCGTTCTCCTTCATCGTTTCGGCGATGAGGGAATCCCAAAGTTGCACATTAGATTGTCTTGATGTCTGCATTGCTTTTCTTAATGTAATATGGGTATAATTTATCTTTTCCCAGTGTTCTGAAAGTATGAAATCATCCACTATATTCCTCGCTATCTCTTTACTGAGCGGCGATGTGACATGTCTTGTAAGCACATTGAAGAGCTCTGCCAATACCTGGTTAGAAATTACCCCTTTGTTTTTTCCTTCGAACACCGCTTCGACATATCTTTTGCTTGGCTTCTGCTTCTCATACTCTGTATAATCAAAGGCGTACACCAGCACAGAGGTATCAAAGAAAAGGTTATCTTTCATGCCATGCATCCCTCTCTTTATCTTTGATCCCGCCTAACTTGAATCCTTTCTCCAATAGGCTTATAGCCTCCACATTGACGTCCTTTTCGGTCCGCTCAAGCCACTTCTGCACTGCAATCGTCACTGCCTTCCCTATCGATCCCTTTTTTTTGCCGTAGATCATTGCCGCCCTCTTCCTTAATCCGGATGCGACCTTCTCATCGACGTTTATAGTTATAGTTGTAGTTGACATAATATACATTTACATAATTAAATATTTAAATGTTTGTAATTTTGATTTTATTCGGGGGGGGGACTTATTACTGTCTTTTCTTAATTTTATAATCATAAAGTGTAAAAATATACGGACAATTCAGGATGTTTGTGGATTATATGATGCTCTGCGGCCTTGAAATTCACAAGGTCCTGCAGATGCAGTGATCATTGACTCCCGTAAAACCCTACGGCATTAAGCCGCGGAAGCATGTCGGCTATTTTACAACAATATTTAAAAATATTTGTTTTCATAATTATATTAACTATTCTTGCATAGTTTGCAATCTCTATTGGCAATTTTGCAATTCCGCAATGCTGAAGCGGTTGGAATCTATAGCCGGAAAAGTTTAAAATTCTAAAAATACAAAATAATATTGAATAAATAATTGGACCTTAGGTGAAAATATGGCAGATAAACCGCATATGAACTTAATTTTTATAGGACACGTTGACCACGGAAAATCAACAACAGTCGGAAGGCTCTTATACGAGACAGGCGTCATAACAGACAGAGATATAGCCCGTTTCAAGGAACTTACGCAGCAACTGAACAGGCCGACATTCGAGTTCGCCTTTGTAATGGACGCATTGAAAGAGGAAAGGGAAAGGGGAATAACAATAGACATCGCCCACAGAGACTTTCAGACTGGAAAGTACTATTTCACAATCATCGACGCGCCTGGCCACAAGGACTTCGTAAAGAACATGATAACAGGGGCATCCCAGGCGGATGCCGCGGTTCTAGTCGTCAGTTCCGTCGACGGAATACAGGCCCAGACAAGGGAGCATGCGATACTCGCGAGCGTTCTCGGGATCAAGCAGTTGATAGTAGGAGTCAACAAGATGGATGCGGCGAACTTCTCCCAGGAGAAATACGAGGCTACAAAGAAGTCTGTTACAGAACTGCTGAAGACGCTGGGTTTCAAGACAGACGCAGTCCCATTCATACCTTACTCCGCGCTTGAAGGAAGCAATATTTCAAAGAAACCCGAGAAGATGCCTTGGTACACCGGCCCGACCTTGCTCGAGTCCCTCGACAACCTTATCGTGCCTGAAAAGCCAGTGGACAAGCCGCTAAGGCTTCCCATACAGGACGTATTCAGCATTTCGGGATTCGGAACAGTGCCTGTAGGCAGAGTAGAGACAGGAGTGATGAAGCCAGGAGACCAGGTCATAATCATGCCAAGCGGCATAAAGACGGAAATCAAGAGCATTGAAATGCACAAGAAGCAGCTGACGAAGGCAGAGCCTGGCGACAACGTAGGATTCAACATCAAGAACGTTGACAAAAAGGACATAAAGAGAGGTGACGTCATCGGCCCTGTAAGCAACCCGCCGACGGTCATAAGCGACTTCACTGCCCAGGTCATAGTGCTGCACCACCAGAATGTGATCGCAAAGGGATACACACCTGTTTTCCACATACACACTGCGCAGATAGCATGCGTATTCGAGGAAATCCTCGAGAAGAAGGATCCAAAGACAGGCCAGACCCTTGAGAAGAATCCAGCAACGATAAAGACAGGGGACATCGCGATAATAAAAATAAGGCCGACAAAGCCAATAGTCGCTGAAAAGTTCTCAGAATTCCCGCAACTCGGAAGATTCGCGATAAGGGACATGGGAGAAACAATCGGCGCAGGAGTAATCCTTGAGATAACGAAGAAGCAGGCTTGATAAAGGATAAAGTCTGCTGTTTCCATGCAGCCGCGGCATACTGCGAAAATCCAATAGTGCTTGAATGGCTATAGAAAGGCGTATAGGTCTTTTCAATGACCCTGAAATCAGCGGGCTGCTGGAATCGGTTAAAGGCAAATTCCCGAAATTGCGAAAAACAAAAAT
>JAMCYJ010000003.1 GCA_023474155.1 Candidatus Martarchaeota archaeon | reverse complement strand
TAGTGAACTATCATATTTATGGAACATCAAATTTCGTGCCAAAGTGCCCGATATATACTAAACATTTACTTGTAGAATAGGAATGGGAATATGGAAATATCTATTGCAGAAATAAAAGACTATAGTAAGATAACAGAATTGTATTATAAGCTTTATCCAGATAAAGTGAATGAAATCAAGGCATTTGAAGGAGTTAGTTTAAAAAGCCAAATATTTGTTGCTAAGAATGATAATCAAATAATCGGATTTATATTTACCACATTTGTTTCTTATGCGAGATCGAATGCAGGATATATCGAAGAACTTTTTGTTTGTGATGATGTAAGAGGCAGAGGTATAGGTAGTGCTCTTGTAAAGAAGGCACTGGAGTGGCAAAAAAATGCTAATTTGGAAGTTGTTTTTGTTACTACTGACGAAGCACAAGAATTCTACAAGAGAGTTAGATTTAGAGAGTTAGGAAAGAACTCTTGGCTATGTTATTCTTTGTAAAGTTTTATGATTACTAGACCGGTAATATCTAGGTCAGACTTGAAATTAGAATAATTTACAGGATATTAAATTAGTTTTTATATACCTTTTTATAAAAATATAAATATGCACGGGGCGTTAGGCGCGCAGAGCGCTGTGGAATTTCTAACAACGTATTCATGGGCATTCCTACTGATAGCATTAATGGTTGGTGTTCTATTCGTGTTTGCGTTCACGCCAAAAAGCATTATATCTAGCACCTGCAGCTTTTATTCCGGATTTTACTGCTATGATGCAGTATTTAATACTGTTTATTCAGCAGGCCACGTAGCTACAGGATCAGAGCTAAAAGTGCTGCTTAGCGATACTCAAGTCGGGGTAATAAACATATCCCGCTTTAATGCAGTGGTTTCAGGGACGCAAAGCTTTACTGGATCCTGCACGAATACGACATTGAGGCAAGGGAACAAAACACTGTGCACGGCCTCATTCAATTCAATAGAACGAACAGGAACGATAAACTTAGGCGTATTAAATATCACTGGCTATTATTGCGCGCATGCAATTTCAAATCTAAATTCAGGAACGTGCACGAGCAGCAGCGGCAATTACATAGTACTTGGAAACGTAAGAGTGCAAACGCAGTAGAAACTGGCTGAAAACGCAGGCGGGGCATATGCTTATCGAACTAAATCTGACAAACTGGAAAACGCATGAAAATTCAAAATTTTCATTTGCAAAGGGAGTAAATCTACTGGTAGGAATAATGGGCTCCGGAAAAAGCTCTGTTACAGATGCAATCTCGTATGCCCTTTTTGGGACATTCCCCGACTTGAATAGAAGAAAAGTAAAGCTTACAGATCTTATAATGAAAAACAATTCTGGGCAAAAAACAGGCTGCAGTGTCGAACTGCTGTTTTCGGTCGACAAAGACCTTTACAGGGTTGTAAGAAAAATAAACGAAACAGGGGGCACAGAGGCAGTGCTTGAAAAAAACAAGGCTGCAGTACAGGAGCAGACAACAAAAGTCAGCGAGGAAATAGAGAATGTGCTTAAAATAAACTACGACGCGTTTTCAAAGGCCATATACTCCGAGCAGAACAGGCTTAATTATTTCCTCGAACTCGTAAAGGGGGACCGCAAAAAGCAGATTGATGAAATGCTCGGCCTTGACCAGTTTTCGGTTGCCGAAAGCAACGCCACAAGCCTGATAAACAGTATAAAAAGCGATATAACACAGCAGGAAAAGGATATTGGGCAAAGGGATATCGCGCAGATTAAAGAATCTCTGGAGTCGTCAAAAAAAGAGCTCGGGAAAAACGAGGCGGAAAAAAAGGATTTTGACGAAAAGATAAAGTCAGAAACCCAGAAATTGCGCGGCAAGGAAGGGGAATATGAACGGTTAAAGGCAGAGCATGAGCGGAAAAAACAGCTCAGGGAAAAAATCATCAAAGGCAAGGCAGAGATAAATACGCTTGCTGAGCAGATCAGCAAAATGGCGATAGACTTTGATGAGAATGAAGTAAAGAAAGCGAATGAAGCGGATAAAAGCGAAAAGAAAAAATACAGTAATGAATTAACGCAGGAAAGGAAGGATAAAGACGACAACAACAGAAAAATAGGCGAAATCAAAAGCATGATATCCGCGATTGAAAAGCAGAAAAATGAAATGCGCGACATTTCAAGTAAGCTTGAATCTTATAATGAGAATAAAATAGCAGAGGCGCTTGAACAGAGCAAGACGGCCATCGACAAGCTAAAAGAGGAACATGCGCGCGGCATGGCATCGATTGAAGAAGTGCAAAAATCAATAAAAAATCTTGAAGGGCACCATGGAAAGTGCCCTGTATGCGATAGGGAATTGGAAGAGGATCTTAGGCTCGGCCTTATTGTGAATAAAAAACGCCTCCTTAAAGAGCTTAATGATACGGCAAAAATCGCGGATGAAGCAATTGCAAAAGAGAGAGAAAGAATGGCGGGGCTTGAAAAAACAGCAAATGAAATTAAAAAAATTAAAACGATAAAAGAGCGGATTGCCGAAGACAAAAATATTAACAAGGATATAGAAGAAATAATACGGCAGCGAAACGCGCTTGAGATAGAAATAAAGGAAAGAGAGGATAGAATTAAAAGGATAGAAATGCTTGCAGAGGGAACAGACGCCAGAATTAGGGAGAATGAGAAAAAAATTGAAAAAGCGCAGGAAAGAAACGATAAGGCAAATCATATAGAGAGGGGTAAAATAAATCTTGCCGCGCTTGAAAAAGAATATGCTGCTATAGACATTGACGAAGGCAAGATGGATAAACTGAAGAACGAGTTGGGCGAGCATAAGATTGAGATTGCAAGATTCAGGGAAAAGATTGACGCCGACCAGAAATACATTCTAAATTTGAGGCAACAAATTGCTGGCAAGGAAAAGGAAATCGCGGATTTCATGCTAATACAGGAACAGATAAACGCAAAAAAGAAGATGCTTGGCAACCTGAACAAATTCAAAAAAGCGCTTTTAGAGATACAGGTGCAGCTGAGGGACCGGCTGGTTCTATCAGTAAATAAATTAATGATAGATATATGGAATGAACTTTATCCGTACAAAAACTACAGCAGCATAAAGCTTGTGCCAAAGGCAGACGACTATGCGATAGAGATAAACCATAAAATAAATGACGCGGATGAAAACTGGATCCAGATAGACAGCATTGCCAGCGGCGGGGAAAAATCTATGTCGTCGCTTGCATTGCGCATAGCGCTGTCAATGATACTTGTGCCTAACCTTAAAATGATAGTGCTGGACGAGCCTACGCACAATCTTGATGCAAATGGAATCAAAAGCTTCATGCAGGCGCTGGGAACGACACTGCCAGGCATAATAGAGCAGATTTTTATCATAACCCATGACGAGGCGCTTAAGCAGATAGATTCTGCAAATATTTATATTTTAGAAAGGGATAAGGATAATAATATGCCGACTCAATTGACAAGCGAGGCATAGGCATATATTATATTTTGACTGCAATGGATGGAAAAATGATACGCCAACCAATAATATGCGTGATGGGGCATGTTGACCACGGCAAGACAACGCTTCTGGATAAGATACGCAGTTCCAGCATTGCCGCAAAAGAAGCAGGGCGGATTACGCAGCACATAGGGGCAAGCGAGGTCTCGATAGGCGTAATCAACAGAATTTGCGGATCGCTTGGTGGCGCGTTCAAGTTCGACTTGAAAATCCCCGGGCTGCTGTTCATAGACACTCCAGGGCACGAGGCATTTACAAACCTTAGGAAGAGAGGCGGAAGCATATCAGATATAGCAGTGCTTGTTGTCGATATGTCGCAGGGATTCGCACCGCAGACAGTCGAAGCAATAAACATACTGAAAGAGTATAAGACGCCGTTTGTCGTCGCAGCAAACAAGATAGACACAATAACAGGATGGCACGCTACCAAATCCAGCAGCATATTGGAAGCGCTGAAGCAACAAGGCCCGCAGGTGCTAGAGCTCGTGGACAACAAACTTTGGGAAATGGTAGGAAAACTCAGCGAGTATGGATTCGACAGCGAAAGATTTGATAGGATATCGGACTTCAAAAAACAGATTGCAATAATTCCGATCAGCGCAAAGACAGGAGAGGGAATCGCCGAACTGCTTATGCTTATTTCCGGTCTTGCGCAGAAATTCCTTGAAATGAAGCTCAACATAGAGGTGAGCGGGCCTGGAAAGGGGAATATCCTAGAAAAAAAAGAGATTACAGGGCTGGGAACGACAGCAGATGTCATAATCTACAACGGAAGCCTGCATGTAAACGACATAATCGCATTCGCGACCCCTACGCAGATCTCGACCGCAAAGATAAAGGCCCTTCTGAAGCCAAAACAGGGGGGCGGATTCGAGTATTTCAAGGAAGTGAACGCCGCCTGCGGGGTAAAAATCAGCGCGACAGGAATAGACGACGTACTGCCGGGATCCCCTGTAATACAGGTGACTGATGAAAATTATGCGAATGAAATAAAATCGGACATAAACGAGATCTTCGAGACTGACAGCAGCGGAGTCATACTTAAGACGGATACCATTGGAAGCATGGAGGCGATTTCAAGGCTCCTGAAAAGCGAAAATTTCATGATAGGCAAGAAAGGCATAGGCAACATTACAAAAAGAGACGTGCTTGACGCATTTGCAATGAATGTAAAAGACCCGAGCAACGCCGTGATTCTTGGATTTAATGTTTCTATCGACAAAGAGGCGGCGGAAGCCGCGGAATTGAGCAGCATCAGGATAATAAACGAAAACATAATATACAAAATAGTCGACGAATACAAGTCGATTATCGAAGAAAATAAGAAGAATAGAATCAGCGAGATCGAAAACAAGATAGTGTTTCCAGGAAAACTAGTAATACTCCCGAATAGCTGCTTCAGGGTTTCGCATCCCGCCGTATTCGGGATTGAGGTGCTCGGAGGGAGGATAAAACCGGGCTATATACTGATAACGGGAAACAACACCATAATAGGCAGGATTGAGGGAATACAAAATGAGGGGACCCCGCTGAATACCGCAAAAAGAGGGGATAAAGTCGCTATTTCCGTGAACGGAGTGACATTCGGAAGGCAGATCGAGGACGGACAGGAACTCTATTCTAAGCTAAGCAGGACCGACATAAAGCTATTGTCAGGGGATTTCTCATATCTGCTGAACGACGAGGAAAAAAACATGCTTGGCAGCATCTCAAAAATTATCGAAGAAGGCTGATGACGACGCCTAATGGCAATCCGCGAAAACCAATAGGCATTTAATGGGAAATATAAAAAATATTTGGTGCGTATTCTTTGCTATAATATACTGTTGAGATTATGAGCCATATTAAATTATTGATAAACGGCAGCGAGTATGCCGGCGCATTCGGATGCGCCAATGACAAATACGCATTTACTGGATTCCTGCCGAAAAAAACAACCGGCCTGATTTCAAGCACCCTCGGCGTAAGCACTATCGAGATAAGCATAAATTCATCGAATCTGGTCGGACTATTTGCAGCCGCAAACTCAAGCGCGATAGGTGTTTCGAACCTGATTTCAAAATACGAATTTCACTTTTTAAAGGAAAGGCTGCGGGAGAATGGCGCGGACATTAATGTCGGCATAATCAACAGCGATTTAAATAGCATCGGCAATAACATTCTGGTTAACGATAAAATCGCATTTATCCACGAGGAGTATGAGGATACGGCAGCGTCTGAGATAGGGGATATTTTTGGAGTGGAGGTTGTAAAGGGATCGATTGCGGGATTCAAAACAATAGGCGCTACGAATATACTTACAAATAAGGGATTTACAATAAACAATAACTCGTCAGATGCTGAAAAAAAGAGAATTGACGGCTTGTTCGGGTTTGATTCCATCCCGACAACTGCGAATAACGGCTCTGTGTTCATAGGCCTTGCAGCTATCGCAAATTCGAAAGGAATTGTTATCGGAAACAACACGACCGGATTTGAATTGACAAGAATGATAGAATCCCTGGATCTTGAATGAGACTGCTGATCAGCGCAACCGCCTTTGGATCGCGCGCGGTACGGTAGCCCTTAACTGCTTTTTTTGTTTTTGTATTTCAGTCTTTTTTCTGTTTTGCCCCAGCAGTCCTTGCAGATGACCAGCCTCTGCGTTTTTGACGCTTTTTGCGAAGCTTTTACACAGTCATGGCAAATTTTTCTGCTGCAGTAATTGCATACCTCATTTTTGAATATCTCTTTTTTACATCTTTCACATAAAATAGTCATATTAACACCTAATGCCTACTAAATTAAAAATTAATATTAAAATAAGAGAGATATAAATATTTAAATTATGTGAATTATAAGAAGGCACTTGATAAAAAACGATACTATGAAAGCGCACATAAAAACATACGGATGCACATTGAATCAGGCGGATTCTAGATTGATAGAGGCCATTTTAAAAAACAGCAACGTTTCTATCGCGCAGGATATTTCTGATGCGGACGCTGTGATAATCAATACATGCACTGTAAAAAAGGCGACTGAGCAGAAAATACTTGCCTTTATCGATAGGCTGGAGCAGGGCAATACCGGCAAAAGAATAATTGTTACCGGCTGCATGGCTGGCGCGAACAAGGATATTATAAGAATGCGCAGCGCAAATTCGCTTATAGTGCCTATAAACAATATAGAGGCGATTGCGGAAGCCGTTAAGACAGGCCAGAACGCAGGAAAAATATTCCATGGAATCCCGTCTGTGCGCAAAAATAAAGAAAGGCTCGAGTATTTTGAACCTTATAAAAGCGCCATAGCGAAAATACCTGTCGCAGAAGGATGCTTAAGCGCATGCAATTTCTGCGAAACAAGGTTCGCGCGAGGGCCGCTGAAAAGCTTTTCTGAAAAACTGATTTTAAATGCGATAAAAAAAAGTATTGATTTTGGGGCCAAAGAAGTGCAGCTGACTGCGCAGGACATAGGCTGCTACGGATTTGACAAAAAAACAAACATAGTGGAATTGCTTAAAAAAATTGGATCCATTGACGGCGACTTTAAGCTAAGGCTTGGGATGATGAATCCTGAGTATCTTGATAAATTTGCCGCAGGCATAACCAGTATCCTTAATTGCGGCAAATTTTATAAATTCCTGCATGTGCCCATCCAGAGTGGAAGCAATAGGATAATACGCGAGATGGGAAGACGCTACGAGATTGAAAATATCATTCAGCATATAAAAAATGCGAGAAAAACGATCGCTGGGATATCGATAGAAACAGATGTTATTGTAGGATATCCCGCGGAAACCGATGCTGATTTCGAGGAAACGTTAAAAGCGATAAAAAAAATAATGCCCAACGCGATGAATATCTCAAAATTCGCGATGAGGCCACATGCAAAAAAATGGGAACGAATGATAGACCCGGAAATAGTAAATGAAAGGAGCAGGGAATTGTCAAAAATCATGAGATTTTACATGTACAAAAACAATAAAAAATACGTCAATAAAATTATTGACGCGAGGATTACGGAAAAAACAGAAATGTCAATGAATGGCAGAAACGAGGCATATAAGCAAGTAATAATAAAGGGCGCAAACGATGATCTGATTGGAAGCATGCAGAAAGTACTGGTCAATTTTGTGACACCAACATCCTTATACGGCTACCTTCTAAACAAATAAGTGATTATGTGGAAATAGAGAGGGACGAAGCCGCTAAGAATGTAGAAGAAGTAACCGCAAGTACTGGGAAGACCGCTGTTTTTTTGGTTATAAGCAAATTTCTGTCCTTCATCATTCTTGCAATTTCGTTCATTATCGTTACGCGCGTACTCGGGCCAAGCAAGTACGGAACATACACTTTAATAATCACAATCGCGGGGCTTTTCGGGGTCGTCGGAAATTTGGGCATATCTACGGCGCTAAACAGGTTCATTTCAGAGTACAGATATAAAAATAAAAAGAAAAAAATAGAAAGCATTCTCTCAAACAGCTTTGCGATAGTAATCGTCCTCGGCGGATTCCTGAGTCTGGCAATGTTTTTTTCAAGCGGGATTTTTGCGCATTACGTATTCCATAACGCGGATGTGCTTTATCTTGTTCAGATTTCCGCTGCGATAATTCTAATAACAATCCTTTATGATTCTGCATTAAGCGCGTTGATAGGATTTAATAAGGGGCCGCAGATAACATTGATAATGTTTATTGAGGGCGTTTTGCAGACCTCAGTCAGCGTGCTCCTTGTTGTCTACGGATTTGGCGTGATCGGACCGATCCTCGGAATCATTGTAGGGCAATTGGCGGGATTTCTGGTTGCTGCCTATATTTTATTCATCAGGCCTAAAGTAAAAATAAGAATAGAAAAGAAGACGATTAAAAAAATATTGTCGTTTTCAGTGCCGATAACAGTATCAAACATCATAGGGGGTATAGTCCCGCAGATCGCGCCGATACTTCTGTCTACGGTCATAATCTATTTCTCTGGGTTCGCATTGATGCATACCAATGCGGCAAGCAGCAGCGTTGTTCTTGGAAATTACGGGATCGTATCAAAAGTCAGCTATTTCATAGATGTTGTTTTGGGATCGATAAGCCTGTCTTTGCTGTCTCTTTTTTCAAAATTATTCTCTGGAAAGAATTCAAGGGATATTGAAAAATTCTACAATTATGCGATTTTCTTAGCATTCCTGTTTATAGCCCCTCTGCTGTTCTTGATTTTTGCATTGTCCGCGCCGTTCTCATATACATTATTTTCAGGGTATTATGCCCTTGCGCCTGCATATCTAAAGATAGCCAGCATCGGGATACTAGCAAGCATCTTCGGCATGTACGCGAATGTTTTATTAATCAGCAAAAACAAAGTAAGGAAAGTCATGAGAATAAGCATTGCGATTACCGCAATACAGTTTGTGCTTATGCCAATACTGCTATTTTTATTTGAGGGGATAGGATTGGTGCTTCTGCTGTTCCTGATTCAGCCTATTCTCAGCAGCATATTTTTATTGAATGCGATAAAATCTGAATTTGGTCTGCGCATTGACTTTTTAAAGATATCACGGGTTTTTGCCTCAAATATAATTACCTTTGCGCTTATTATGCCTTTTATTCTTTTTGCTTCCCACTATTATATAATGTTGCTGGTCATCGGCGCGCTTCTTATTTTATTCGTTTATCCCATATTTTTGGCGAAGACAAAGGCGATAGAGACCGGGGATTTAAACATAATAAGAGGCATAGGGAATAACCTACCGGTTATAAAATGGCTTTTGAATTTTTATGTTTTATATGTTGGTTCATTTATAAGCAGCACGGATTAGATGGTTGCGGATAACATTAAAAAACGGTGCTTTATCTCAATACCTATTTCGGAGGATATAAAGAACGAGATAGAAAAAATATACCAAAAAATAGGCCCTGTCAAATTTATTGCCAGAGACAACCTGCATATAACTATATTATTTCTTGGCCTGATAGACTCAAAAAGAATTGAAAAAATCAGAGAAATCATGCAGGACATAAAAATAACTGCCTTTAACATCAGGCTTGGCGGCATAGGCGTATTTTTGAAATCGGGCGTGATGTACGTCGGCATAAAGGACGGCGGCGCCATAAAGAATCTGAATTGCGAGCTAGTACGCAGAATAAAGGAGGGCCTTGGGATGGACTTCGGAGAAAAACAGGAATTCCATGCGCATTTGACTTTTGCCAGATGCAAAAATTCGGATAAAGATGCACTGAAACGCTTTATCGAGAGGCATAAGGACTTAGATTTTGGAGTCATGGAGTGCAATGAAATAGACCTGAATGAGAGCATGCTAAAAGAAAGAGGAGCGGAATATAAAACCATATTTATTAATAAATTAGGCAACAATAGGATTATTAAAGATTGAAGTTAGATTAATAAGTATAATAAAATTGGCGTGTTTTAATGTTCTCTGTGGATACTGCAAAATGGAATGAAAATTGGAAAAAGCACAGGATGTTCTTGTTTGACGAGAATGATGATAAAAAAGAGATTTTTTCAATAGACACTCCCCCGCCATTTACCAGCGGGGAGCTTCATATGGGCCAGGCATTCTGGGTTTGCTACATAGACTCGATTGCAAGATACAAGCACATGCAGGGTTTCAACGTCCTTTATCCGCAGGGATGGGATGCCCAGGGATTTCCTACAGAAATGCTTGTAGAAAAAAAATACGGGAAAGGACTTGAAAGGACAGAATTCTATGCAAAATGCGAGGAGGTTTCAAACAAGAATATAGAACTAATGAGGACCCAGATGGAAGCATTAGGATCCACTTTCGATAAGAGGCACCAGTACATAACGATGTCAAAGGACTATAGAAGAAGAGTACAGCTGTCTCTCATACTCATGTATGAAAAAAATATGGTTTACAGAGGAACGCATCCAATTGAATGGTGCACGCACTGCGAAACGTCGATTGCCAGAGAGCAAATAGACGAACGGCCGCAAAGCACGATCCTTAATTACATTGAATTTGGGATAAGCGGTTCCGCACAAAAATTGACGATAGCCACAACGCGGCCTGAACTGATCCATGCCTGTGTTGCAATAGCTGTAAATCCGTCCGACAAAAGGCATAGCAAAATAATAGGAAAGGAGATAATAATACCCCTATTCAATAGGCTTGTTCCTGTGGTTGCAGACGAATCAGTCGAAACTGATTTTGGATCCGGCGCGGAGATGATATGCACTTTCGGGGACAAAAATGATGTACTGTTTTATTACCGCCACAAACTTGACTTAATCAATGCAATTGATGAACGAGGCCATCTGAAAGACGCGCTTGAGTTTACAGGCATTACATTAAAAACGGCTAGAGAGAAAATACTTGAAAAATTGAAAGATGAAAAACTGCTCGCTAAACAGGAACCGCTTGAGAACACGGTGAAGGTGCATGACAGATGCGGCACGCCTGTGGAATTCGTCGTATCGACGCAGTGGTTTCTTAAAACAAAAGAATACGGTAAAAAAATAATAGAATGCGCAGAGCAGATGCAATGGATACCTGATTTTTCAGTAAACAGGCTTAAAGATTGGGCGAATTTCATAGAGTGGGATTGGAATATCTCAAGAAACAGGGTGTTTGGAACTCCGATACCTTTCTGGCACTGCCAAAAATGCGACTATATTCTTGTGCCTGAAAAGGAGAAGCTTCCGGTAAACCCCGCGCATGAAAAGCCTGGCGTAGAAATCTGCCCTAAGTGCGGCTCTAAAATAGTTGGGGATACTGAAACCTGCGACGTATGGGTTGATTCATCGATAACCCCTTTGATCATTGCTGGCTGGCCAGACAATAAGGAACTGGTAAAAAAGGCATTTCCCGCAGCAATGAGAATACAGGGCACAGACATAATAAGGACATGGGCATTTTATACGATTTTCAGGACGCTTGCTATTGTAGATGATAAGCCATTTGAAAAAATACTTACTACGGGCATGATACTTGGAACGGATAAAAAAGAGATGCATAAAAGCTGGGGCAACGGAATATCGCCGGCCACATTGATAGATAAGTATTCTGTGGATGTTGTAAGATTGTGGGCGGCATTGAGTGGGGGGATTGGAAAGGATAGAGCATTTTCATATAGCGAAACCGATTACGCAAATGCATTTGTTATAAAGCTGTATAATTCTGCAATGTTCATCCAAAAGGCGACAGAAGGAAAACCGATAAAAACAAGTTTAGAAGATTTGCATAGGCATTTTGGCATATTCGACTTATGGATACTTAACAGGCTAAATAAAACAGTAAAGGAAGTGCAAGACGCATATGACGCTCTAAATCTATATGACGCTATGAGCAAAGCAATAGGTTTTTACAGGGGTGAATTCTGCGACTATTACCTTGAAAATGTAAAATATAGAATTTATGGGAATACCTTGAAAGAGAACCGCGAGGCAGCACTTTACTGCCTAAGATACGTGCTTCTGGCTTCATTGAAACTTCTTGCGCCAGTCATGCCCTATACGTGCGAAGAGCTCAACAGCCTGTTCGATGATAAAAGCATATTTGGCGAATTTCCGAAATATGCTGAAAGGCCATCACAGGCGGATTACGTGATAAATGGATTCGTATTCAAGAATATTTCGCTTGAAACAGATCCAGAGGAAGCAGGCATTTTATTGAACGATATAATAACGAGCATAAGAAAATCTAAGTCCAACAAAAAACTTGCACTGAACAAGGAGATAAACGAGGTAAAAATCAGCATTCCTGAGCAGTATGCGAAAATCGCAGAGAATGCCATAGGTGAAATAATGGGCATCTGCAAAATAAAAAATGTGATAGTTAAACCCGGAACTGAGCTAAAAATAGAAATAAAAGAATAGAATAATATTGACGATACCGTGACTGAACAGCCAAAAATAAACAATAAGGAATACAAAGTAGCAGAGATAATTGATGAATGCCCTGATGTCAAGCTGTATAAGTTCCAAGCGCTTGACAACACGAGGCTTGACTTTGATCCGGGCATGTTTGTAATGGTTAAATACAAGGATGAGACACAGGAAATAGCCCGGGCTTTTTCCATAGCCTCCGAACCAAACTCCGAAACACTGGATTTTTATATTCATCTTATAAATGGACGGTTTACGTCGAAAATTGCGCTTGCAAAGATTGGCGATATATATTACATGACAGGTCCTTACGGACAATTCAAATTTATCCATAGCGAGAACAAAAAGCTTATGTTTATTGCCGGAGGGACAGGAATCGCGCCGTTCATCTCGATGCTAAGGCACATAATAACGCATAAACTTGACGTTGACATAATACTGTTTTACAGCGTAAGATTTTCAAACGAGATAATAGCTAGATCAGAACTGCAGGAGATGGAAAAGCTACTGAATTTGAAAACAATAATAACAGTTACTAGGGAAGATGAGGCATGGAGTGGCGAGCACGGCCGCATAACAAAAGAAATGATAGAGAAATACCTGTCTGATTGCAATGAAAGGATGACTTACATATGCGGGCCTTTGGAATTTGCAAAGGCGATGAAAAGCATCTCGATCAGCTGTAACATACCTAGTGAAAAGATAAGCGCAGACATTTGGGGATGAACAAAGGTAGGAATGCAAAATAGACCGGCCGCGCAATAAGCAGTTTTACAAGAAAACTGAATCTGGAAACTTGGAAGCCCTAAAACAATTCCAGAATGCCAGATGCGTGTTAAACCATTACTTGTAAAATAAACCTGCGCTCGCTGAAAAACAATTTAGCCCTGAATGGGAGTTGAACCCACAACCTCTTGTTTTTCCATAAATGATACGAAACAAGCGCTCTGCCATTGAGCTATCAGGGCATCTGCGGCTGCACCCATTATGATTTTATTTGTGAACAAATATTAAATTATTGGTGTAAAAATGATAAAGGCAATAGTATTTGACATGGGCGGAGTCATAATACATTTTGATGAAAATAAATACTATGAATACCTTTCAGAACAATATGATATTAATGAAAATAAAATAGTAAATGCAATGACGCCGTTAATAAACAGATTTGATCGCGGCGACATCACATTAGGCCTATTACTCGATTCTATTTCAAAAAATATCGGGATAAAAATACCCCGAAAATCATGGAATTTAGTTTTTGATAGCAACGCCAAAATTGACGGAAAAATGATAGCACTAATTGGGGCTCTTTCCAAAAATTATAAAATTTACATGCTGACTAATGTGAACAGAAGCAGATATTTTAGAACAAATATACTGCTCAAAATAAACGAAAAATTGTTTGACAAGAAATTTATTTCATGCTATCTTCATATGACAAAGCCAGATAAAAGAATCTATCAGTATCTTCTTGCCAAGACCAAGTTAATGCCAAATGAGACTGTTTTTATTGATGATTCTCTTGCGAATATAAACGGGGCGCGGGCGATCGGAATGAATGGCATAGTTTTTAAAGGCTACGACGCGTTAGTATCTGAATTAAAAAGGATAAACATATTATAAAATCAAGGGTTATAAATAACGCATTTCAGCATAGTATTTTTAACTTTTGTTTACATAAATTATACAATAATTTTTTATAGATTTATTAAGTGATAAAATGTTTGAAATAAAAATAGACGACGCAAAATACTGGAAGAACTGCATTGATTCGATTGCAAACGTAGTTGACGAGGGAGTATTTGAAATAGCAAAGGAGGGAATTACATTAAAAGCGATAGACCCATCAGGAATCAGCATGATATGCTTCAGCATTCCGAATAAGGCCTTTTCAAAGTATGAATTGGACAAGTCTGTCTCTATAGGCCTTGACATTTCAAACCTCATCAAGATTCTTTCAACTTCGAGGCAGAACGAGCAAGTGATAATGAAAAGCAGCAGCAACAAATTCAATATAGAGTTCATAGGAGAGCACAGCTCGAGAAGGTACAAGCTTCCAATAATAGAAGTTAAAAATAATGACATCAAAGAGCCGAAAATAGCCGATCCTGAATCTGTTGTCGAAGTCAAAGCAGACACTCTGAAGGAAATCCTGAAGGATGCGAATTCTCTTTCAAGCTATGTCGGATTCAAGACGACAAAGAATTCGTTCATGGTGGTAGCAAAAAGCGATATAGGGGAATTGGAGGAAGAGCATCTAGACAATGCGGAATTCATAAAAAAGCTTGACGTTTCAAAACCTACATCAGTTTCATTTAACATAGACTACCTGCAGAGGATTATAAGCGCATCTCCCCAGGGCTCGGTAATCGCCCTTCTAATGAGGATAGAAGATCCGATAAAGATAAACTACACTATAGGGGATGCGGAAGTCAGGTATTACCTAGCGCCGTATATTGAAAATTAATAAGATATAATGAGAGGGGAGTATAAAAAAATTTTGGCTATTTTATTCCTGATAATAGCCATCGGCGTAATAGTTCTTAGCGGGATTCATATATACTTCTTTAAAGCACTCAGCAGCAGTTATAAGACAATAATAGATTTCGCCGCATACGCTCTTCTGGGAGTGGCCACAATAGAGTTCATTGCATTCCTTTTCAAGATATACGGAAGGCGTGCGCATGTCGGAAACTACATAAAATCCATCACTACTATTTTCAGGGTCTTTTCTTATCTTATCTTAATCATAATCCTGCTGAATTTTCTCAAGGTGAATGTTAATGGGCTGCTTATCGGGGCAGGCTTTCTCGGCGTTGTTTTGGGCCTTGCTGCGCAGACCTCCCTTGGAAACGTGTTCGCGGGGATTTCACTGCTGTCGCTAAAGCCTTTCCATATCGGCGACAAAATAACAATCTCAACATGGGTCTATCCCCAAATCCCACCGACATACCCTCATGATATAAAATATGTGTCAATAACTGGCAAGGTTATCGAAATCGGGCTCATTTATACGACGATCCAGGGAACTAATAATGAGCTTTTCTACATGCCAAACAATGCACTGAACCAGGCCCTTATAATAAACCACAACAAGGTTAATAAAAAGGAGATACTGCTTACTTTTGAAATAAATGCGAACAAGGATTTTGAGCTTTTCAAGAAAGAGCTGGAAGGCAGAATTAAAAAAGACAGCTATCTCTCAAAAGTGGTTTTGAAGCACAGCATTAACGTGGCATTCATCAATAATGCAAGCTACGGCGTAAAATTCAAAGCCACTATTGACAAGGAGAACGAGGGAATTATAAAAAACAAAATAATGGGCTATGCTGTAAAACTAATGAAATAAACGCAAAACAAAATAAAAAAAAGAAAAACAGGGGTATTTATTCTACTGTTATAGACTTATCATTTATCTTTTTTATTACTTCGGTCGCGATTTCGCCGTCGCAAGTAATACCCATGCTCTTGCATGTGCCAAGCACCTGCTTGACTTTGTCTGCAAGCGTCGCGCCAAAAAGGTCCTTGGCCTTTGCTATTTTTTTTATCTGATCTAGGGTTATATTGCCAACAGTCTCCTCCTTTGTCTTCGCGCCCTTTTCTATCTTGAGCTCTTTGAGGATTAGCGCGCTTGTTTGGGGGGATCCTATTTCGATGCTAAAGTTCTTTGTTGCCGGATCGACAATGACTTTTACGCTTATCTTGATTCCTGAAAAATCCTTTGTTTTTTCGTTTATTTCCTTTATGACGGCCTGCGTATTCACGCCCATAGGCCCCAATGCAGGTCCGAACGGCGGCCCTGTTGTTGCTTTTCCTCCTTCGATTAAACCTTCTATTATATTGCTCATTCTATCACTTGCGTTTCATTTTAGATATTTTTTGCTTTTTGGATGACTTTTGCCGAGCTTATTTTTGTGGTTATCGGGATAGGAACCACGACATCCATAAGCTCTACAGTCAAATCATTTTTCTGATCGTCTATTTTCAGCACTTTCGCTTTGTATCCCTTGAACGGCCCATTTACAAACTCGATCATGTCTCCTTTTTCTATTGTCTGGGCAAAGGTCTTTGTTTCGAGAATTTTGTCAATTTCTGCCTGCATTAGCGGGGTTTTCAGCAGCCCCTTCACATTGTGCTCGCCTGAAACGAAATTTGAGCATGCGACTTCTGTTTCCGCCTCAATGATGATATAGCCTTTCATTCCGGATAGAACCAGCACGGCATATATTGGAAGATCGGATTTTGTTGCCTTATTTTGAAGCATTGTTGCCACTATCTTTTCCTGGCCAGAGGTAACTTTAACAGCAAAATACATAGAAATCACTTTGTATTAGATAATGAGTATAATTTTAAATTTATATTTATTAATTCTTTTAACTATTTAATTATTTAGTTTATCTTGAAACTCAGGATTTTTAACGATAGCATGAAATACTTAAAGGCGGCTAAAAAAAATGCAGAAAATGTGAAAAAGCAGATTCTGAAGCTTGGTTTGCTTGACAAATCAAGAAAAATAGGCTTTGAAGAAAATTCAGTCCTATTCCCATTAATAGATATTAGCAACAGAAGAATTAAAAAATATATCGAAAAATCAATAATGCGCAAAACAGAACTGATAGATAGGGAAAACCGTAACAGAACTTTGAGGAGCAACGCAGAGCGCATAAATAGGATATTTGAAAAATATAAGACCGGGCTGGCGAGAGGGTACGACATTCTCGGAAATATAGCGATAATAAAATCAGAACTCGATAAAAAAGAAGAAATAAAGGTTGCCGAAGAAATATTAAATTTTAACCCGCAGGTAACCACTGTTGTCGCGCAGGCCGGCGCGGTTTCTGGCAGATACAGGCTAAGGAAATTCCGCTATGTTTTAGGGATAAAAACATTCGTGAGCGAGTACAGGGAAAGCAATTGCCTATTCCGGTTTGACATCAGAAAGGCATTTTTTTCGAACCGCCTTTCATACGAAAGGGAAAGAATAAACAGCCAGGTAAAGGAAAATGAAAATATCTGCGTAATGTTCGCGGGCGTCGGTCCTTTTGCAATCGAAATCGCAAAAAAACACAAATCAACCAATATCGTTGCCATTGAAATGAACAAAAACGCAGTGGGATATATGAAAGATAATATTAACCTTAACAAGTCGCCAAATGTAAAGCCTATACTGGGCAATGTAAGAGTCCGGAGCAAGGACTATCGCGATTTCGCTGATAGGATCATAGTCCCTATGCCAAAATCAAGCATAAAATTTCTTGACCAGATTCTTGAAGTTTCGAAGAAAAAAGCAATAGTCCATATTTACGTCTTCGGGAATAGGGATACTGTATTAAAGGAGACCGAGCAGATATTGAAGGCGCATGCAAAAAATAACAACTATAGGGTCAAGATTCTATTCGAAAGGGTTGTACGGCCTTATTCAAAGAACGAGGTTGAGATAGTCGTAGACTACAAAATAGACAAGATCCCGCGATCTCGCAGGGATAGTGCTGCTGGATAACAGGCTCAATGCATTTGCTGCTTTATTTTTGCCATGTCAAGAATTCTGCGGTATGTCGGAGGGTGGGTGGAATAAAGGCTATTCAAAACTCCCCAGAAGCTGTTTTTCTGCTTTGATATTTCTGAGAAAATCATTGAAAAATCCGCTGCGGGAATCATGCCCTTTATTTCCTTATAGTGTTCCTTTATCTCTTTCATATCCCTCTGCACATTAAAAAAGTCAATGATATAAAACGACTGCATGCTTGTGCTTTGCTTATTTGTATTGTTTATGTTATGGTAGCTTATTTTAAACAACGCGGAGGCGAGGTTTGCCGGCTTTTTAGTTGTTTTTGCTGAAAATTCATCTGCATAAGACTCCCTTGAACGGGATAGCGAAAGCATCAGGAGCTGCGCAATCAGATAAACAAGGAATGCTATTATTCCGAAGATAACTAAATAGTCGACGTTGCTGCTCCTGTTATTCCCCCCGCCAAACATGCTGCTGAAAAACAGGTTCTGCGCAATAAGGTATGCAAGCATCGGGATAAATGAGATGAATGTTATGACCATCATGTCATTGTGCTTCAAGTGGCCGAGTTCATGAGCAATTACGCCAGACAGCTCATTTTTGTCAAGTATCGAAAGCAGTCCTTTGTGCACTACTAGAGTCGCACTCTTTCTTGTCCTCCCGAATACAAAGGCATTTGGATCCTGGGATGGCGAAATCGCTATCCTTGGCACCGGGACATTTGCTTCTTTTGCCAGATCCCGTACAATTTCGTGCAATTCAGGATATTCGGTATTTTTTACATATTCAAGATGGGAGGAAAATTTTATTATTTCGGGGGATATCGCCCATTGGGCTATAAAGAATAATACTGCAAAAACGAGTATGTAGGAAAATGAGAATCCGAAAAATAGCAAAATAAAGTAAATTATGCCAAAGCCTATTGCGAACATCAGGAACAGAGTGAAATACATTTTTATTGTGAGATCAAAGGACATATAACCACTGATAAATCTTAATTCATAATAATTGCGAGTTCTTGCTCTTAATATTTTGTTTTTTCTCTCAGCGCGCCTCCGATATAGCCGCATGTCGCTGACAGCAGGACAGATGTAAAGCCTATCAAAATAATCATAGCGCTAAAATCAATGGCGAACACGGCAAGCAGCAGATGAAACAGCGGGCGCAGGAACAACAGCAGCGCGAAAATCACTGCAATCGATCCCGCTATTCCTGCAAGCAGGCCTGAAAGCATTCCATATAACGCCCCTCTTTTTGTCACAATGCCTGCGATGAGCCCAGAAAGTACCGGGCCTATTATCGGAATCCAGCCGAGAAATACCATTACCGCGAATCCCGACAAAACTCCGCGCAGAAGCCTATTGTTCCTGTGCATTTTGCGGGTCATTTTACCTTCTCCAAAATTAAAACTTAAAATTAATTGATTTAATTTAAGAAGCAGGTTAAATATAAAATACCCTGCTTTTTTTTCATTTTTTATTTGTAAAATGAAAAATGTACAATAAGTTTTTAAATGTTTATATGATAATATGTTATATTCTTACAGATGGTATAATGGAAACGAATCTCGTTGAAATTGAAAAGGAAGAGGACTGCCAGGTAATAATAGGCCAGGCGCAGTTTATTAAAACAGCGGAGGATCTTTATGAGGCGATGGTCGGCGTGGTTCCGGGGATAAAATTCGGAATAGGCTTCAACGAGGCGAGCGGGCCCTGCCTGACACGAGGGGAGGGAAATGATGAGGCACTTGAAGAGGCGGCAAAAATGAATGCATTTAGAATAGGCGCAGGGCACTCTTTCATAATTCTATTCAAAAATGCGTTTCCGATAAATGTTCTAAATACGATAAAAAATGTCAACGAGGTTGCCCGTATCTTTTGCGCCACCGGAAACAATGTGCAGGTCATTGTTGCAACCACAAACCTGGGAAAGGCGATACTCGGCGTTGTAGACGGAATAAATGTTAAGGCCATAGAGTCGCATGAGCACAAACAGGAAAGAAGAAAATACGTAAGATCATTAGGATATAAACTGCAGTAGCAGGCATTTAGACAGCCGGCGGGATTATTGCCCCGGCTTCAGTATTTCCTTTTGCTTGGCAAGTCTTTTGAATATACCCCCCTTGAAAGAATATAGAGTTGCAAGCACTCCGCATGCGAGGAATATCGAAAAGCAGATATTGAACGACCACATTGCAAGCACTGGATTATTCAATGAATTAAAATTTGCATTTATGAAATACCAAATGCTTAACGAGTGAGGGCTGGATGCCAAAAGAAGTATTTTTGACGTGATTGGATTTTGGGTTACAAAAATAAATCCTGCCAAATAGAGGGCCGCGCCTATTGCAGTTAATACTGAAAGAATGCTGTTATAAAAGGAATTTTCATCGACATCTGTTGTTATTATCAGCAAGCCCGCGATCGCAAAGAAGTCTATCGCAAGGGGTGCAAATGGAACTGCAATAGGGATAAACCCGTAGATAGCCGGCCAAAACATTATAGATCCAATAAACACAATGAGGAATATGTTTGCGTCTTTTATTAGAAGATAAAAAAGCATCCACATGTCTGTAGTCAGGAGATTGTTGAATTTTCTCAACTTCCTTACATAATAGCTTCTCCCTGTCTGGACTGAAAGCGCGATAACAGAAAGAACCGAGATGATTATTAAAATCCAGTTTGCTATATTTATAGTGTTCGAAGATTGGGTGTATATTATTGCTGTATCAAACAACATATTGAAAATCGGCATCATAAAACCATTTATAATAAGAGAGTTTTTAATCTTTTTAAATGTTTTTATAAATGGATTCGGCCTGCCGGCCATGCTTTTTCAACAAAAATCCTATTTTATCGCTGAAATCGGACTTGTTCGGCATAGACCAACGAAGAGAAAGAAATAAATAGGATAAAAACAATAAATAATAATGTGGTAGTATGGTTAACAAGATTAATAGGGACAGCAGAGGCAAGATAAAAAAACATAATTCAAAGACTGCGGCAGCGCATAAAATCAAAATAGGGCATAAAAATAACAAAAAACAGATTTCAAAGACTGCGGCAGCGCATAAAATCAAAATAGGGCATAAAAATAACAGCGCCGCCCCGAAACTGAATTTAAAGTCCGCGAAAATGAGAAACGGAGCAGGGCATGGCGTGATCGTCAAGGCATTGCAGAAAACCAGCAAAAATATGCCCGCGGGCATGAACCCGAACTTGAAAAAAGCCAGGGCTTTAGGCGGCAAAATGGCGGAAGTTTCTGAGGCAGGGAATAAAAAAAGCATTTTAGAAGTCAAGCAAAAAATAAACACCCTTGAAAGCAAGGACCTTAACAACTATCTGCTGAATCTCGATGCCGCGGCGGCAGCTACAGAAAGCCTGCATAAACGGGGCAGAAGGAAAAAAGAAAACAAAAATATTCCCAGGCCGGAAGAGGCAGAGGCGATTATAACGGACATATTCAACAACAAGGACATCGTCGGATTTCTTACAAAGAATGTCAGCAAAAGAAGCACAGAAGTGCTTAATATGCTTGTAAGCCCGATGACCGACGAGGAGATTGCGATCAAGCTCGATCTCAAGATAAACAATGTAAGAAGAATCCTCAATCTGATGCAGGGATACGGCCTTACAAAATACTACATAGCCAAAAACAGCAACGGCTGGCTTTCGTTTGCATGGTATATAAACACAGGCAAGATAGACACTTTTTTCAACTACGTGAAGCAGGAGAGAGTGAACGCGCTTAAAGACGACTGCAACGACTACTTTATCTGCAGCAGCTGCCGCAAAAAAAGCAACATCGTCCTTACATTCGACGAGGCGTTTGACGCAGGTTTCAAGTGCAATTCCTGCGGGAACAGCTACGACAGGATAGAACAGGAGGAAGTAAGGAAATTAATTTATTAAAGGCAGGGGCGCAGGCCGTGCCTTGCGGGGCGGCAGAGATAAAGGTATTTTAGGGCATGCGCCTGATAATTTCCGCGCGCGGATTTTTACGCGCCCGGGATGCGCTATAAGGGCGCGGACTCGGCGGCATTTAGTAGAAGCAATTTTAAAGTTTTATGCAAAATAGATCACTGAAGTCAATTTTCTAAAGCGAGGTAGGGTAGCTAGGAGTACCCGCTGGGCTCATAACCCAGAGATCGGTGGTTCAAATCCACTCCTCGCTATTTGTTTTCGGGATTCCAGGATAGAATGCATAAATTTTTTAAAGATGGAATTAGCGCGAAGACCGTGGCGCTCGGCGTAGTCCTGATCGGAGTCCTGATGGCGGCCATAGACACCACGATAGTGATTCTAGCGCTTCCGACGATCGACCTTAAGCTCGGTACCTCGCCCCTCGCCTCCATTTGGGTCATTCTCGCATACATACTTGTGCTTGCGGCGTTTTCCTCCCAGGTCGGCAAGCTCGGAGACATGCTCGGGCGGGCTCGGCTCTACAAGTACGGGCTTGCCGTGTTTATCCTCGGCTCCGCGCTATGCGGGCTATCACCAAATATAGACCTGCTCATAGGATCCAGGATCCTGCAGGCCTTCGGGGGCGTGCTCATAGGAACCATAAGCAGCGCAGTCATCGCGGACCATTTTGAACCCCGCGAACGGGGCAGGGCCTTCGGGTATACTGCAATAGGCTGGAATTTCGGCGCCATACTAGGCATATTCCTCGGAGGATTCCTGACGACGATAGACTGGAGATGGATATTTTTCATAAACCTGCCCATAGGCGCGGTTGTAATACCTGTTGCCGTATACAAGCTGCGCGATGTCGTAAAGCCCAAGAAAGAGCGCTTTGACCTTATCGGCGTAAGCGTCCTAAGCATCGGCCTTCTTGTGCTGACCCTGGCCGCGGTCTTTTCAATGTTTGACGGGCTAGGCATTCGCGAGATAGCAATGTTTGCTGTTTCCTTTGTTCTGTTTGCTGTTTTTATACTGGTTGAAAGAAAAAGCAGATTTCCGACGATAGACTTTTCGTTGTTTAAAAAAAGGATTTTCTCGTTTTCAATACTTGCGTCGATGTTTCAGGGAATCGCCTCTTTCGCGATCTTGTTTATTCTTATACTTTACCTTCAGGGGATCCGCGGGCTCAACCCCTTTGTTTCTAGCCTTTACCTGCTTCCTGGCTATGCCCTCGGCGGAATTGTCGCGCCTCTTATGGGCAGGCTTTCTGACAGGATAGGCGCGAGGATACCCGCGACGATGGGGCTTTTATTCATAATATCCGCGTATGTATTATATTCTGTTTTTCTCGGAATTTCAACCCCGCTTTATTACATCGCGCTTATAACAATGCTTACAGGGATAGGCAGTGCGATGTTTTACCCTGCAAACACGAGCGCGATCATGGCAAACGCGCCGAAAGACAAATATTCAATGGCATCCGGGCTCAACAGGATGCTCGGCAATATAGGAATGGTTCTTAGCTTTGTAATCGCGCTTACTGTCATCTCCGCGGCCATACCGAGAAATACGGCGTTTGCGATTTTCATGGGAAGCAGCATATCCCTTACTTCGGCCCAAAGCGGTTTATTTTTGAAGGGAATACATTCCGTATTTATTTCGTCGATGATAATAATTGCGTTCGCGGCAATAATGTCGATAATAAGAGGCAAAGAAAACAGAATAGCCGTAGATTGAAGCATTTGTATAATAGGCAGGGAGGGTAGGGTTCCGCTATTCGCGCAATCTTGTCTATATATGTAATAATATAAAACAAAATAATGAATAATAATTTAAATGTTGAAAACAAACAAGTATTATTATTAACGGAATTGAGGGGTTATTATGGATTCGGGCATTTCTTATGAAACAGTATGGCAGATCCTTCATAAAGAAAAGCAAACAAACGAACTTCAGCTGATTCCAAATACCTTTTACAACGACGCCGAACGTTTCATAAAAAATAATATAAAATCCAATGCAACTCTTAATGACGCTAACGGCAGCGAATTTGAAAACAAGTTAAATACAAAAGAAAACATAATGTTCCTGCTGAATAAAATATTCGAAAAAAGAAAGCAGAAGCTTTTAATCTATATAGCGTTTAACAAGCCTATGCCGCAGCCCCTGCCAGAAATCGAAATGTCTTTTTATAACAGGCTAAATGAACTAAAAAAAGAATTTACATTAAATATAGAAGAAAAAGCGCAGGGAATATTCCTGAAAGTCGTTTCAGACATTCCGTCTATACTTCTTCCTTCTGGCGGAAAAATAGGCCCTCTTCAAAAAGACCAGATAATAAACATTAAAGAAAAAGAAAGCGAAGATATAAATTTTTTAATAAACAACTCTATATGCGTTAAATCTTAATTTTTGTGATCGATAATTAAACATTTCGTATGTGTAGTGCTTTAATTCGAGAAGGTTATATTAATAAAAGTTATATTAATATTTTCGCCTTATTATATTCTGTCACTGATTAATACTTAATTAATAAGACTGATAAAAAGGATTTTATGAAAATCGTAAAACAAATTAGAACATATTGCCCGAAATGCAACAAACACACTGCGCACAAAGTCAAGCTTTATTCAAAGAAACAAGACAGCGGACTGAATATGGGCAACAGAAGAAGGAACAGAAAGCTTAAAGGATACACTGGAAAAGTAAAAGGCCAGGCAACAGTAAAAAAAATAGCAAAAAGGCAGAAAACGCTGCTTGAATGCAACGAATGCCATTATATTGTTGAAAAGGTTTTCGATTACAGGACAAAGAAAAAGCTCGAGCTGAAAACAGAGTAGGCAAAGGCAGATCGCATGGCTGTGCGATATGCAATCGTGCCTGCGCAGTAATAAAATAATGATAAAATGGACCAACAAAATATTAAAAAAATTCCATATCTAAAAGACCTTGTAATCGCAGAAGTTGTGAAGATAACGAATTTCGGCGCATACTGCAAATTAATAGAGTACAATAACGCGGATGCGTTTCTGCCAATAAAGGAGGTTTCGTCAGGATGGATAAAGAACATACACATTTTTATACACAATAACCAAAAACTTGTGTGCAGGGTAATATTTTTTGACAAGCAGAAAAACACGATAGACATATCTCTCAAAAAAGTAACCCCTAAGGAGTCTAAGGAAAAAATAAAGGGGTACAATCTCGAAAAAAGGTCTGAAAACCTGTTTATACAAGCCATAAATAAATCCCAAAGCCAGCAGCGCAGAGACGAACTCGTCTCGGCTGCGCTTTCCGAATTCAAGTCGTTTACTAATTTCATATACAATGCAAATAATGACACGAAAGAGTATTCTGCATCGCCCCTGCCTAAAAAATTCAAGGAGGTGGTTGCAAAACTCGTAAAAGCAAACAAAAAGGAGAAAAAATACCCTGTTTCTTATATTCTTACAATGCTTACATACAATACACTCTCGGGGATTTCAGAGCTAACCTCAATACTTCTTTATTTGCAAAGCCAGGACATAGCAGTTTCGTATATAAGCGCGCCGAAATACAGGTTAATAGCATTCGGAAAAAATTATCTCGAGGCGGAGGAAAAAATAAAGCATGCGGTAAGCGGTGCAAAGGAACGGCTTAAAAACGGAATATTCGAAATCGAAAAAGAAAAGCTCAAAAAGCAAAAAGAAAACATA
>JAMCYJ010000038.1 GCA_023474155.1 Candidatus Martarchaeota archaeon | reverse complement strand
GAATTTTCTGACCTCTTCAAATATATTTTCCTTAATTTTGTTTTTTTCCTTTTTAAGTTCTTTATAGTTTTTTTCGTTTTCCTTAAATGTTTCTATGTCCTCTTTTATGCGGTCCCGCAGCATTGCTTTGTACACATTTACTTTATCTGAAACTTTCCTGTAAACTGTTTTCACTATGCCTTTGTTTTTGCCATTATCCCTCTCAATTGCGTTGTCCATATCCATCAACTTCAACCATTAACAATAATATTGCTGCATTTAAGATATTTATGCTTTTTGCAGGTTTTTCCGCATTCTGCGATTTTATGATGCGCTTTATAAATATTTCCTGCCAAATATAAACTAAAACAAAACGGATTCCATGGCGCGCGAAGAGAGAGAGAGAGAGAGAGAGAGACAAAACAACCTTTTTGGGAAAAAGTTTTATCAAAAAGATAAAAGTAATAACAGGAAAGCGCAGAGCGCAATGGAATACCTGATGACATACGGCTGGGCAATACTCATCATCGCGGTAATCCTCGCAGCGCTTGACATCCTCGGAGTCTTCAACGGAAGCGCGTTCATAAGCTCGTCGTGCCTTTCAACGCCGGGATATTTATGCAGCAGCCCTGTAATGGTTGCGAACACGAACGGACCGAATCTGCTAAGCTTTAGCTTCAAACAGGATACCGGCGAAACGCTGTATAATGTGTCATTCATGTGTGCAGCATCCTCAACATCGCAGGGATATCCTAATGTGAATGTGACTTCAACAAATTATGGCGCACAAACATCAAGCAACCTCACAGTACTTACATCAGGCAGCAGCGTAGATGTTTCAGGACTTAAATGCTATGGCAGCAACGGAAACCTTTTCAAAAACAACCCGATAGGTGCTGTTTTCTCAGGAACGCTGTGGATAAGGTATAACCTTCAGGGATATCCCCCCTATGACTATGAATACGCAAAGATTGCAAAAATAACTGCAAAAGTGGAATCAGAGGCAGCAATATCTGCGCTTCCATCCTCTCCGACGCAGTTGACATTTTCAAGCCTAAGCCCGCCATCGCCGTCAATCGATGCAGGCCAATCAGTAACGCTGACAGTCTCATGGCTCGGCGGCGTTTCTCCATTTACAGTAAATTGGTTCTCAGGCGCATCAGCAGGGTCAATGTCGCTCCTTTACAGCTACAACGGAATAATATCCTCCTCTCTTTCAAATTCAATAACAATTACTACTAATGCAGCAACCCCAAATACATACTATTCTGCGAACATAATAGATTCATCAACGCCGCCGAATATAGTATCGTCGTCGCTTGATCTGGTGACCGTGAATCCCTCGCTTTCTACACCGTCGATTTTATCCTCATCAAATTCCTTACAAATAGGACAGTCAGTAACATTCTCGTCATCATGGGCAGGGGGCACCGCGCCGTATACTGCAAGGCTCTACTCATCTGCAACATCTTCATGCACATCTTCGTCGTCGCTCGTGCAGACGCAGATATCGTCGGCAAATTCAATTTCGTTTTCTGCAGTCACGCCGACATCAACAGCATACTACTGCATATATGTGACTGATTCTGCGTATTCCCCTGAGACAACAAATTCTATAGTATTCCTGCTTCCACTTGTTAGCACAGTATCCGCGGGGATAACTAATCCCAGGTTTATAATATATAATCCATCCAATAACTTCATGTATATTCTAAATCGAGGTACAGCCACTGTTTCAACTAATACTGTATCGGTCATGTCCGGAAATACGATCGTAAATTCAATAACAGTAGGGCCTGACCCTGCGGCAGGGCTCTATGACCCTAATAATGGGGATATTTATATTGCAAATGCAGGTAATGTCCCTGCTGGAGGCAGCATTGCTGGAAATACGATATCTGTCATATCCGGCAATACAGTAGCAAGTACAATAACTGTTGGAAGCTGCCCTATAAATCTAGCCTATGATTCTGCTAACGGCTATATCTATGTTTCAAATTATTGCGCAGATACTGTTTCAGTTGTTAATTCTGCTTCCCAATCAGTGGTTGCTACTATTACTCTATCCTCTACCGCCTCATCTTATATCGTGACTTATAATCCTAATAATACTGATATTTACGCATCTGCAAATTGCAATCCCACAGTAGATATAATTTCTGGCACAGCCTTGTCAACAAGCTTTAGCACAGGCGGCAGTGTAAATTGCCCTCAATATCCTGCCTACGATCCTACTAACAAATATCTTTATCTCCCAACAGGAACAGCGCATAGTTCCAATGTATCAGTTATTTCCGGATCTACTGTAGTTAACACAATAACTGTAGGATTAAATCCCACAGGCGCGCTTTATGACGCATCAAACGGATATATTTACGTTACAGACTCCTCCAGTAATGCTGTTTCAGTTATTGATCCTTCAACAGAATCAGTAATTTCAACAATTCCTGTAGGCCAACAGCCTACGGGTGTTCCAGTGTATGATCCTTCTAACGGCTATATCTATGTTGCAAATTATAATTCAGATACTGTTTCTATAATAAATCCTTCTTTGAATTCAGTGATTTCCACTGTTAATGTAGGATCGGGACCTTCATATATAACATATGATCCCTCTAATAAAGACATGTATGTTGCAAATTACTTATCCAATAATATCACGATAATAACTAACTAGCATTTTAGTTAATTCCGCTATCTTGCTACCCTCCTCGCTATGTTTGAAGCGCGGAGTTTTTGGATAGATAATTAAACGCATAGTTTTTAAATTTTGGTTAGGTTAATATTATTTGAATTTTCTGCCCAATCAAATTCAGCAATAGGATACAATGTCTATTTCATGCGCGACAGTGAGAAAAATATTAAAAGAGGCTGGAGCCGAAAGGATAAACAAGGAAGCAGCAGGCCTATTGCACAAGCACCTCAATACGATTGCGCTTTCAAGTGCAAAAAAAGCAGTCGCTTTTGCAAAGCATGCTAAAAGGAAGACTGTAGAGGCCTCTGACATAAAGCTTGCAATAAAGAACTGACTGGCTGCGGAATAAAAAGCAGAATGCTCATATTAATGCATTTGCAGAAACAATGGCATTAGCAGGAATCGAGGGAATAGCAAGCGGCACCCCAAAAAGTCTCATTATAATGAATGTGCCAACTGCAGGCAACCCGAACAATGCCGTGGCTATTATTATCGGCAATATTAGAGGTATCTTGAAGTTAAATATATAATCAAGCACGATGATCGCTAGGAGCCCGAGAATGCTGTTTGCAATGATCCCAAATATAAGCCGAAGTAGGGATTTTCCAAGTTTGAATATCAAAAATACGACTAACCCTATAACTGCTATTATCGCAAGTTCGACTATTATATTTGAATACGCTAAAAATTCAAACATCTGATCATCATCATTTACTGCTTTCCGGTTATTATTTTAGTACGCCCAGCCGATGCCAAATAATGGCAACTTTAATTAATCTATTATACTATATAACTATTTAAACTATTTGCAAATATCATCAATAAATGTTTGCAAATATTGCAACAAATAAAATCCAAATATGTGAAATAATGGCAGGCATTTATTTTTACGACCTGGCAAAGGATAATGTCTCTAGTATGGCCGCAGAACTGACTGCAGGCGAATACAGCCTTACTAAAGAGGAAATAAAGAATAGCGTTGATTTTTCAAAATTTGCAGACCTTTCATGCTCCGTCGCATTCAAGATAGCGGAAAAGCAGAAGGGGCTTAACCCTAACCAGGTTGCTGCGGAACTGAAAAACAGGTTTGATGGGAGAAAGCCTGATTTCGTTGAGCGCATAGATGCCAAAGGAGGGTTCCTCAACTTTTATTTCGACAGGCAGCATATTTCAATGGCGTTCGCGCGCGCGGTAGCTGAAAACATGCGCAGCAATTCAGGATTTCAGGAATTCCTGCAGTTTGAAAAAAAGAAAGAAAAGGTTATTATAGAGTATCCGAGCGTGAATCCGAATAAGCCCTGGCACTTAGGTCACTTGAGGAATGCCCTGCTCGGCGACGCGATATCGAATCTATTTCAACTATACGGCTTCGCTGTGGAAAGGCAGGATTACATAGACGACTTAGGGCTGCAGATGGTCGAGAGCGTGTGGGGCTACCTGCATTTAAATGACAAAGTCGACAAGAAATTTGACCAGTGGCTCGGCGAGGAATACGTGCAGGTCAACAAGCACATAGAGGCTAATGACATAAAGCAGGAGCTTGACGCGCTCTCTGCGCTTATTGAACAGGATGGGACATATGAATCTAACTTGGCAAGAAAAATCGCGCTGCAATGCCTGACTGCGCAGTATGAAACCGCTTTCTCATACAGCCTCTACCATGACGTTCTCATATGGGAGAGCGACATTGTACGATCGCATCTGCTTGAAAAGAGCATGGATATTCTGCAAAAAGGCGGTTTCATACAGAAGCCGGCTCAGGGGAAGTACGCAAACTGCACGATTATAGACTTCAACAGCCTGGCAGATGTTCCAGAAGAAATAGAGGCGATGGAAGAAAAGGCAAAGGTCCTGATAAGGAGCAACGGCGCGCCGACATACCTCGCAAAGGATATTGCCTTCCACATGTGGAAGTTTGGCATTGTGAAAAATATATTTAAATATAAACAGCTAATGGTACAGCCAAATAGCAAGCCTCTTTTTACATCAGAGTCAGTATACTCTGATGGCAATGATGAGTTAAATTTCGGCAATGCAAATAAGGCTATAAATATAATTGATTCCCGTCAATCTTATTTGCAGACTTTAATAAAAGTCGCATTCAATGCAATAGGCAGGCCAGAACTTGCATTTGCCCTCAAGCATCTTTCATATGGCGAAGTAGTACTTGAAGCCGCAGTGCTCTCCGGAAGAAAAGGGACATGGATGGGGTATACTGCGGATCTGCTTCTTGAGCAGGCAGAGCAGAAAGCGCGCAGCCTGATAAAGTCGAAGTTTGAGCTTAGCAAGGATGAATACGATATAATTTCAAAAGCTATTGCTGTTTCAGCGATAAAGTTCGAATTCCTTAAGCAATCTCCTGAAAAGAAAATAATATTTTCATGGGACAATGCGCTTAATTTTAATGCTAACTCAGGCCCATATGCGCAATACACATATGCAAGGGCATCAAGGATAATAGAAAAAGCCTCATCAAAGCGCATTGATGAAGCCAAGGCTAATTTTTCGTATAATATTACTGACTATGAATTTGATTTGATAAAAGAAATGTCGAAGATAAGGAGTGTCATAGAGAAGTCCGTACTTGAATATAGGCCGAGCGTTGCAGTGCTGTATGCAAATGAGCTTTGTATTTTATTCACAAAGTTCTATGAAAATGTGCGCATATTAGACAGCGATGCAAACGAGACAGAATACAGCTCAAGGCTCGCGCTCGTAATTTCATTTAAATACTGCATGGATCTGCTGTTTAGCGTAATAGGCCTTGTCCCGCTCAATAAAATGTAACGGCAATAATACGATAATAAAAATGGCTTCTGCATTTTATTTATTAGGGATAAAATATAGAATAATAATCTCCATTCTCCATAGCAGTAGAGTTCCAATCCTATATAAAATCTAAAAGAAAGAGGCGCATGTAATATACACATGCGCTGAGGGTTGGGTTGTTGATGATATAAAGTATTAGAAAAAAAACATTTAAATATCTTTCGATTAATTCGTAACAATTCAAGAATCTTACGGTTTCGAGGGAAAGTCTGATCTCAGTATATTTGATAGATTTTCCATATAATTTTGCCCTTGCAATTTAGATGTCATATACATAGACATCTGCATTGCATAGCTAT
>JAMCYJ010000030.1 GCA_023474155.1 Candidatus Martarchaeota archaeon | reverse complement strand
AACAGCACTGGCCAGACTTGATACGCAATGTAAAACAAAATGCCCAAAAGGATAAGCGCGATGGCAAATGAAGCGAGAGAACCGGCAAGCAATTCGAATGGAATGCTCATGTTTGCAGGTTTGCCTGGGCTGTGCTTTTTACTGCTTTCATCCATTCAATCATCATTATTCTTAGGTTTAGGGGCGACAAAGATTTTTGTATTCTGCTGATTTGACGCGTTGCATTTAAACTATTTTTTATATCTAATTTGATTGCATATATATAAATAAATTAGCTTCCAAGTTATAAAAAGGTATAAAATAGTATAATTGATTATATGGCAAAAAAACGCAAAAAGATGAAAAACGCTGCCAAAAGCGGCAGCATCTGCAGCTTTGCAAAAGTCTGCGGAATATTTTTAGAGCCCGGGAAGGCGACTTCTGGAAATTTGGATTTGAGGAAAGTGCTCAAATTTTATTTCGCAGTCGCGACAATAGGATTTTTCCTATTCCTGTTTTTCGGGTCTCTCGCCTACCACTCCGGAGTATTTTTCAGGGCCGGCGCAATTCCCCTGTTTAAGTCATTTGCTATCAGCGGTGTCAATGCGTATGCCGCGATTCTGATTTCAGGCATGGCTATGTTCTTTGTATTTATCCCTATTAGTGCAGTGATTGATGCATGGCTGTATCAGATATTCGGCAAATACCTGCTCAGGGCCTGGGATGGAAATTACAGTAAAACATTGATAGCAGTGCTGTTCAGCATGTTTCCAATGGTGCTTGGATACTGGATTCTGTTTGTGCCTGGCGTAAGAATTTTAGGGTTTGCCATAATCGCCATATGGGAGCTTGCGATCCTTGTAATCGCGCTTGCATCGCAGCATAATGTATCGAGAGTCAATGCGATAGTTGCATTGTTTACTACATTGGTATTCCTTGTGCTTATTGCGCTGCTTTTAATCTCCGGAATAGCAGCAGGCATCCTGCATACAGTAAGGTATTATCCTGTCTGAGGGCGCGGTTTTTATTTTATTTTTATTTTATTTTTTTCTCTTTCTTTTATTTTTTGTCTGGCTGCTGCCTAATTCTTTGTATGCCCTGATGTACTTTTCAATGCTCCCAAGATCATATGCCTTGTTGACCATGACCCCCTTTATTTTTACATCGTGTTCGATCATTTTTTTTATTGCCTGCGTTAGTTGGATCTCCTTATTTTTGTCGGGTTTTACCTCGTGCAAAAACTTGAATATTGTGCTGTCGAACCTATAATAAGGCATTACGATAAGGTTTGTTTTCGGCTTTTCAGGCTTTTCCTGTATATCTATAATAGTACTATCCCTGCCAAGCACGACAACACCGTAGTTTTTTGGGTCCTCTGCGTTTGTAATAAGTATCGACTGCGGAGGCATCTTCGGCAGTTCCTTTGGTATGTGATCTGCTGCTACTATCAGAAAATCGTCTCCTGCGAAAGGCTCTGCGCGCAGGACAGCATCCCCAAAGCCCCTTCTGTCGAGCTGGTTTATCCAGGTTATGTCGCTCTGCTCCAGCATGCTGTAAAAGTCCTTTAGTTCCTTTGATTCCTTTGCCTTGTGTTTCGAATCAAGGTATTTCGTGAAAAAGTAGTCTGGCGTGAAATGGTCCTCTATTACCCGTTTCCCTCTCCCGACGATTATTATGAAGTCCCTGACCCCCCTATGGAACAGCTGTTCGAAAACTATCTGTATTACAGGTTTGAATGACCCCTGATACGGAATGGGCAGCATTTCTTTTGGAATCTCCTTTGTCGCGGGCAGAAGCCTCGTCCCGTATCCTGCTGCAGTGATAATTGCTTTCATGTATATCTTGCGTCTTACTCTAATATTATTGTTTTGATTTGCGCAGTTTATTTTTTATTTATTCTTTTATTTTTTATCTTTTTATTGCCCGCCTTGTGCTGTTTTTTATTTTGCGCCCGCGGGTTTCCTGATCTTTTGAATTCCACTATTATTATGTGCTGCGTCTTTTTTACGCTTTTTTTGAATCCCTTGAACGCCATGCCTTTGAAGTCCTCCTCGCTTATCATGTGTCCATGCATAAGGTTGAATCTTGTTCTTGCGTCTTTGTCGTATTCGTAGATTATGAAACTTCCGTTTCTGCTGAGCCTGCTGAGAATATAAGGGATTGCAGACTCGCGTTTTTCCCAATGGTGGTAGGAGAGGCTCGTGTAAATTATGTCAAATTTTTGCCTAAAAGGTATCGTCCTGCTGCTGCCAAGTTTCAAATTAACATCATATCCTTTTTTTTTCGCCATCCTGTTCTTTGCGATTTTCAGCATTTCAGGGGAGGGATCGATTCCATATAACCTGGCGCCGCTGGTTTTTTTCATGTCCTTTGCGAGCTTCCAAAGAATTAGCCCGTTCCCGAATCCGATGTCGAGGATCGCCTTCGCCGAAGGCGCAATGCGTTTTTTTATGTCATTATAAACAAAGCCGTGCAGCTTAAGCACTCCTGTATTTATGCAAGCAGAATATATCCTGCTTGTTATCTTTCCAAATCTTTCCTCGTTTTTTTCATATAGATCCTTCATTATATGCACCATTTATTATTGCGCGTTTTCGCAGAAATCGCCTCGACGCGCGCGGACGCATTATGCAACATTCGATTCTATCTGGGCATCGATTATTTCTGTATCCTGATCTAGCCTCATTATTTTCACTCCGGATGCGGCTCTGTTCGTGAGCCTGACATCGGATATGAGGAACTTGATCACAAGCCCCTTGGAGTTTATGAGCAGCATGGAGTCTGTCGGAGAAGCCTTCAGCGCCTTTACAAGCACTCCTGTCTTTTCCTTGAGCTTTATGTTTATCGTGCCCTTTCCGCCGCGTTTCTGCAGCCTGTATTTCTCTGCATCTGTTATCTTTCCGAATCCATTGCTTGTGACGGACACTACAAGGTCCCCTTTTTTGACGGCGATGACGTTTGTGACAGAATCGTCGCCCCCGAGCCTTATGCCCCTGACGCCCGATGCCGTCCTTCCTATCTCGCGGAGATCCTGCTGCGCAAACTTTATGGACTTTCCGTTCCTTGTTGCGATGAATATCTCATCGCCGTGCCCGAGGATTATCGCGTCGACGAGTTCGTCGTCGGGGTCTATCGTTATCGCTATTATCCCGTTTGAGCGCGGCCTTGAAAAGTTCTCCGCGTCCATCTTTTTTATCGTCCCTTTTTTGGTTATAAGCACGATGTCTTTGTTCTCGAATCTGCGTATGTTTATCAGCTTCTGCACTTTTTCGTTTTCCAGGCTGAGCAGGTTTACAATCGCCTTGCCTCTGCTGTATTTTCCTTCCTCTGGAATTCTGTACGCCTTGAGCCAGTGCACCCTTCCTCTGTCTGTGAAGACAAGCAGGAAGTCCTTTGTCCTGCAGTAAATCAGCTGTTTCGTGTAATCGTTTTCCTTGAGATTTATTGACATAACTCCCTTCCCTCCGCGGTCCTGCACCTTGTACAGCGAAGGCGGAATCCTTTTTATGTATGAATCCTTTGTCAGCACCGCGATCGTATCCTCGTCGTTTATAAGGTTCTCGTCGTTTATTTCGATGTCCTGTATGTTTTGGCTTATTTCTGTCCTGCGTTCCCTTCCGTATTTCTGCCGTATCTCGTTTGTTTCATCTTTTATTATGCCGTATATGGCTCCCTCGTTTGCAAGAATCTGCTCGAGCTCGCGTATCCTTTTGCCGAGCTCGCCTTTTTCACTGTTCAGCGCGCCTGTTTCAAGACTTGTGAGCCTGCTGAGCTTCATGTCGAGGATCGCCTTTGCCTGCTTTTCAGAAATCGAGTATGATTCAATCAGGGATTTTTTGGCCTCGTCCGCGCTCGAGCTCTTTTTTATGAGATCGACAACGCCGGAAATATTCTGTATCGCGATTATGAGCCCGTCGACAATATGAAGTCTCTGCGTTGCGATGTCGAGGTCGAATCTACTCCTTTTTTCAATGATCTCGAACCTATGCTTTACGAATTCGGATATGAACTGTTTTATGTTGAATGTCAGCAGCCTGTTGCTTAAGATGCCTATGTTCATGACAGGAAGGTTTATCTGCAGTTGCGTGTACCTGTACAGGCTGTTCAGGATGAAGTCCGCGCTGATGCCTTGTCGAAGTTCGATTACTATGCGGATTCCTTTCTTGTCGCTTTCGTCTCTTATGTCGGAAATTCCTACGACGCGTTTGTCCTTTACCAGGTTTGCAAAGCTTTCGACAAGCAGGGATTTGTTTACTGTATAGGGTATTTCTGTGATTACGATTACTTCCCGGTTCTTTTCCTTTTCCACTACGACTTTCCCCTTTATAGTCACGCTGCCCCTTCCGGTCAGGTAGGATTTTATGATATTCTCGTTCCAGTATACAACGCCGCCTGTAGGGAAATCAGGCCCCTTGATGAACTCAAGCAGCTGCCTCGGCTCTATATCCTTGTTGTCTATATAGTGCACGATCGCGTCCGTTACTTCCGCAAGGTTGTGCGGCAGTATGTTTGTCGCCACTCCGACTGCTATGCCCGAGCTCCCATTCACAAGCAGGTTCGGGACCTTGCTTGGCATGAGCACGGGCTCTTTCTCGGTGTTGTCGAAGTTAGGGACAAAGTTCACTGAATTTTTTTCGATATCGTCAAGTATGTCCCCTGATATCTTGCTGAGCTTTACCTCGGTGTATCTCTGCGCCGCAGGAGGGTCTCCGTCGATTGAGCCCATGTTGCCCTGCCCTACGATGAGGGGATAATTCATCGAGAAATCCTGCGCCATCCTAACAATCGCCTCGTATACCGCAATGTCGCCGTGCGGGTGGTATTTCCCGATCGTCTCGCCTGTTATCCTCGCGCTTTTTTTCGTCGGCTGTTCGAACACATTGTTGAGCTTGTACATCGCGTATAATATCCTTCTCTGCACTGGTTTCAGCCCGTCCCTTACGTCGGGCAGTGCCCTGCCTATTATGACGCTCATCGCATAGTCTATGTAGCTGGACTGCATTTCGGTCTCGATATGGGCGTTTACAGTATTCCTGTCTTCCGCCGCGTTTATTTTTCCCTCTCTTTCGTCTACCATTTTACCAGCCATGTTGTTTGTTTCCGGGCATGAGCCCCATGTAAATTCACTGATTGATTATATGTCGAGGAACGAGACCTCGGAGGCATGCTCCTCTATGAATCTTCTCCTCGCCTCGATGTCGTTTCCCATAAGTATCTCGAAAAGCTGTTTTGCAAGCTCCGCGTCCTTTATGCTTATCCTCTTGAGTATCCTGTTCCTCGGATTCATTGTCGTTTCCCAGAGCTGCTCCGGATTCATTTCCCCGAGCCCCTTGTACCTCTGCATTCCTGCATGGGGATGCTCTTTTAGCAGCGCGCTCATCTCCGCGTCCGAGTACGCATACCTCACGTCCCTGCCTATGCTTATCTTGTACAGCGGAGGCTGGGCGATGTAAATATAGCCCTGTTCTATCACAGGCTTCATGTACTTGTAGAAGAAAGTCAGCAACAGGGTCCTGATGTGGCTTCCGTCGACGTCGGCATCGGTGAGCATTATCACCTTTTTATACCTTATGTTGTTTACGTTGAACTGCTCCTTGATTCCAGTGCCCATCGCAGTAACAAGCGTATGCAGCTCCTGGTTGTTGAATATCTTCTCCTCAGAGGCTTTTTCAACGTTGAGTATCTTTCCTTTCAAAGGCAGTATGGCCTGGAACATCCTATCCCTCCCCTGCTTGCTCGAGCCCGCCGCACTCTCGCCCTCTACGATGAATATTTCCGCCTTGTCAGGATCCTTTTCAGTGCAGTCCGTAAGCTTGCCGTGCAGTATCGAGCCCTCGAATATGCTCTTTTTCCTCGACAACTCCCTCGCCCTTCTTGCGGATTCCCTCGCTTCGGCCGCCCCGATCACTTTCATCGCTATCTTTGACGCCTCCGACGGGTTCTCCTCGAAATATGTAGAAAGTTCGGAATATACTGCGCTGTCCACAATGCTTTTTATCTCCTGGTTCCCTAGCTTTTCCTTTGTCTGGCCCTCGAACTCAGGGTTCTGCATCATTATGGAGATTATTGCAATCAGCCCTTCCCTGGTATCCTCCCCTGCCACGCCCGGCTTTGCCTTCAGCCCCTTGCCTTTTTCAATGTAATTGATTATAGACCTTGTCAGCGCAGTATGGAATCCTGTGACATGCGTCCCTCCTTCAGCGGTCTTTATGTTGTTTATGAACGAGATCACTTCCTCGCTGTAATTGCCGACATACTGCATTACGATCCCTATTTTTGTAGAGCCCACGTCCTTTGACATTACAATAGGCTTGGAAACCTCCTCAGTGCTTCCCCTTAGGTATACGAGGAAGTCCCCGAATCCGTTCTCTGAAAAATATTTTGTCGTCTTTTCTTCTTCCTCCCTTGAATCCACGAGCGTTATTGTTATGCCTGAATTTAAAAAGCTGAGATCTCTGAGCCTTTCGTTCAACGAGAGCGTATCGAACGACTTCACGGAGAATATTGCCTCGTCGGGCTTGAATTTTATGGTTGTGCCAGATTTGCCAGGGTCTGCCGATCCTATTGCTTCAAGCCCTGAGACAGGAAGGCCTCTACTGAACATTTGCCTGTATATTTTTGAGTTTTTTACAACCTTTACTTCTGTATATTCTGAGAGGGAGTTAACAACGGTAAGCCCAACCCCGTGCAGCCCGCCTGAAACTTTGTAGACGTTGCTGTTGAATTTTCCTCCTGAATGCATGGACGTCATTATCACTTCAAGCGCAGGCTTGCCTTCCTTGGCGATTATATCCACGGGTATCCCCCTTCCGTCGTCAATCACCTCTGCGACGTCGACCCCGTTTTCATTTGAAAGCTTTACTGTTATATTTTTGCAGAATCCCGCAATCGCCTCGTCGATCGCGTTGTCTATCACTTCATACAGCAGGTGCACGAATCCTGCGCTTCCAGTAGAGCCTATATACATTGCAGGCCTTTTTCTTACTCCTTCAGGTCCTGTAAGCACAATAATGTCCTTTGCAGAGTAATTGTCAGGGTTGTTTTGAGCATCCATATAATCCGGCCGAAAGCTGCGCTAATTTTCGTTTGAAACAAAAGCTTGTAACCTCGCTGTAATATTATGGTTTTTAAGCTTTAAAAACATTGTTATTTATTCCTGTTTTTTCTACTTTCAAACCTGCGCGGAAATTGAAATTGCAACTGCTTCCAGGGCTCAAGGCGCCTATCAGGCTGCCTAACAACCGGACTGGAAAATCCCCTGCTCGCCGCAGGGTGGGAGCGCATCCTCTTTTTTCTTTTAGAGGGTAGATGAGAAGATGTCAGCCCGAATCCTTTCTAAGCCTTTCGGCTACGAACCCGATCCTTTCTTTTTTCTTGTCGCTGCCGATTATGTTTTTTATTACCCTGTCAAATTTTTCATTAAGGCTTATTTCAAGGTTTTCCTGTTTTTGCAGACCCTCTGCGTCGTTAATTTCATTGTCCGCAAGTTCCTCAGCGATCCGCCTGCACGCATTTTCAATATCCGCGCCTGAAAACTTTTCCGTTTTTCCGCAAAGCTCGCCGATCAATGCATCGTCAATAGGCAGCTTGTGCTTGTTGAAAAATATCCTGAATATCTTGGCGCGCACATTCTCGCCAGGCAGATCCACTTCGAAGTTCTTGTCAAATCTGCCAGACCTTCTTACGGCAGGGTCTATCGCGTCAAGCCTGTTTGTAGCGGCGATGACAATGACATTGTCAAGTTCCTCTATTCCATCCATCTGGGACAGCAGAGTATTGACTACTGTGTTGTAGGCATCGCTGCTCCTTTCATCTTTTCTTGTGCCTGAAATTGCATCGAATTCGTCTATGAACAAAACCGCGGGCGAGCTTTGCGCGGCTGTAGAAAACATGTTTCTGACATTTTCGTCGCTTTTCCCGAGATACTTGTTGAAGACGTCGGGCGCGTTGAATGACACGAAATTGAACCCCGCCTCATTTGCGATTGCCTTTGCCAGAAGTGTTTTTCCGGTTCCGGGCGGGCCTGAAAGAAGTATCCCTCTTACAGGTCTTAGATTGCGTTTTTTGAGGATTTCAGGATGCCTTAGACGCAGTATGTCTTTTTTGATTTCCTGCACAATATTCTCAAGGCCTCCGATGTCCTCCCATTTTACATCGGGTATTTTCTTAACGCTGTTTCTCATGCCCATGGGCTTTATCATTTTCAGAGCCTGCTTAAAATCCTCGTCCCTGACGATTATCCTGTCGTTTGCCATTTCAAACATGTTTTTCTCGCCTCCGCTCTGCCGTTTGACAGCATTTCCTACTGCTTTTTTGACTGCAAGTATTACGTCTTCGCAGCTGTAGCCCGGCATTGCATTCGCCAATTCCTCAAAATCCACTTCCTTTGAAAGATTGAGCTTTTTTACATGCGCGGCGAGCAGTTCTTTTTTTACGTCCTTTGAAGGCAATGGAATCTCTATCTCCTCCTCGAACATGCCGAGTCTTTTGAGCGAAGGATCTATGCTGTTTTTATCTGTTGTGATCGCCACTACGATATTGTTTTTCTCTTTCTCCAGAAGTTTTTCAATGAGCGTTGCAATAATATACCTGCTTTTGCTCTGCTTGTCGCTTTCCGTATCAGCCTGCAGCAATGTCATGGCCTTGAGCTTATCAAAATCATCGATTATAATGATACTGTTTTTCGCGTCGTCTATAACATCCTTTATCAGGTTCAGGGGACTTACTTTAATAACAGTCCCTGACCCGTATTTTTTAAGAATCGCATTCGCGATGCTTGTTTTTCCTGTCCCGTGCGCGCCATGGATTATTATCCCATTCGGGAGATAGTTCTTTTCAATAAATCTCGCAGGCGTTGTTTTGCAGTCAAGGATAAATTCTATTTTATGTATCTGCTTGTCCAATCCCATAATGTCTTTTTTTATTTCACTGTACTTTTCATGGCTTCCGAATCCTACGTTTACAGAATCAAGATAAGTTTCCCCATTGTTTTTGTTTTTGGTATAAATAATCTCACCCTCATACCATTATTTTAACAACAATATCCTATAAAAAACTTGTGTTTGAAAAGGCTTTGTTGAAAAAGTCAAAATTCGTTGATAAAATCTCTGGCTAAATAAACAAAGCCGTTTGAAATAGGGTAGGAATATAATCCAAGCATCCTAATATTGCAATATTGCATTAGGCATTATTTACGTCTGTGATTATAGATGAGCATTAGACGCGCATTAGATTTGCACGCTTTTGGCCTGCTGCGCCAACTTTGAAAAAGTGCGGATCTGGCGGGATTTTCACAACCTTTGATCTGATTTTTCCAAAGGTTTATTTTGAACCCGCAGCCCTTTGGTTCGAAGCCAAATGCGCTATCCGAGTTGCGCTACAGATCCTTATTTAAATAATGGGCAGCATGTAATAAATTCATATTGCATATTTGCTGCGTTGCGCAGAATTGCCGGACCGCCAGAAAAAGCAGCAAATTTTCACTTTTTCGGAAAAAGGCTTGTTTGTTTTATATTCTCAAGCGTTTTCCAGTGCATTCTTATGAATTCCTGCATTTTCGGGTTCTTCAGGTTTTTTCTGACTGCCGAGATAGTAACCATGTCGCTGGGGTATCCTGATCCGAGCTTGATGCGGAGTTTTTTTTCGATAGACTTTATTTCGTTGTCCCTTACGACTTTGGCGATTATGCTTGCCGCCGACACGACAGGGTATTTGATGTCTGCCTTGTGCTCTGAAATTATTTTAGTATAACCCACGCCTTTTTCCTTTTTGAATTTTGTATTCTTTACATAGACTGGCTTCTTTGAAAGGGCTTGGAACAAAAGCCCGAACTTCTGCTCTACGACTTCTGGCGAATCAAGGTATACTGCTGATGCGTCGGTCTTCATTTCATCGAACAGCGCGCTGAAATGCATGGCCTCTAGTCTGTTCAGTGAGATTTTATTCTGAAATGCCTTGTTTATTTCATCGGGAGAGATTTTTGAAATCTTTATTTCATTGCACATCTCCTCTATAAGAGGAAACAGAAATTCCCTTTTTTTCCTTGAAATAAGCTTAGAATCAGTAACGCCTATTTCAGCCAGTTTGTGTTCCATGTTCTTTCTGATGCTTACTACTGCTATTACCAACGGTCCTATCAATGCACCCCTGCCAGCCTCGTCGCCCCCACAAATAAATATAAAATCACCAATAATGCACAGCCTAGGTCAGTTGATGCCGTGAAATAACTGAATAGGCCAGTGCATTATATTATCAAGTGGATTACAGAATCTATTCAATGTTCTTTCTGTCTACTATCACATAATCGTTTACAGCCAAGACTGCATTATATGGGATCTTTATCTGGCCGCCATCAATTTTGAGCTTGTTCGCCAATCCCCCGTCTAATGTAGGTTCGACTAAAATATGATTCATCTTACCTGTGACCTCGCTTATCTCAGCATCTATTAATCTTCCAAGATCAAATCCATCATTCGTTATTACTTTTTTTCCAACTAGTTGTTTTGCAATAATAAACTTAACCATAGTACCGCCTTGTTCTATTTAAATATGCTAAAAATATATTTATAAATATTGTTATTAATTCATTCCGGCTTCTTTCTTGTCCGCCCAATATATTTAAAAAATCAGATTTAAATATAATGCTGTTTATTTTTTGTAATGAATTACAATCTGTTTTCGAAGCGACGAATGCGCGATCTACAGGCTCACATGAAGGTATTTTCTTGCATAGAACCCGAGCATTATTGATATTGCGACGGCGCTGAGCGATATGATTAACGTCCTGACAATCCTCTTCATTATGCTTGTGCTCGTTATGATAGAAATAAGTATTGAAATCAGTATCAGCAGCAGTATCGTCAAGAATATAGAAAGCATTATCGCAATGATTATATGCAGCCCTATAATGAATGGTAAAAGAGGGAATATCGCGCCGACAACGTAGAACACCCCCGAGTAAAATGCAGAGAGCAGCGGCGAATTCGCCTTTTTCTTGTTCTTGAATATGCTTGATGAGACAGAGGTTTCGTAGTCCGTCGAGATATATGTGCCCCCAGCCATCGACAGCGCCCCTGAGATTGCGACAATGAGCCCGGCGACGGCGACGAGAATGGGCTGTTGCAAGGCAGTGGCGATTCCGACCGTCGTTGCGACGACTTCGACAAGGCCATCGTTCAATGACAGGCCTATGTCTTTTATATGTGCAAGGGTTTTGTTGTGCGCAACCAGCTTGTTGAGCAGCGGCGCCTCGTTTATTCTCTCGTCCCTGCCTATTGTTTTTAATATTGCTATCTCTACCTTGCTTTCTATCATGTTCTGCTTCATAAATAGTATAGCTTCGTCAAGCTTTGCATGGAGGAAGTTTTCATTGTACTCCAGCAGTTTTATGAATATTGTCAGGCCGAAGATGCGTTCAAGGACTTTCAGCAGAAATACCTTTGTCCTCATCTCAAAACTGCTGATTTTTACTTTTTTCCCGTGCAGCAGTATCTGGTATAGCCTTGCGTGTTCCTCTTCCTGGTTCGACAGGTTTACAAGCAGGTCCTTTACATGCCTTTTGCGCTCGCTTTTTGACAGTTCCTTGTATATTTTTTTGTGCAGAAGTTCTACCTTGCACAGTTTCGTGAAGTATTTTATTTTGTTTTTATATGCTTTTTTTCCCTTCATTTTTTCGCCGCGTTTATCCTGCGATTTTGCACATACTATTTCAATGAGGCATGAACGATGCGAATCTCTTTTTTATCGATCTGTCGTTCTTGAACATGTTCATCATCTTTTTCATCTTGTTGAAGTCCGCAAGCAGTTCCCTTACATCTTTTTCAGTGGTCCCGCTTCCCCTCGCAATCCTTGCTATCCTGCTTGGGTTATGCACAAGCTTGTCGTTTACCCTCTCCTGTTTAGTCATCGAGGATATTATGATGCTGTACTTCTTCAGCTTTTCCTCCCCTTTTTCAACAATGTCTTTCGGCATGTCTGCCGCGCCCATCATTCCGAAAACGCTTTTCAGAGGCCCCATCTTATTCATCGCCTTAAGCTGGGTGTAGAATGTCTCAAAATTCAGCTTTTCAGCCTCAATTTCAGTAATATCTATGTTGGCCTCCTTTATCGCATTCTGGATGTTTTCAAGCAGCGCGCTTATGTTTGGTATGCCCAAAAGCCCGCCGACGTACTTCTTTGAGTCAAACGGCTCTATGTTATTCAGTTTTTCGCCGGTTCCTATGAACATCACTTTCGCACCCATGCCGTGCGCAGCGCTCAATGCGCCGCCGCCTTTTGACGATCCATCCATCTTCGTTATAATAAGCCCTGTGACCTTAACCGCCCTGTTGAATTCGGCAGCCTGCCTTTCTACCACATGCCCTATGTCGGCGCTTATTACGAGTATTGTTTCATCCGGCATGAATGACGAATTCACAGCCTTTAGTTCTTCTATGAGATTTGCATCGAGCGCATTCCTTCCGCTCGTATCGCATATTATTATTTTTTTGTCCCTAAGTTTTTCAAGGCCGTTCGCAACTATTTTCTTCAGGTTTTTTTGCCCTTTTTCCCCGTAAAATCCCACGCCTGCTGCCTTTGAAAGGGTCTCAAGCTGCTCGTATGCAGCAGGCCTTGAAACGTCGCAGCAAATCACACCAGATCCGAGGTTCTTGTTTTGGTAATATTTTGCTATTTTTGCAGAAGTGGTCGTTTTCCCAGACCCATATAAGCCTATAAGCAAAATGCGCTTCGGCTTTATTTCAGGCTCATACGATTCTCCTACAAGGGACACAAGCTCGTTGTATACTATATTCAGGATATAATCCCGCGAACTCACGCCAGGCGGCAGGTCGCTTTTCAAAGCCTCCCTCTCTATCCTGCTCGTAAGGTCGAATACTACTTTTACGTCTACGTCGCCGCTAAGTAATATCTTTTGAAGCTCTTTGTTGAATTCCTTTATTGTTTTGAGGTCTATTATTGTAGTATTAGACAGTTTTGCAATGGCTTTCCTCAAACTTTCTCCTATATCCATATCAACTCGCTATTAATTCAAATGAGCTTGCGGAGAATCGAACTCCGGATCTTCACGTTGTCAACGTGACGTCTTGCCACTCGACTACAAGCTCGCAATTTATATAATTTTGTAAATAAAAACATTGCTGGGCATTAATAAATAACTTTGGAAATATTTGCAATAATCCCTAATTTTTTACGCTTCTGCCGGCTTTTATTCATAAGCAGATGCGAAAAATGGCAAGAATAATTATAAATATCATAACAGGCGTAACAATTATCTATTGCAAATAAATTATAAATAAAAAGTGAAAGCATGGAGACAAATAAAAAACAAACAAAGGTAAAAACCTTCCTGCGCAATGCAGCAATCGGCGGCGCGATAATAAGTTTAAGTGCAATGGCCAGCGGCTGCGGAAATAATTATAAATCCGAACAAAAAACTGCCCGGAATTTTGGCATATCAATAACAAGGATACAAAAGATAGAGAAGCATCCATTTTCCGCATCCTGCAAGCAATTGATAAAAGCTGCGCGTTTCAATATGCAAAGAGCAGAAATGTTTGATGCTATTAACTTAGATAATTCAAATCTCACCACGGTGAACATATCCTCTACGGATTCTGCCTTTTCCGCCCGCGCAGCTGAAGCAGCAGCCCTCACTAATGTTTATCTCATAAAGGGATGCAATAAGAAAAAAACAAAGCAATAAGGCCATAAATAACGCCTTATATCTCTCCTGTCTTGGCTGTAGCATGGCTGCTACAGCGTTATTTCAAACCCGTCATTTGCGACTTCGGTGTTTTTAAAGACGCGCCTTGCCTCGTCTAACAGATCCCCTGTGTTTTTGTACCTCGCGCTTATGTGGAACAGAATAAGCTTTTTTGCATGCGCATTTTTTGCAATCGTTGCGGCCTCGGCCGCAGTTGAGTGCTTTCTTTCCTTTGCGAACGCCTTCAATGCATTAGTGTATGTTGCCTCATGGATAAGCAACTCCGCGCCTGCAGCGCTCTTTTCAGTTGTCTTGCACGGCCTTGTGTCTGTAGCATAGATTATTTTCTTCCCTGTTTCAAGAAATGATATGCTGCCTAGCGACACATTTTTTTTGTTTACGCGCAGTGTTTTTTTCTTTAATATCTCCTGAAACATAATTCCCCTTATCCCTGCGGCAGCGGCCTTTTCCTTGAGGAACCTGATTTTGTCGGATTCTTTTATCCTGTATCCGTAAGTCAGTACGGAATGGTTCAGCTTAAATGCGCTTATTTCGAGGTCCTTGTTTTTTAGCACTATTCCTGTTTTGATTGGTTTTACCATTACCTCATAATTAACCACTGAATCGTCAAAATGCGCGAGGTTCCTTATTTTGCTTTCTTCTCCTGCAGGCGCATATATAGATAGCGCCTCCGTGCGCCTGTTTATTGAAAGCGTTCTGATGAGGCCTGCAATTCCTATTACATGGTCTGCATGCGCATGGCTGAGAAAAATGCAGGAGATCTTCGACATGTTCAGCCCGTATTTCAGGAACTGGCGCTGCGTTCCCTCGCCGCAGTCGAATAGGTAGATTTTTCCTTTATATTCGACGGCTATGCTCGGAAGCGCCCTTTTTTTGGTCGGTGTCGCTCCGGCAGTCCCCAAAAATGTGATTTTCATCATGCGATCAATAATAGTGCTTTGAACCACCATTACCTATAATTTTGCTAATATCTTAATATTTTTTGCTATAAATTTATATATTTCATTTTATTCTACTAATAATTAGATAATGGCTGGGTCGCAATGGCACCTTTAAAAAACAGCATCAAAAAATGCGGAAGCCGCAGAAGCCAAAACTCCCGCGCCGGCTTTGGCGCGCGCGAATCGGAACCAGATGCAAATAGCTCCAATCCGAAACATATCGCAATAATCCCAGACGGCAACAGGCGCTGGGTAAGCAAAAACAGGACAAAGCTGCATTTAGGATATTCCCTTGGCATAAGAAAAGCCATCGACATAAGCCTGCTCGCCAAAAAGCAGGGCGTCAAGATGCTGACAATCTGGGCGCTTTCGACAGAAAATATAAAGAAGAGAAACAAAAACGAGCTGGGCCTGCTTTACAGGCTGTATGCAGTAACCGCAAAGGACAAAGACATTCTCGAGACACTGAGAAAGAACAGCGTCAGAGTTAAAATCATAGGAAACCTGAATATCCTGCCAGCAGGCCTGAAAAAGGCCCTTAGTTTTCTGCAGGCCAAGACTAAGCACTACAAGGACTTGACCATAAACCTGCTTGTGGGTTACGGCGGCAGGGAGGACATAGAGTATATGATAAAAAAGATACGGGCAAGGCTTGCAAGCAACCCTAATGCGAGCTTAAGCAGCATCGACAGCTATCTCAGGACTGCGATAGTTCCGGATGTGGACTTGATAATACGCACATCGGGCGAGATGAGGCTTTCAGGGTTTCTTCCATGGCAGTCCAGTTATTCAGAGCTCTATTTCTCGAAAAAATACTGGCCCGACTTCGGCGAGGCAGATCTTAAAAAAGCAATAAAAACGTTTTCGGAAAGAAGCAGGAGGTTCGGAAAATAACAGGCAGGCACAGGGATAATGATCAAAGCATCAGGGCGCCAGGGTTCCATGAAGAAAAAGGACGACATATCGAGATTCGTAGGGATATTTTCCAAAAGCCTTCCGAACAAGTACGTGCTTTTCATCGCGCTCCTTTTTTCAAGCATAAGCATCGGCATGCTGAGCATCGCAGTCGTAAACCACAGGGCGCTGCTGCACAGCGCGTTTTATATAGCGATAACAGGGTCGTTGACAGGCCTGATCGCGATAGCGATACCAAGTCTTTTTACGATTTCAATTATTAAATTGGTGAACAGGAAAATAACACTCAAGCATGTGTTTTTTCTTACGCTCCTTGCGCTTTTCATATACTCAATTTTTTTCATCCTCTCGAATATAATATATCTGTTCACAAACGCATATGCCGCAAGCCTCGCGATAATCCTTGGGAACATACTGATATTCAGCGAATGGTTCTTCATAGCAAAAATCATTTTCGGCATGAAAAAAAAGGCGGTTATAGTTTCGCTGGTCCAGCCAACATTCAACCTTATCCTCTATGCCCCCGCAAGCAATTTTCTTTTTAAGGTGGCGATGCCTCTAAACATCCTCATGCTGAAATTTTACCTCGGCGTTTCAGTATTCGTAATTATCAGCTACCTGATTCTCTATCTGTTCGACAAACCGATGAAGAAAAGTCTCGGGTTCAATACCATGGAAACTCTTTCGAATCTTTTCCAGAACTGGATGTTTGACATAAACGTATCGAATGTCTTCGGCGAAAAGTTCGGGGAGTACAGAACAGTCGAGGCGAACACGATATTATTGAAAGACAAAAAAAGCAGGCTCAAGGCGATATTCTTCGCGCCAGATGTCCATTACGGCCCTTTTAGCACTATAGGTGGAAGCAACTTTCCGCATCTGCTCGAGGCGCATGCGAACAGCAGGCACAGGGCGCCCGCGTTCATAATGCATCCTGCAGTGAACGAGGATTTAAATCCTGTAAGTTCCCTGCAGATAGGCAGACTGAAGGAATGCATGGACGCGGCCATAAAAAATGCAGAGTGCGCGGGGGACACTGACATGGGATTTTTCAGTTCCTCTTTAGGGGACTCCCATCTGACCGCGCTTGATTTCGGCGCGGCCGCTATGGTGAGTTTTTCAAGGGCCCCGAAGGTGACAGAGGACGTTTCATCAGATGCCCGCGAGGCGCTTAAGAATCTTCTTCTTGCAAAATTCAAAAACCCTGTATTGCTTGATGCCCACAATTCGCGATACGAAACAGCGCCCGCCGCTGAGCTTAAAGGGATACAGCTGAATTCCAAGTATTACAAGGACTATGCAAATGCGATCGATTTATTGAAGGAAACCGCTAGGGGAAGGCTAAAAGCAGGGATAGGAACGGCAGAATTTTATTATTCCCTAGGCAAGCCCAAAGATCTTGCGCCAGGCAATATTAATGTAGCTATATTCTCATTCGATGGGCATAAGCAATACAAGCATGCGCTGATACTATTTAACGCAAACAACATGTCGCCAGCCCTGCGCAAGCAAGTGCTCGATCATATTGCCGCAAAGTACAAGCTCCCGGCAGAAGTATACACGACAGACACGCATTATGTGAATTCGATAAGCGAATCCGCAAAAAACGTTTTCGGGAACTATACGAATTTTAGCTTATTCAAGGATGCGCTTGACAATGCCGTTGACGCCGCGGTAAAGGACATATGCGATGTCAAGGTCTATTACAATAAACAGGAATTAAATAAGTTTCTCGTATGGGGCTCGAATATAAGGGAAAAAATGTTCACGGTGCTGAATTCCATATTAAGCACTGCAAAACTAATAATTCCCCTGCTGATAATATTCGGCCTGATTGTCGCGGTTTGGGTAATTTCATATATATAAGATTGCAATGCAGAACCAGAAAACAAAAACCACGCAGAAAATGAGCTTGCGGAGAATCGGACTCCGGGTCTCCACCGTGTGAAGGTGGCGTCTTACCACTCGACTACAAGCTCCTGCTTAATTATTTTCCGGCAATCTTATTAAATATTGTTGTAAAATATTACTGATACGATGGGGTTTTATACAGGCTACGGCGATGCAGGCACGACCAGGATAGGAAGCAAAAAATTCAGCAAGAGCGCCCGCCTGATCAATGCGCTGGGTGACCTTGACGAATTCAGCACAGCGCTCGGAATCGCGGCGCTGCATGTGAAGACCAAGCGCCTGCAGCGGATTATAAATGATCTGCAGAATTATATATATGCCGCAGAAGCGGAAATCGCGGGCCATGCAGACAAAAGCTTCAGCCCGAAATCTGAAATCAGCAATGCGGACGTAAAGAAGATCGAAGCCTACATAGAGATGCTCGGGAAGCACTCCGGCAGCGTAACCAAATTTATCCTACCGGCGGGATCGCCAGGGGCAGTTTACCTGCAAAACGCCCGCGCAGTGGCAAGGAGAAGCGAAAGATCAATCGCAAAAATAAAAGGCAACGAGGCAGGAGTCAGCCCGCAGCTGCTTAAATTTATGAATAGGATTTCGACTCTCCTATTCGTGATGGCTCTCTACGAGAACAGAAAGCGAGGCGTAAAAGAAATAAGCCAAGGGTAAGGCAGGCTCGGGGCGCAGGCACTGCGCGGGGCGCCGAGCCTATCAGATGCTGAACTGGTATTCTATTTTTTCGCGTATTGTTATTTCGGCGGCGACAGCAGGCTCCTCAATCCCGAATGCCCTTAGGACTTTTGGGTGCAGTTCCCCGAATATGCCTATTTTTCTGTTTCCTGACATGGCCGCGGCGCACCTGCCTTCTATAAACACATTGCTTTTTTCCTCTTTAAATCCTATATCTTCTATATCCATAAGCTTGAGCAGGGAATCGATAGCGGATTTTATTTCCGCGAAGTTCGATCTCGAGTGCTCGCTTGCAAATGCCAGGCGCAGCTGCTCATGCGCTTCGCCGCCGGTTTCCAGCGAGAAAACGCTTCCTATCTCAAACAGCTTCTGGGGCATTTTTTCAGCCAGCGATGCGCCGAGGTTGCTTAGGATTCCAGGCAGGAGGTCCGTGCGCAGCATTGTCACCGCTTCTGCCTTTGCATTCAGTATGCTGACCCTGCTTTTTTCGCCAGCGTCGATCTGCATGTTTTCGAAATTTATTTTTTCGTTTGTCAGGTAGGCGTTCACTGCCTCTGAAAATCCTAGCCCGATCATGAATCCGGAAAGCTCGTTTGCCAGCTCCCTCGCCCTGTCCGCCCTGCCCTCGAAGCTGCCTTGTATAGGCTTCGGCGGAATGTTTCCGTATCCGTATGCGATTGCGATATCCTCGATCACGTCCTGCCTGTCGAATATGTCGCTTCTGTATTCGGGTATGCGTGCGATTATGTTGCCGCCGTTGATTTCTGCTGAATAACCCATCATCCCGAGCAGTCTTGCGGCGTCATTGCTGTCGATGCCGATTCCTAGTTTTTTGCCCGCGTCCCTTGCATTTATTTTGATTTGCCTGTGCTCAAGCAGAGGGGTTGTCGTGGTCTTGCCGCTGCTGTAAATTCTGACGGGATAAACCTCGAACCCTCTGTCCATAAAAGAGCAGGCAAAAATGTTTACCGCCTGCCTCACTCCTTGCTCAGACGTCCCTGTCACATCAAGCAGCAGGTTTTTCGTATTCTCTGTAACCTTTGCGTATTCCGAATTTATTACAGGCACCAGCGAAAGGATTTTTTCTGAATCCTTCAGGAAAGGAAACAAAGGCTTTCCGCCTTTCGCTGCATTGAAGACATCCCTGTATTTGATGCCCTTCTCGTGTCTTTTAAGTATGTCGCTGAAGCTCATTTCCGCGTTTCCTCCAAGAGGGACAAATTTTGCGTTTTGCGTCGCATCGTAAAAAAGGTCGGGTTTTATTTTATCAAAGTCGTATACGCCGACTGCGAATTTCTTCCTTTTCCTGCCAAGCGTATCCGAAAGCTTTTCCGCGAAGTTCAGCAGGTACTGCAGCCTGCCCCCTCCCAAATCAGCGTTTTTTGCGATAAGCATGCCGATGAACGGCCTTATTTTCTTTGTGTTTTTATTCACATGCAGGTTGGCCAGAGGCTCGTTTTCTATTTTGTATACATGTTTCCTGATTGTCGCGCCTTGTTTTTCGCCTTCCAGAGAGGGCGCAAGAGCCTTCAGCGCCCTGACAAAGCCTGTAAAATCCATAAGGTCTGGCCTGTTCGGCGTGACGTCTATTGCTATTTCAGTATCGTCGCGCCTTTCGATTTCCATTCCTATCTTAGGCACCATGATTTCCAGCATGCCTATGTCTAGCCCTTGGTCCTCAAGATCCTTTAGCAAAAAAATAATAGAAGCCATGCATCACACCTTTATCTGCTTCGCGTTCCTCAGCCAGCCGACATCGTTTTTGTATAGTTCGACGAGCGAGGCCAGTGGCATCTCCCTGAAAAGCAGGCGTTCGATCCCGAGGCCGAATGCGAGCACTTCTTTGCCTTTGATCCCGAGCGCGTTTTTTATCTCGTTTCTTATTATTCCCGCCCCTCCGAGCTCTATGGACTCCCCTGTCTTCCTGTCGACGTAGTTTATTTCAAGGCCAGGCTCCACGAACGGGAAATATGCGGGCTTTATGGATATGTTTATGCCGAGCCTTTCGTAGAACCGTTTCAGGGTAAAAATCAGGTTTGAAAAATCCAGGTTATCGCCTATGATCAGCCCGTCGACCTGATGGAATTCCGCAAGGTGCTTGAAGTCTATCGTCTCGTTCCTGAATATCTTGCCTACTGTGAACAGCTTTATAGGCGCAGGGCTGCGCGCGAGGCTGTGCATGTAGTGCGCCGAAACTCCTGTGGCATGCGGCCTCAGCACGGCGTGCTTCGCGGTTTCCACCTCCCATTTTCCCCTCCAGTTCTTTTCATGCATGTTTTTTATTTTCCTCCTCAATTCCTCATTTCCGATATCGATTTCCCGCGGGCTAGACAGAAAGAAGGTATCCTGCATTTCGCGAGTGGGATGGTCCTGCGGAGAGAACAGAGCATCAAAGACCCAGAACTCGGACTCGACGACAGGCCCCGATACCTCCTTGAATCCAAGCTCGAGCCATATCCTCCTTATCTTGTTTATAAATATGCTGAGTGGATGGATCCGCGCGGGATATGTTTTTTCTGTATCCGCATTAATATCATATTTCTTGAATGCCAATCCTTTTTCGTCGGAATACCTGCTGATTAGCTCCTTTGTCAGTTCCTTTGTCTCGTTTCCTGTTTCCTGTTCGGAGCCGGCGGCCTCGAGCCCCGTCTCTGTTATTTCGATGTCCTCCGCGATATTTTTTTCCTTAATCTCTATGAGCTTTCTTTTTACAAGCGTTTCTATGCCCTGCCTGTTCTTTTCCATGAACAGCGCGTCGAATTCTTTTCTCCTGCTCAGCTCGCCGAGCAGGGTTCTCTGCCAGTATTCCTTCGGCGGGCGCTCCCTGAGCGCGAGACCGTCGCCCTTAATCTCTATCCATTTGTTTTTCTTCGCCCATATGATTCCGATGCCGCTGCCTTCCGGCGCGTTTTTTATTTCCCTGCTAATTTCTCCGCCGCCGAGCATTCTTGCGATTTTCTCCTCTGGAAATTCCCCTATGTACCCAAGCCCCTCCTTTGTAAGCACCGCCGAGAATGCCTTTTCGTTCCTGATTCTGATCATTCCCCGCTCCTTGAGATTCTGCAGCGCCCACATCGCGGAATCCCTGCCTATGCCAGATTTGCTGATGATGCCCGCCTCTGTTTCATGCCTGTCTGCTTTTAGTATGCCAAGTATTTTTATTTCGTATTCATGCATTTGCATCGCCGCTCGGGCATATCAGGATTTCGCCTTGAAATAAGTGTAAAATATGAACAGCAGAATTATGAGGATAACAATGACATACGACGCATACCCTAAATAGTCGTAGACCCTTGTAAAGAACGATACGACCTCTGTCTGTATATTTTCATTGAGCTCGAAATTAAGGGTGAATCTCGACAGCGGCTCCCCGTTGTTCCATGACAGCGTCGTCGCATTGTTGAATTTGTCGGCAAGCCCATTCGCAGGCAGGTCGGGTATGGGATACACAGAGATGTTCCTCGCGCCAAGCGGCAGGTCTATCGTAAGAGTGGTATTCGGAGGAAGTATCTCCCCGCTCGCCCCGTGCTCGAAGTTGAATACAGTGCTGTTGAACTTATACGAGAACGCCCTCGGCGCTATCTGCTTTACAGTCGTCACATTCAGCACTTCATAGTTCAGGTAGAGCTGCGCTGTGTTCGATCCGTTATGGACGCTGACAGGCCCGGGTATAAAGCTGAAGTTGCTTACCCCGAAATGGGTATTGATTATATGCTGCACAAGGGTCGGCCCTATCAGGGACTGCCATTCCTCGAGCTTCAGGTTCAGCGCGACCCTGTCAAGCTGGTACTGTTTGAGGGACTCGTTGCTTATCTTTATGTTTATGACTTCTGTTATTTTTGCGCTTGTATTTTTGTTCAGCGCGACAGTTGTATTGAGGTGCGTGACCGCGAACGAGGCATTCGCGGCGACGGCGGAAACAGACAGGAGAATGCTGATCAATAAAAAGAACATTCGTATTTTCATGGAGTCACATTTGTTTGCTTGTCATGTTTTTGTAGAGATATAAACACACGGCACGGACGGCTCAGAAGGGCACTGGCCCATGTCAGACACATTGACAAGATACTGCCCCTGCAGCGTGGCTGACCCGAGGTTTCCCGAGACATTGACAAGGGTGTACGATATAATATCGCTGTTCCCCCCTGCCGTATATACTATTATTTTGATCTCGTGGCCTACGCCGTTCGTATTATTGCCTATTAGTATGGACTTTATATTTGGCGGGATCTGTATCAGCACCATCTCCTTGCTCCCGGGCCCGCTGCTCGCAACGCTCGCCGCCGCGCTTGCAAGCTTGTTCGAGCTTTGTTGCGCGACCGTCGCCGAAAGGGTCGAATTAGAATTTGTTATCTGCATGAATCCTATGACGATTATCGGCAGCAGTATCATGAGCCCGAACGAGATTGTTATAAGAAGCTCAAGGCTTGACTGCAGCCTGCTCTTGTCTTTATTCCTCCTCATTCCTATCCACTTTCCTTAACGTCAGCATCTGGCTTTTTTCCTTTTTAAGCTCTTTTTCAAGAAGCGAAAGCAGGTTTTTCATCGCCTTGTCGAGAAGATATTCCTCGACGTGCAGCGAAATGATTCCAGTGCGGTCCAGGTTTATCCTTGCGTTCAGCTGGTAGTACCTGTTGTTTCTTTTGACATTGAGCGTGAGGTAGTTGACAGTGTAATTCATTCTTTCGATCTTGTTTATCTCGCTCTTTAGCTGCTCCCTTATTTCGTCCTCGTACTCTTTTGTTTCCTCGTCGATGCCTATCAGGAATATCTTATTTTCCTGTATCTGCTCGTTTATCTGTATGTTTTTCAGTATATCCGAGATTGTAACCATTCCTATGTATTTTTTGTCCTTGACCACAACCAAAGACGAAATCGCCTGCTCTATTATCCTCCTCATCGCTTCCGAGACGGGCCTGTTGTATTCTATTGTTTTCACGTTTCTTTCGCAAAGGCTGCCTATGTTTATGTTGTTTATGTTGAATCTTACGTCTTTCATCTCGGGAAGTTTTTCATTTAGCGAGAATTTGTAGATTATGTCCTTCATGCTTATTATGCCTATCGGCGAATTGTTTTTCAGAACTACGAGCCTGCTGAGCTTATGGTCCGACATTATTTTTTTTGCGGTTATCAATCCCGTGTCAGCATCCGCGGCTATCACCGGGAACGTCATTATTCTCTCAACAGGCATCTCGTTCATGAGCTTTGACGAGAGAATAAGCTTAAGAAGGCTTTTCCTGGTGAGCACGCTGTCTATCTTGTTTTTGTACGAGTAAGGCAGCACATTCGTCTTTGCGCTTGTGAAATAATCCAGCACCGTAAACAGGTCCGTTTCGTTGTTTATTACAGGGGCCTTTACGACAAAGCCTTCTGCGGATTCGTTCTTCTGCATTCTCATATCAGAGAATTTGTACAGGCCCTTGGAATCTATAATCCCAAGATACTTGTTGTTCTTGTTGATTATTACCCCCTCGTATTTTTTGTCTTTTATCATAGGGATTATTTTCGTTATGGGCTCGTTGCTGCTGAGGCTTATTGTTTTTGTAGCCAATTCCTGCGGGACATAGTTTATTCTTAATCTTACCATATTATCATCATATCAATTAGGAGAATGCATCGCCATTCAAATTAGCCATCAGAATAGTCATTCATTATTGTGTTATTTAATTATGTAATTTAATTATTTAAATGTATTTGAGATTTGTCACCCAAAGAATGTTTACTTCAATTTTACGATTGGGGCGCATCTTTATAAATATTGGTTTGTTTATATTTATAACGCAAGATGCAAAATAAGAGTGCGCCGCGGATTTACATCATGCGCTGCGCGTATTTGCCAAGATGGCAGAATGGCTATGCAGCCGCCTGCAGAGCGGCTTATGGGGGTTCGATATATTTATAAAATACGAAAATCCCTCTCTTGGCTTTGCGCTAATTATTGATCCCTGTTCCTGCCCCTGCGGCATTGCGCGATCCGCATGCCATATGGCATATTCTGTATTTCTATTACGCCTATCACATATTTTTATAAAATTCCTCTATGCTTTTGAATATGTATCTAGGCGTTGCTTCGCCGAGCTTAGCCGCGGAGTCAAATCCGTCTGTTATCGCGCACAGGTCTATGCCCGCGTTTTTACCGCTTATCATGTCATCGAGCGAATCTCCGACAAGCAGAGCCCGCTGCTTTTTTATTTTCATCCTGCTGCATATCATCTTCAGGCCCGCAGGGTCCGGCTTGAGCGCGCCAAGCTTCCTTGCGCTTATCACAAGGTCAAAATACATGTCAAGCCCGAAGTGCCGCAGCTCTTTTTTTATCCTGTAGTCCCCCCCGTTTGTGAATAGGGCTATTTTCTTATTTTTCTGCTTTAGATTCCTTAGGATTGCGGCCGAGTCGCGGTGGAGCTTCGGTCTGCTGACCATGAAAAAGATATCAATCGCAAATGAGAATATCCTGTTCCTGAATTGCTCTTTTTTCATGAAGCTTATGCTTCTTATATCGATAAAATTATTTTTGATGTCTGCTGATCTGGCAGGCCTTTTGTTTTTCAGTATTCCAATGCTTTTAAGAGCTCTTTTGATTTTTTCATTAGCGTTAAGCAGGATTCCAAGGGAATTAAGCGTGCCGTCCCAGTCGAATATAAAGAGATCATAATTATTTAGGTTTATTTTCATTTAATCCTTTTTTTTTAATATTGCGGCTCTGGATAAATAAGGATTATAGAAAACACTTATTAATATTTATTTTAATATTTATTAATAAAATGAATGGGGCCCCGCATGCAGTACAGCGGCTATATCCTCTATAATGTGCTATTATGCCAGAAAATCAAATAAAGGAAATTGCAAGAAAATACGCCTTGAAAAATGCCCTGGATTATGGCTCAGCAAGGCTTGGCGCGGTGCTTAATAAAGTTCTAAGCGAAGTGCCAGACTTTAAGGGAAATATAAAGGAGGCGGCGCGGATAATATCAGAAGTCATAAACGAAGTCAATGCAATGCCAAAGGCAGAGATAGAACAGGAGGTTGCCAAATATACATTTGTGAAAAAGGAGGAGCGCATAGGGCTGCCAGAGCTCGAATGGGCGCTGCAGGGCATGCAGGTAAACACAAGGTTCGCTCCGAATCCGAGCGGTTTCATGCACATAGGCCATGCAAAGATCGCCGTGCTGTGCGATGAATACTCGAAAAAATACAAAGGGCTGTTTTACCTGAGATTCGACGATACAGACCCGAAGACAAAAAAACCCCTTCCAGAAGCATATGCGCAGACGGCAAAAGATCTTGAATGGCTCGGCTGCAATGTATATAAGACAATCAAGCAGAGCGAACGCATTGAACTATATTATAAATTTGCAGAGGAATTGATACGCAATGGCAATGCGTATGTATGCACATGCGCCAAGGAAGAAATGCAAGAAAATAGAAAAAAAGGCATTGCCTGTGTCTGCAGGGGCAGCAACAAGGAAGAGGCATTAGATAAATGGAAAAAAATGAAAACTGACTACAAAGAGGGAGAAGCAGTATTAAGGTTGAAGACAGACCTCGCGCATCCTAACAGCTCTATAAGGGACTGGGTTATGTTTAGGATTATAGATTATGCGCATCCGGTAACAGGAATAAGGTATAGGGTTTGGCCGCTTTATAATTTCGCGTCAGCAGTTGATGACCATGAAATGCAGATAACACTTGTCATACGCGGAAAAGAGCATGAACTGAATCAAATGAAGCAGCAATATCTTTTTGATGCATTTTCATGGACTATACCTCATGTGCTTGAAGTAGGGACATTAAAAGTGCAGGGAGAGTTGGCGCACAAGTCAGATATAAAGATTGCAATTAGCGAGGGCAGGCTTACCGGATGGGACGATCCGAGGGCGCCTACAATAATGGGGTTCAGGGCAAAGGGCGTGAATCCAAAAGCAATAAGAGAATATATAATAGCTTCGGGGATCAAGAAGCATGATTCCTATCTTGACTTGCAAAAAATTGCTGCAATAAGCAAGAAGCTTGGCTGAGTGGATTCGCAATTATGAAAATTACATTTCAGAATCTTTATAAGCCTTTTCATCCTATATATGATTAAAACAAAACGGATTCCATGGCGCGCGAAGAGAGAGAGAGACAAAACAACCTTTTTGGGAAAAAGTTTTTAGGTAATAATAGAAAAGCGCAGAGCGCAATGGAATACCTGATGACATACGGCTGGGCAATACTCATCATCGCGGTAATCCTCGCA
>JAMCYJ010000011.1 GCA_023474155.1 Candidatus Martarchaeota archaeon | reverse complement strand
TATGCGAATGTGAACAAGAACAGCATCTGCGTCGACGCGGGGACTGGAAGCGGATGGCTGGCAGTAAGCATGGCAAAGATATGCAAGGAAGTTTATTCTTACGAGCTGAAGCCTGAATTCGTGAAAATAGCAGAGCATAACAAAAGAATAGAAAATCTCGAGAATCTAATAATACACAATGCGGACGTAACAAAAAAAATCTTTGAAAAGGATGTTGATGTCGTTGCGCTTGACCTGCCCAACTCGGAGAAGGCAGTGAAAAACGCCTGCAACGCCCTTAAAAACGGGGGGTATATCGTGGGATATATCCTGCACATTGAGCAACTAAGGAAATTTTTTGACAAGCTTGAAAAATATAAATTCAATAATATATTTGCTGCAGAAGTCATAATGAGGGATATGCTTATAAGAGAAGCGGGCATAAGGCCGTCGACAAAAGGGATATGGCATACAGGATATTTGGTGTTCGGACAAAAACAGGAACAAAATCAGGAAAAAAGCAGGACGGCTACCTCCTCAAAAAAGTAGCGTTCTTTTGCCACTACCTCTGCATTGAGCTTTTTCACATCTGATTCATAGCCGTTCAGGGAACTTTCCAGCATTATCACCACATGGTCTTCAAGCACATGGCCGCCATATGCTTCAAGAAACCTGTCGATTACCTCCCTTCCTCCTTCCCCTCCGTCCAGTGCTCGTACAGGGTCTTGCATGCCTGCCAGAGGCTTAGAATGGAGATAAGGGGGATTGAATATTATCGTATTGAACTTTTCGCCGCCTATATTTGAAAAGAGGTCGCTCAGCACGAACCTGCCGCCTAGCGAGTTCATCGAGGCATTGCGCCTTGCGCAATCGAGCGCATTAGGGTCTATATCCAAGAAAGTGACATCGCAGCCATTGGAAGCTGCTACAAGACCTTGGATGCCGCTGCCAGTGCCTATATCCAGGGTCTTCTTAAACGCGTGCCTCTTTACGGCGTTTGCCAGCAGAAAAGAGTCCTCGCGGGGCGTATACGCGGCGCCTGCGCACGCATCCAATTTTATAAAATCGTAAAGCACGCAATCAATGTCTTAGTGTTGGGATTAGTATTAATAGTAATATTAGGGTTAGTATTATTTCTTCGGCATATATATATTGTGATCGCCGTGCCTTCTCATATCTAACAACCGCTTCGTTTCTATGGTCTTTGATGCTTTCTCGCAAATTAATTGGTCCTGATCCTCTGCAAGCTGCTTCAGCATCCTGTATGGTGTAGTCGTGTTCTCTGCCATGCCTGCCTTTGCATGAGGATCCTTTGTCCCCTTCTTCTCCAGAAACCACGAAGGGATGTGCGGATTCCTGCACGCGCAGTAGACCACAAACCACCACTCGTTCTCAAACGGCTTTTTGTAATCATAATTCGCCAGCCTCATGAGCACTCCCGGATCGTCCGATGTCTGGGCAGCGGCTATCGCCGCGCTGAGCCTTCGCCCGCAAAGAATGCCCTCGAATTCCTCCTTTATTCTGTTGAATTTTGCAGTCTGCGTTTTGTTCATAAAATCGCTTCGAAATTTGTGCCTGCTCGACAATTAATTAAGCGGCGCTTCAGATATATATAATGTAGGTTTCAGCGCGTCTGCGCCGGCAAACGCTCTGCGACTATGCTACTACCAGCTTGCAAGGCGCATAGGGATTCGGCTGCGCGGCAGACTTGCGCTCATTTTGTTGCTCAAGCTTGCGCAGCATGCTCTTGACCTGAAGAAGCTCCGAGTGCTTGTTAACATGAAGTAGTTCGTCGCATATGTCTGATATGCGCATGCCTGAATCGCATAGCATATTGGCCAGAGCCGCCTTAGAATGATCGGTTATTATCACAAAATAGTACGAGTCGCCGAAGAAATTCATGAAGTTCTTGTACTTGTTTATTCTTCTGTAGTCAAAGTACCTCTTTCCATGCGGCTCTAAGACGAGGGTCTTGTTGTGCACCTGTATGTCATTAATTATGAAATCTGGCCTAAAAATCTCCTCGCGGTCGCAGTTCGCGCCCGACAGGCTTATTTTCTGGTAGCCTATCGAGGGAATGTCTTTAGCCATCGTATTTTGCATTCCCGTAGTGGACGAATGCACGAGTTTTGAATTATAATCAAAGTCGAGGCCGTGGTCTAGCAGTATTGACGCGATGTCGATCTCGAATGACGAGGGCGTGCAATTGCCGAGCCCTACGCTGTCTAGCTTGCCCTTCAACACCAGTTTTACGGCATCCTGCCGCATTCCTCTCAGCAACTGTTTTGCAGTCTCGTATTTTTTTTGTTTTCTGCGATCCATCCAAACCACTATTTAAACAACAAGCGACGGAGCCTTCGGTCTTTCTACTTTGACCTGCGCCTTATTTCTCATGAACTCATCGATGAGGTCGCCAGACTTAGTCCTGAGGAACTTGAAACTGTCCTTGGACCTAAGCTCGGACTTGTGCCTTAGCACCTTGTTCCCGCCTATCTCGTACTCCGAATGCACATAGCCTGTTATCTCCCCAATCGAATTGTTAGTGGACTCGAGGAAGGCGTTCTCCTTTGTGGATGTAAGCGATGGCGTGACTTCTATGCTGTTCTCGATCGTATTTATCTGCATGTAATTGTGCCAATGAGACCCCACGCATATCTGCGCATCAGAGTTCTTGCGCCTCAGCTTGTTCACTATCGATTCCACGCTCTTGCCTATGTTATGCGCCACCATGACCGGAAACGAGCTGCCCCCTGCCTTGAGCTCGAACTCGCCCGCGCCGTAGTCTGCGCCATGGATTACCCTTATGTTATCGTATGAGGGCGACTTGCCCCTTGCATAGGCCTTTATCGCAGCCCCCAGCTTCTCCGCCTCGTCGATATTGTGGCCTCTGTATGTCTTGTTATAGTGGTTGCCGCTGGTGATTACTATGCTGCCATTAGAATGCATTATGCTGTCTATTGCAGGGGAAATTATTCCGATGAACGGCTCGATTTGAGCGTCAATATTCTGTATGGGCGTCCTGTTTATAAAATCCTGCATGAATGCATTCATTTCCTTGACGAACGCAGTATTAGTGAGATTTTTAGTCTTCAGAAACTCCATGTATTCAGATATTAATTGGGGCTTCTTGTTCTCCTTCAGCACGTTCATGTAGTTGTTCAGGTTCCCTTCCACTATGTCTCCGTTGAGTATTAGTATGTTCGGAGGGTTTGATGCTATGTCGCCTATGCAGGCTTTGAGCAGCTCCATCTGCGTCTCCCCGCCGCCGAAATGTATGTCACTTATGCTTGCAATTGAAATTTTTGATATCTGCATTATCTTATTCTGTCCTGCAAAGTCGCTCAGATTCACGTACTTCAGATCCTTCTCCCTTAATTCAGACAAAAGCTTATGGGACGCCAGCATCTTCTGTATTCTCGCCTCGTCGATAAGCTTCTGAATTTTCACCTCATCAAGGCTGTTGCTGTCATGCATGACCGGAGCCCTGCCTGCTTTATCCTTTGCCTGCAGTACAATCAGCCCTGGGATGCCTACTTTTTCCCTTTCGGCGAGCGCGTTCGCCTTATTGACTAGATAATCGTGCTTTATCACATCTGATGTGAAATTGATGCCATCAAACGAAATCAAAGTTACGCCTGAAAACAAAAGGGACTTTTCAAATGCGCTTGTAAGCCTTGTCTTTATTTTTTCATTCCAGAGCGCAAATGTCTTTTGCGGATCTGAGAGATGGCCCGAGCAGGATATCGCCATATTTCTGCTTGAATTGTTTCGCGAAGGTATTATGGTGAATGAATTGGACATCGTGTGGCCGACTACGGCCAGGTTCGGCTCAAATGAAAGGTTCCTTGATATGTTGCCTATTGTTACGTTCATTTCAGAATTAGACTTCATCTTGAAAACATTCGAGTTGTTTGCGGGATTATTCGCTATCAGGGTCTTGAGGCTTAATTTGTTTTTTGAAAAATTGAAAGAATTCAGGTTATTCTTGCCTACGAGAAGGACTTCCCTTTTCCTTCCGAATGCAAATCCGAGCACGTACTTGAAGTAATCAAAACTTATTTCCTCAATAAGCTTTATCGACTGCGCTTCCGCAGGGATTGTCCCTGTAAAAGTGTCTATGCGCTTTGACTTGCTTGCCATCTGTATGTTTAAACTCGAATTTTTGATCTTGCTTATAGTAATGTCTACAGCCTTCAGGTCATTCGAAAGCTTTTTGCCCGAGATTATTAATTTTTTGTAGTCCGCGCTGAATATGTCTTTGCTTACCTCTATTTTTTTGTTTGTGTCTACCAGTGCTTCCTCTATTTCGCGCTTGCGCTCCTTAAGGGCCTTAAGATCCAATGAATTGAATTTGCTGCTTTGTGAATAGAGCGTAAGGATTTTCTGCCTTATCACTACGAGTTCCTGCATTTCCTGCTGGTTCTTTAGAAGTTCTAGCCTATTCTTGTTATTTTCCAGCTCTTTTTCATGCTTTAATTTTGCAATTTTATCTGGCTGCCTGATGTTTTTCTTCGAATTCAGCGCTTTTAAGGACTTTTCTATTTTTTCCTTCGAAGACCTGGTTATCTCTATTATCTTAATCCTTGATTCTATCTCGCTTTCAAGGCTAAGACACAGATCGTTCAGAATTTCGGGCTTGTACACAAAGTCGTAGTTCAATGTTGTCGCTATGTCTGTCTTGTATTTAAGGTCGTCTTCTCCCATTACATAGATTATCTTCGCATTTTCGTCGGCGCTGTTGAAAATCCTGGTAAGGTAAACCTGCGTTATATCTGATGCATCCCTCAGATTGTTTATATCATTAAGCATCGCAAGCATATCGTCCCATCTTCTCGGGCCCCTTGTCCTCGGGATATGCTGGGTTGTACTGCCGTATGGGAGCGCACCGCCGTTTATGATTACCGCGTCCGGGCTGTCTCTTTCAGCCTTCTTTTCCTTAAGCAGCTCCGAAACCCCTATCAGAGCGCTGCTGCTAAAATCTTTCAGGCCGCTGTGTATATTGCCGATGCTGAGCAACTGTATTTTCGCATTGCTTGAGGAGGAAGTTAGAAGGTTGATAGGATAGAGGGTAAAGGTTGAATTTTTTGAATCAAGAAAATTTACTAACAATTTTCCATTTGCCATTAAATTCAACCATTAACAGCTAAATATTACTATTGCATTACCTTTCGCATTGTCTCCTATCATCTTTTTATAATTTTTACCCAATCAGATATTATTTTCATATTAAAGTATTTAAATGTATTGAGTAAAAATTTGTAACCATTTTATCTTTATTATTACAATAATACTTTATTTGATACTTGTTTTTCCTCGCAATGCATGCATCCCGCGGTTTTTGTTTATTTTTATTGAGGATTTTAGAGATAACGCCCTATTTATTTTCTCTCTTCACAAAGCCCGCATTGCCCTCGATTGTAAGGTTATTTATTTTTGGCATTTGCCTGCTTTAGTTTATTATTTATTCCACTTCCATCCTTGCTTATGAGTTCCCTGAACAGCTCTGCCACCTTTTTGAGCAGCTTCTTTTCTTCATCGGAAAATATCGAATCAAGGTATTGTTCCTGATATGGAAGATTGCACTTTGGCATTCTATATATATTCTGCAGGAATGAACCTTCTAAGCGGTCGGACCTGATCATTTTGGTTATAGCCGTGCTTATTGTTTCTGTATAAGGTATGCCGCATGCCGTGTCAAAAGAAAATTCCTTGAATAGTACTTTGAATTCCTTTCTTTGGGATATATTGTAAAAAGCAGCATTTATCCTATTCAAGTCTGATGAAAATATTGAACCCTCTCCGAGGTAGTGGAATACTGCCAGCACTGTGTCTGAGGGTAATTTTTTCTGAAAATCTTTTTGGATTATGACAGGCTTTTCGTCTCTCGCTCTTAAAGCATTGCCAAGGGAGGATCCTGCTTTGGTTTTTGATTTGTCCATAATACCCCAATTTATTTTTCATCTTTGCTATCGATTATGCTTGCGCTCTTATGATATTTATAGCTTTAGGGCGATGCATTTCGCTGCTAAGCATGCCCGCAAAGGCTGTTACCGGACGGCATGCATTAGCGGCTGTAATGCATGTTTATGTTTCTCTGCTTTAAGATATTGGAAAGCGGATCGTTGATTGCGAACTTCAGTGACTTTAGATCGTCGATGCTTGCGCAATTGAGCAGCGCCATCTCGTACTTTATCTCTTCTATTAACTTAGCAAGGTGCTGCTTTATGCCTTTGCTGCCGTTCTTGTTTGCTTTAAGCATAGGCATTGCTATCCCGCAGGAGTCCGCGCCCAGCGCAATGGCCTTTACCACGTCAGAACCAGTGCGTATGCCGCCTGTTGCAGTAACAAATCTTTTGAACACGGATTTTATTTCAATCAGCGACTGCGCTGTAGGAATGCCCCACTCTTTTATGAAATCCATATCGTGCGAAGAATTCCTGAAAAGTTCTATGGCAATCCAGTTTGTCCCGCCTGCTCCTCCTGTATCTATTCCGTAGACTTTTGTCCTGCCGATCTTTTCAGCTACTTCTTTTGATATGCCGTTTCCAACCTCCTTGACTATCACCTTGTAATCAATAACTTCTGCAAGCGATTTCAAGTTGGCAAATGCATTCTTGAATCCGAGATTTCCCTCAGGCTGAGCTATCTCCTGAGCAGGATTCGTGTGGACGCATAGCGCGTCTGCGCGCACATCGTCCAGCATGCGCTCTATCTGGGAAGGCCTGTAGTTTGCAAGCTGGGCAATCCCTATGTTGCCAAGCAAGATTATATCATAATATTTCTTGACGTCATAAGTGTATGCGAGATTGCTGTGTTCTATCATTGCCCTTTGGCTTCCAAGCCCCATTGGAATGTTGAATTCGTCTGCCGCCTCTGCCAGATTCTTGTTTATCTGAAATGTCTTTTCATGGCCCCCTGTCATAGCAGAGATAAATATCGGGGCGCCTGTTTTTTTGCCGAGGAACAACGTAGATATATCCGCTTCTGGCTGCGCCGTTCTTTTTGATTTTTTTGGAAACAGCAGGACATTCTCAAACTGGTTAGTGGCCTTGAATTGGACGTCTTTATTCAAAGATATGTTTATATGCTCAAGCTTTCTTGAGGATGTCGGATCAGCCATTTTATCATTCGGTTCATTAATTTTTATTAAAGTTGCACTTCTAAAGCCTAACAGTCGATTTTTTATTGCTTGATAGGGGGTTTGTAATTTTTCGATTTTTTAACAATATTGCTCTAAAATTTAAAGAATGTAAAAATGCAAAATATTTTATTATATTCTTACAACTGCCGCCTTTGACAATTGCGCTATATGCTTTGAATTAGTAAGGAACATGACTATTTTCAGCTGCTTTTCAATAAGACCCACTCTCTCTTTATCGCTTATAACAGGAATCTTCCCGAGCCTTATCGCCTTTGCGGCATCAAGGCCGTCGCCTGCCTGAACAGTATCAACCGCATTTAGCTTCCGCCGTATTATATTATTTTTGTGCAATATAAAAAGGCTTTTTGTGTTTTTGGAGGAAACGAATAAGCGAATCCCTGTTGTTTTTTTAAGTTTTAGCAGCTTTTCTTTATTATTAGATTCCGGATTAAAAAAGACATGCAGCGCAAATGGAAGGCATCTAACAGCAATCTGATTTTGGTTATTTCCTGCCTTGACTGTTATCCTTTGCAGTATCGAGATGTCATTGAAATCAAGATCAGGAATAGCGCAGTGTATGAATTTTATGTTGCTGTGCATGGATATAATTAGGAGATTAATTAATTTATTGCTTTCTTTATTTTGCCTGCGGGGCGATGCGGCCAAAGGCATTGTAATACCTACACTGCTACGCCCTGCCTGCCCCTTGACTGTTCTACCTTCTGAGTTGTTCCTTATACTTTTCCGCAGCCGCGAGAGCCTTTAAAAAATTCCCGAAAACTTTGTAGTGCTTATTGAAATCTTTCTTTGAAATAACCCGCAGTGTATTGCCTTCCTTCACCAGCCAATCGCCTTCATTTCCATAAAAAGCCTGAATCTTCCATGGATGGCGCACATAGAAAGGCTCATTGAGTTCAAGGGCAAGTACGAAGTTTGGCTTGAGTATGTAGTTATCGCCTGCCTTCTCGTATGTAGCATCAAATTCCTCTTTTGATATAGGATATGAATTTTCTTTTCCATTCTCATCCTTTACAGTAACAATAACGCTGTCATCGCATGACATGTATCCCTTATTTGTCTTGACTGCTGTATTTTTATTATTAAACTGAAACGATATCTGGGATGGCGAAAAGACTGTTGAAAGTTTCTGGGCTAACATAGTGTTATTATCTTTCTTTAAATCGTAATTCGTATAATCCTTTGGCATTTTGTTTATTTTATTTATAGCTGGCAAATCTCCTTTTATAATCATTTCCATATTAACACCTTTTTTTGTTTTTGCGCTTCCTGCCGCGGCATCAGGCGCAGCTTTCCATATATATTATTTATTGGTTTTGAGATATAAATAGTTATCTTTTGCAGGGAATTAACAAACTCAGTGGTTTTCCGAAGTGCCGCATTAGATTGGTTTACCTCAATAGCTTCTTTTTGTTTATGCCCCGATAAATTTGCATAGGTTTTATAACAAAGTTTGGCTCTTTGAGTTTTCTATAGAATATCGCAGTAAGTCTATGCGCGCCTTCAATAATCTCAAGTTTTCTTGGTGAATTACCTACCACAATTAATTTGTGTTTCATTTCGGATAGCATCTTGTAATTTTCTTCTATATATCTGATACTGCCAGAAAATTTACTATCTAACGACTCAGGCTTTTTTAGTATAATTTTTGCGGAATCCATTGGTCTATAAGAGCCGCCTGATATGTATTTCCAACCAGTATCTATAGGTAAAAGTAATTTATCCAGTGCGGATTCATCAAAGGTTTGTATAGACCACTGTCTTTTTGTAAAGTATTTTTCTGATAAATAGGTTCTAAAAGTTGAGAGCATCTTTAATCTGGCAGAATTTTCTTGTTTGCTCTTTAAATCAGGATTTTTTATTAGACCCGCCGCATTTTTATCATTTAACGCATTGCGGATATCTTTTCTTGTAGTATATTCGTGGTTCAACCACTCGTATAAAACAGCTTGCCAATTTACCTCATTAATACTGCTTTTTAGTTTTTCTTTAGACCCCATTTTATTACCTATGTCTATTCATCAGTTTAATTATATAAGCTTATATTTTCTTTTGGGATTGGGACAAAGGTTAATGTATTAATCTTTTGCAATAATTACATATGCTCTTTTTCCGATATACGCCTTCATGCAGTCTACTTTTGCACCATTGCCATATGGTGCAGCTCTCTTTTCCATTACTGCAATTACGCTTTCTGATAAATGGAAATTCACGAATTCTTTCCTAATAAGCTATTAATATAATGCAGGAGATTACATGCATTACAGAATAACGAACAATAAATTCAATAAGCTCATGGAAGACTTCAACCGCAACCCCCTGCATGCCATGCTGACTATGCGCCATCGGCCTGCTCGGCTTTTTTGCATTGCTTTACGCTGCGGGCTTGGGGATAAGAGTAGTAGGTGCGGATTCCTCTTTTTCAGCCGGCGCATGAGGAGGCGGTTGAATTGGCTGTGGCCTTTCCTGCCTCTGGGCTTGGTGCGGGCTCTCGTGGGCGCGCGGGGCGCCTCTCTGGTACTGCCTTACATACTGGCGGGCAGTGTCGGGCTTCTGCTCGGTCTGGAGCTGCGCCTCGAAATCGTGGACAGAGTACTTGAACTCCTCGTTTGATTTTATGTCCCCTCTTGCCTTGAGCACCTCCCGCGCAAGCAAGTAAAATGTAAACGCAAGGGCCTTTCTTCCCTTGTTATTGACAGGAATTACAAAATCAACGTACTTCGGGGAATTGTCTGTATCGCAGAGCGCGATGATCGGAATGCTCTTCGTGCTTGCCTCCTTGACCGCCTGCTTTTCATTGCGCGTGTCGCTCACTATGACAAGTTTCGGCTCGACGAAATCCTCCTTGTTGGGATCTGTGAATATCCCCGGCCTGACCCTCTTTTCGATGAATTTTGCATTTATTATCTCCGCGAACTTCCTTGCTGCGACGATGGCGTATATCCTTGATGCTGTGACGAGAATGTCATTTGCATTGTAGCCTGAGATCATACCCGCGGCTATTCTTATCCTTGAATCGATTGTCTTCAGGTCAAACAAGTAAAGACCATCCTCCCTGACTCTGTATATGAATTTTTCCATTCCCGGCCTTTTGAGCTTTGTCGCTATGTGTATTCCTGCCTCCAGATATTCGCTCTGGTTTGCGATAAATTGTTCTTCCATTTTTACACCTTGGTTTGGATTGCATGCGGCTGCCGCCTGGCTTGGAATATGCTGCATTTAAATGCAGGGCATAAACCCTGAAAATATACGCTATTGCAGTCGCTGATTGATTATTATAAGCTCTATAATTATATAGTTTTAATGCTTAATAATCTTTAGTTTAATATTTTTATCATTTCCTGTCAAAGGTTATAAACTCGTCTATGAGTTCGATATTTCCGAGGAACATTCTCCTGCAGCAATATCTTTTCACATTCATTTCGTCAAGCACTTTTGCGGCGTCCTCATGCTCTTTATTGACTTTTTTATCGTATTCGTCCCACTTGTCCGCGACTACCTGGCCGCATGAAAAACATCTTACAGGCATAATCATTTCAATCACTTATTTTTAACCTTAAACTACTGCAAACAACCCGCTCAACAGGATTCATTTTGCCGGCGAACTTCCATCGGAAGCAGCGTGCTGCTTTTTGAGCGCTACGACATCCCGTGCTATTTTCTTCCATACTTCTGGCAGGATGCTGTTGGAGTCTATCCTCCTTATCATGTCTTTATAGCAAATCTCGTCATTTCCGCACACGCCGTCTAAAAGGCTGTCTATAGTCTTTAATATCTCCTCCTTCTTTATTTTTTGCGCAGGCATTCGATTCACCGCCATATTTATTTTTATTATATTACAGAATATTTATAATTCTTACCATGAAGATATTGCATTGCCGTTTAAAACAGCACGCAGAAAAACCAGCTCATCTATAGGATGTCTGGAACCTTGCCCTTGCTTTCGGCCCCTTGAACTTCTTTGACTCTACCCTCCTCGGATCGTCAGCTATCATATACCTGTAGTCATTGAATTCGTTGCGGATTGAATCGTTGTTGACAAATGCTATCATGGCCTTTGAAATCGAATTCCTTGACGCCTGCGCCTGGGAGCTCATGCCGCCTCCGAAAACATTGACTTTTATGCTTACCTTGTCCTGGATTTGAGCAGCAGTCGGCGAAATCGAAAACGGCTCCATTATAATGCTTCTCAGCTCCTTTGGCTCGATCAGTTCAAGATTTTTGTTGTTGATTAATATTGTTCCGTCTCCATTTGATACGCTTGCGCGGGCTACCGCGCTCTTCCTCCTTCCGGTTGCAATGACAGTTATCGACTTTGCATTTGTTTTTTTTGCCTTTTGCGATGGCGCCTTTGGAGCCTGCTTTCTGGTTTTTCTCGGCGCGGGCTTCTTTGCTTCGTTATTTGTGGTGGTCTCGTCCATGTAATCTCCTATATTTTCGCATTGTACCCGAGCAGCCTTGAAAGCTCGCTTATGGAAATTGTATTGACAAAAATCTTTTTCGGGTCTTTTATATTCAGTTTTTTAATATTTCCTGCGTTTATGTTTTCAGGCATGCCCATAAATACAAACAGCCTCTTGAATGCCACTTTGCCTGAAGGCTTCCTGTACGGAAGCATCCCCCTGACGATTCTTTTTACAAGCAAATCAGGCCTTCTTGACCAGTATGGCGAATGCGCAGGATTTGCCTTTTCTACAAGATTCAGCCTTGTCCTGTATTTTTCGATTATGCCTTTCTTGTTTCCGCTTAGCAGCGCCTTTTCCGCGTTTACTATCGCGACTTTTTTGCCATTCAGCAGCTGCTTTGCTACGATGCTGGCCAGCCTGCCGAGAATTTCCTGCTCGGCGTTATAAACTTCAAAATCATTATCAAGTTTTATTGACATATCCACACTCTGTTTAAAATTATTAGGTCTAATTGCTGGTTAACCCATCATATTATTATTTTAAGGCCTTTTTTGCCTATTGCTTCCTGTATCTTTATCACTGTTGAACTTGATTTGCGCAGCTGCTCGAGCGCAGATTCGGAAAAATCGATCGCGCATACGCTTATCTTATGGTCAAGGCTTCCTACGCCGAGCACCTTTCCAGGGACAATCAAGCAATCCCCGTCCTTGGAGTGCTTGCTCAGTTTCCACAGGTTAACCTTAATGCTGTTCCTTTTGTTTAAGAGCTTTGCAAGATTTTCATAGATCTTGTTGCTCCTGTCATTTTGTCTGGTTTCGGCAATAACGCTGAACCATTCGAGGGTTGTTGGATTTTCGATCCTTTTGCTTATCTGTTTCATATCTATTTTCATGCAAATCAGTCGTTAATCTTTGATTTATTATTTGCAGGAGGTGAGATTCGAACTCACGCAGTCTCTAAGACACAGAAGTTCCGAGCATAAAGCACCTCAGTCCTGCGCATTTGGCCAAGCTCTGCCACTCCTGCACATATATTGTTTAATTAATGCAAGCGCACATACTTATAATTTGTTTTTAATCTCCTTTAATTCATGTTCTATTTTTTTACATGCATTCTCAATTATTTCAGCCGGCGGCATCTGCCCGAACGTCTCCACATAAAACTTAAAAGAGGAATCATTGATTTCCTCATATGCCACAATGCCTGGCTGGAATTTTGCATGCTTTTGCCCTGTGCTCAACACTGCCTTTCCGTCAATTCTGAGTTCTTGGTTGTTGGCCAGCTTTATTAAGGGTATGCCAGGGTTCGCGACCTTTACGTTTTTGTCGGTCGACGCCAGTTCCGAAGAATAGACAGTCTTTGGCCCGACAGCCTCAAGAGTAAAGAGAATTTCGTCTCCTGCTGAATAGCCTTTTTTGGGGGTTATTATCGGCACCAATCCTATTCTATGCGCAATGTACTCATCGAACATCGAACTTGTGTTTTTGTAGAATGTAACAGAATCTATCGCAAAGGTGTCTACGCTATTCATCGCGATCCTCCTCAAGGAATTTGCAATGCTGTGGTTTGCATCCTTTAATACAAAACTTAATGTTTTATTATCGCCTGTAATCTGCTCTATCTTCAAGGTATCACGAGAAATTCGTATATTTTAGGGATTAAACTTTCAAATAAAATTTAAAAATAAGAATAATCTATTCAAAAGATTAATTATATATAGATATGCAATATTTTTATAACTTTCTTATTAAATCCGCACGGGCGCTATAAAACAGGAAATTTTAAATGTTAGTGCATTAAAAATTAATAAAAGTGAATATAAAAGCATTGCTGTAAAAGTAAATATAAGAGCATTGCTGCTCCTCCAATTGCAAATTTTATTCGGGAATGCGATGAGCTTTGAAAAGATCTTTAAAGAAAATCTGAAAAAGGTGGGGAGCGTTAGGTATCTGGAAACCTACGAAGACCGGCCGCATATTTCAAAACAAAAGCTTGATAAATTCAAAGAGGTGAAATACCTGGCCAATGGCGAGTCTATGGTTTTTGAATACGCAGCGCTATTATCGGAAAGGTATGTCGCGGCAACAAACATTACAGGGGAATTGCTTATATCTGTTTATGATATTAATTCTAAAAGAATGCTTGCGCAGAGATTCGCGCCGGCAGAGCATGCAGAGAACAGGCTTGAGGAATTAGAACTGTATCTGAACGAAAACAGGAATAACAGCATAGAGGTAAGGTTTTTTGGCCTGCAGAACGGCGCAGATTTGGGCAGCATGGAGCGGATATTGAATATTATATTAAAATACGGCGCACCCATTTTTGAAATTGATCTGTTTGGAAACGAAACACGGCATATCGCAATCGACATGAGAATAGGAGGTTCATTTAACATACTTATGGAGGACAGACTTTACAGACCTGGAGAACTAATTAACAACGCAAGTAGAATTGCAGGAAAACAATAGCTTGGCAGCGTGCGGGCGATTTATAGAATTGCTAAAAAGATTTATTAATTTTCGACACTCTTTATTAAATTAAACTTTTATGCTGATTCATGCTGAATTCAGCAGACAAGGAAATATAGTGAGATATTAGATTAGGCTAAAAATCCCAAAAAATGAATCGCATGAAGAACATAACCATAATAAAATCGAATAAAACTCCACTTTATAAGCAGGAGATAGAGTATGTTGAGAGAAAGGGCAGAGGGCATCCTGATAGCCTGATTGACGGAATTGTTGAAAATGCGAGTATTGAGCTCAGCAAGCAATATCTTGACAATTTCGGGGCAGTACTGCACCATAATGTCGACAAGGGCCTTATTGTCGGAGGCGAGTCAAATGTGGGATTCGGAAAGGGCGTTATAACAAAGCCTATAGAAGTGATAATTGCCGGAAGGGCTACAAGCAGGTTCATGGACAAAAAAATTCCTGTCGGGGACATAGTCGTAGACGCGACAAAGAAATATTTAAAGGAGAATACAAGATTCCTTGACATTGAAAAAGAGGTAGTGGTAGGCACTAAACTTGCACAAGGCTCTGCGGATCTGAATAATATATTTATGAGAAATACAGGCACGCCCCTTGCGAATGACACCTCATTCGGGATAGGCTTTGCGCCGTTCACAGAAACTGAAAATCTTAGCCTAAAAATCGAAAACTACCTCAATTCAAAAGCCTACAAAAGCAGGATGCCTGTTGTAGGAGAGGATATAAAAATTATGGGGGTTCGCGAGAAAAACGAGATCAATGTCACGGTTGCGATTGCATTTGTTTCAAAATTCGTAAGGGATATAGAGGAATATATAGGATTTAAAGAAAGAATCGCAAAGGACCTGTACTCCTTTGCAAAAAAACTTACAGACAAAAATCTGAATATAGAGATAAACACAGGCGATTTGCATGAAAAAGGCGACGTATACCTTACAAAATCAGGACTCAGCTGCGAGGCAGGAGATGATGGGTCCGTAGGGAGGGGCAACAGGATTAACGGCATAATAACTCCTTTCAGGAGCATGAGCCTTGAGGCTGCAAGCGGCAAGAACCCAGTAAACCATGTCGGCAAGATATACAGCATAATGGCAAACAAAATAGCAAATGATGTTTCAGACCTGTATCCCGATATAGACGAATGCAATGTATCAATCGTATCTCAGATAGGGCGAAGCATAAGCGACCCCAAGAACCTAAAGGTTGAGCTTATCGGAAAGGACGTAGACAGGATCAAGGGCAAGGTGGCCGGAATCTGCGAAGAAATGCTTGACGGCACAAAGGAGCTCACCCGGGACATAATAAAAGGCAGGTACCCAACATTCTGAATTTTATTTATATGCTTTCATCAGTGGATTTTATGCAAGGAATATCAAAAGACGAGATAAAACAGGCGATAATAATACGCACTGATTTGGAAATGGGCAAGGGCAAGATGGTTGCGCAAGGAGCGCATGCATCGATTATGAGCTATTTGAAGGCAGAGCAGCAGGATAAGAGAATAGCTATGGAATGGCTTGAGTCCGGGGAAAAAAAGATTGTGCTGAAAGTAAACGACGAGGAGTCCCTGCTGAAGCTTTTCAGGGCGTTCGAGTTCAGGAAAATACCATGCGCTCTTGTGACCGATGCGGGATTGACGGAAATACCGCCAGGATCCAAAACAGCATTGGGAGTAGGGCCTTGGAAATCAAACGAGATAGACTTTATCACAAGCAAAATGAAGCTGCTTTAAAAACAGAAAAAAGGCAATTAAAACATATATTTATATTCCTTTAATGGCCTGAATAATATTACAAAATATTTTATATCTTAAGCTTTTTATTTATAAACAGATATCTACAATTATTTACAAGACGGCAGAGGCCCAAGGCTATGCTGCGCAGATGTTTAAAATTAAATTTAAGTGATACAGTGGCTCAATTTGGAATTCAGATTCATAGGAAATCTAAGACAAAAATAAACGGAAATGGAAAAAGGCTCGTCTCTTTTCGCGATAAGCAAAAACAGGAAATCGGAAACTATTTTTCCGCAACAAAGCTGGACAAGAAGAATGTTGTTAAAAAAATGAGGATGCGCGGGGGAAAACTCCACAGCGTACTGAAAAAAGCCGGCTTTGTGAACTTGCTTACAAAGGAGGGGTATAAAAAATCAGAAATAAAGGGCGTGCTGGAATCAAAGGACAACAGAAACTTTGCAAGGCAAAATATCCTTACGAAGGGGACGGTCATAAACACAGACTTTGGGAAGGCAGTCATAACAAATAGACCCGGGAGGGAGGGAAACATAAACGCAAAATTGCTGGAATGATGAGATGGCAGTACGAGTTTATGAATGCGACGAGTCAGAGATAAATTCTTTGAAAAAAACACTCGACTACGACCCTTACACAGATAAGAACATAGACATAAACGAGATAAAAAAAGACAAGTTCGGCGACGTCATATTCAAACGGCAGGAGTATGAAATAAAAAATGGCTCGCTGCTTTCGCTTGAAAGCTCAAGGTATTTTCTTTATGTTAAGGCTAACGACGAATTTCTCGGCAAGGCAGAGGAGCTTTTCAAGGAAAAGTTCAAGACAGTAAAAAGGGCGAGCAATGAAATCGAGGCAAAGGTCATAAATTTTATCGACGAGGAGGAATCGAAAGCAAATGCAGGATTTGGATCAATATTCGGGTAAAGACGGTAAGTGGAGCCGTTGCGGGCGGCGGGTTCCCAAAGAGATATTAAATTAGTGCGGATATGGAAAATTTATTTTGGATAGGACATGCAAGCTTTTATATAAAAAGCAGGGCAGGGCTTAATATATTCATTGACCCGTTCAATATAAGCGAGGAAACAGCAAAAAACAAGGCTGATATCATATTAATAACGCATGCGCATTTTGACCACTGCAGCAAAAAAGACATCGAAAAAATTGCAACGCAGGACACTGAGATAATCGCCGCGCCTGGCTGCTTGTCAGAATCAGATTACAGGATATTAAAGATCATGCGCCCGAACGAATCAATGTCAGCAAAAGGCATCAAAATAGAGACGATCCCTGCATACAACATAAAAAAAGAGAGAATGCAGTTCCATCCGAAGAGCAATGGCTGGGTCGGATACATAATAGAGGTTGACGGCACGAAAATATACCACGCAGGGGACACGGACTTTATAGATGAGATGAACGGGCTGAAGGCCAAAAATATAGATTTTGCTCTTTTGCCGATGGGGGGAACGTACACGATGAATGAAGAAGAGGCGATCGATGCCGCAAAAGCAATAAATGCAAAGTCCGTTGTGCCTATGCACTATAAGAATCTTGTAGGGAAGGCGGGCGCGGAGAAAATTGAGAAAGAAGTTAAAAAAAGAGTAAACGCATTGATTCTGAAGGAAATACAGGAACCTACATACTCGTTCAATAGATAGCGGATACCGCAGGATTCTGCAATCTGCTTTTATATTCAATTATTGCCTTCCTTGTTGACGGTTCAAGATCGAGCTTAAGCGCCTTGGCAATGCCGACCCATACGTATTCCTCCGCCTCGTCGTTCAGCGTTACCCCGCTGGTATGCCTCGCTGTGCAGTAAAAATTAATGAAGAGAAGATGCTTTTTCTTCCAGTATGTTTTCTGGAAAACGAATTCGTGCAGAGATAAAAAGCGTATGTTGGATATGCGCATGCCTGTTTCTTCCTTTATCTCCCTTTTTAATGCGTCTGCCATTTTCTCCCCGAGCTCTATATGGCCTCCTGGCATGACGTATTTGTTGTGCCATTTATGGGACTTTACCAAAAAGATTTCGCGCTTGGAATTGGCTATAATGGCACCGACTGTCGGTTCAGGATACTTGCCGCCGGCGGCTTTTTGCTTACTCATATAGAAGACGCTATTTTTGCCTTGAATATCAGGAAAATTACAAATAGAATTATCACTGAGGATATGATTATTATGTTCTTATTTATCAGCTTTATCTGCTTTACCTTATTTTCAAACGAGGCATAGATTTGATTTGACTGGAGGGATTCTTCAGTTTGCGCTGCGCCTTCCTGGTTTGCATTACTGATTTGGCCCTGCGGTGCATTTTGCACGGCGGCGGGCGCCTGCGGAATTTGGCCCTGGCTCTGCTGGGCAATGCCTGATTTTACTTTGATAAAGCCTGTTTCAGTAAGCATTATTTCGATGTTCGCATTCTTGAAATTATAAGAGATGTAGTCCCCTTTCAATAGCTTATACAGCCTGAATGCAAGATCAACAGGCCTTATGTTCAATGCGCCTGAAATATCAGTGATGTCCCTTTTGGCCCCTGACAGCTGCCTTAATATCTCCATGTCCAGCAGGTCGAATTCGGCCCCTGATTTCTGTTCTGCATCCTGCATCAGCTGCTTTCCAGCGTCTGTCACTTGGATTTTATTCTGGTCAGGAAAATTGACCGAAAAGTCTATCAGGCCCTTTGTCCTCAACCCCCCGAGTATGTTTGAAGAATCAAAAAAAGAGGCATTGATCTCTGCCCCGAATTTCTCGACAGGGGTATCCGGCTTGATTTTTATCAATGCAATAAGATCCATAAAATTAATATTGTCCATTCTTGACACCGCCTCTTAATAAAATTTAGTCAAATTTAAATATTTGCAAGCATTATTATTTACCACCATAATTATAAATACATAACAGGTGATTCGATTAGCAAAAACAAAAAAACAAATGTAGAGGACATAAACAGGGCGAGGCAGTCCCTTGTTGAAGAGCTTCAAGCGCAGAAGTGGTACGACGAGCGCATAAGCGCAACCAGCGATAAGTCCCTCAAGGAGATGCTATCGCACAATAGGGATGATGAAAAGGAGCATGCGAGCCTGCTTATAGAATGGCTTAGACGGAACGACGCGCCTTTCGACAAGGAGCTTAATGAGATTTTATTCAAGAACAAAGGCCTTTCAGAGCTTTGGGATTAGTATTGCCGACAAATTTAATGGCAGGGGATTTTTGTGCATTTGATTGTGTTTATTTATGACTCCGAGCTTGCGGAATATATAGGCAAAAAAAGCTCGGAGGAGGGGATAGTGTTCTACAACAGAGCCTTTGACGGAAATGTTATTGTCGGATTGGGCGCCGTTGATCTTGAAAAAAAGATCCACAATGTTGCACAGGCGATGCTGATGGCTAATAAATTTGTGATCAGCACAAAAAACATAGACAAAACATTTGGGGAACTTATAATAGGAGCCGAGCTATGCGGCAAGCCAGTAATATTCACGGACGACAGCAGCATAGACAAGATCATTTCCGGATTAAACCTTAATTATACCGTGTCGAACAAGGAAAACGTTTTAAGCGGGATAATGGCAAAAACAGCAGCGGCAGGCGAAGGAAAACAGGAAGCCGCAAGAATTGATATAGACGCGGCATTTAATGTAAAGGGAATAGGGTGCGTCGCGCTCGGCATCGTCACGAAAGGGAATGTAAATGTGCATGATGCTATGTTTCACTCTTCAGGCAAGCAGGTACTCATAAAATCAATCCAGAGCCAGGACATAGACGTTAAAACCGCAGGGGTCAACACCCGCGTAGGGCTGGCGCTTAAGGGCATTGACAGCGACGACATAGAGAAAGGGGACCTAATTACATCCGAAAAGATAAACACTGTAAGCAGCATCGAAACGGAATTCAGGGCAAGCAGGTTTGCAGGCGAGGATGTAGAGGGCGGCGGAAGATACGTATTCATATCAAACTTTTCATACAGGGCATGCCTTGTCGAGAAAGTTGACGGAAACCGTGCGAAAATAAGCTTTGAAAAGCCAATCGCCATAGAAAAAAAAGATGCTTTCCTGCTTTTGAGGAACGCGGCGCCGAGGATATTTGCCGTTGGGACTGTTTTATAACGGAAACGATAAAATTCCACTATTAGACAGCTAAACAAAACATTTTTAAATATGTGTATTCATAATAATTATTAATTTACAAAGATCGTAAAGAGAAAACTGGTCGCCTTGCCAGTGCCTCAGGCACTGGCCTTTTCCTATTTGATTGGATGCCGAATGCAGTTGGAGCATTATCCATTAGCAGCAACAGACACGGCTATTTAAACTTTGTTTTTAGCTTGGCATCAGTCTCTTTATGCATTTTAGGATTTAGTGGATTTATGTTCTTGCTAAATGGCCATCTCTTAAACTCGGAAAGAGAGGATTCAGTATTGCTTGGCAGTGCAATACTTCTTGCTGTTTTCTCTTTTATTACCTTAGAAAATGCAAATGCAGCCTTTGTCGCCTGCCTCTCCATTGTGCCAAGGTGCACATTTATGAGACCAAAATTTGGCCTGTAGTCGTTGAACCATTCATATCCATGCAGAAACGACCAGTAAAAGTAACCTTTGATCACGATATGCTTGTTTTCGATAGCATTTTCTACTGAACGCAGGTGTTTGATAAGATACGCTGACTTCAAGTTTGCATCTGTTGTAGGCATGCCATTTTCAGTGATTATGACCGGCTTGCCGTGCCTCGAATAAATCCTAACTGCTGCATCTGAAAGACCGTCAGGATTTATCTTGTAGTTTCCTGAAAACATATTTTTGAGTGAAACGTAATAATTAATTCCTATAAAATCGCTTCTTTTGGCAGAACTATCTATGAATATCCTGTTCGCAAGCATTGCTGCGCTCTGGATCGGCCTTAAAACAATGTTGGCATCGATATTTGAGGATACTGCATTAACAGAGCCAACCTGCGAGCCTGCGGAATTTGACTTGATAATACTATAAGAATCCGAATGCATGCCTGATACGTTTTTAAGGGCTCTTAACATGCCGACTGCATCGCACCTGTGGAACGGAGGGAACTTTGCGGCAATATACGCATTGTACAGATAAAATACAGGCTCATTGAATACCGCAAAATAGTCTATGTTTCTGCCAAACTCCTTGCTTACGAAATCAACATACGCCAAAAACTTGTCTCTTACATGGCTTGACTCCATGCCTCCGTACTTATGTATCCACTCCGGATTTGTGAAATGGTGCAGGGTAACAATCGTCTTGACATTGTATTTTTTCAGTTCATCAAAATAAGCATGGTAAAATTTGACGGCTGCCTTGTCGATAAAATTTTCATGCGGCTCTATCCTTGCCCACTCTATATTGAACCTGAAGCCCGTCAACCCGATAACATCAATGTACTGGAGGTCTTCCTTAAAGTATTCTTTATGCTTTACAGAATAGATTAGCGGCATATCGCACTCGCTGCCGCCGAAGTGCTGGTAATCGCTAAGATTGCTTCCGAAAATAAAATCATCAGGGAACATACAACTCAACATACCTTTGGTGCCAGCATGCGGCAGGTTTTAGTTTATTTTGGTTTATTGCAGCCGATTATTAAAGCTAAGTGCTTAAAATTTATGGTAAATTATAATAGTTTAATGAACAATAAGATATATAATAATTTTATACAGCCTTCCGCAGTCTTCTGCTACTGCTGATTGGCAAATTGCGCTAATAATCTAGCCTGGTAGGATATCAGCTTCCCAATGAAAAGAAAAAAGCTGAATGCCCGGGTTCAAATCCCGGTTGGCGCATACTGCATAAGGGGTTATATATAAGTCATCGAAATGTCCCCATTCTCAAACATAGTTTTAGCATGCAACAGCCTCATATAAAAATAATAAAGGCATAGAGCATTTTGTGCAAATGTTTATAAATTTTCAACACCTTCTGTATTAGGTGGTAGAATGCCTACAAAAACAAATAAAACGAAATCAAATATGGAATTATTTTATGCGATTATCGCAATACTCTTTGTAGTTGCTGCCCTCTTTGCTTATGGATACATGCAAATTACGTCTTCATATAGTTCTATAAAAGCAAACTATGCTACACTTCAAATAAATTACAATACACAAGGAAATCAGCTTAATACTGCAAATTCCAATCTTGCAAATATATCAAAGAATTATGATAAGCAAGGAAATCAGCTTAATACTGCAAATTCCAATCTTGCAAATATATCAAAAAAATACAATGCAAGTAAGAGTAGTTATACAACATTATTGAGCAAATACAACATAACTGAGTATAACTTAACACACCCCTACACAAAAGCGTTATTTACAGAACAGGTTATTTCTGTTCCTGCTGAAACCTATAATTATTCATTGAGTTCATACCAAGCAGGTGTGTCAAACTTTTCAATTTCTGTTCCGTATTCTGGATATATAATCTTAAATTACACTGTAGCCCCAGTAAAACAAGGGATAAATGGTTCAACATTTAGTATTTATATTTCTAACGAAAAGCCTTATTATTCTCAAGGTGAACTTATTTTTAATAGTTATATTAAACCTTATACTCAATTTAATGGGCAACCAACAACTAAACTTATTATACCTGTTGTAAATGGAACTGCCTACTTTTTACTTTACAATTTCGAAAACCAATCTGCAACAATAGACTTTTCTATAAATTATGTGGGTTTTCACACATCTTAAAAACTACTGCAAAATAAGTTGCAGGTATGGGAACATATTCCTTAAGGGATTACTGCAAAATAAGTTGACTAATTCGATGTATAATTCCAGTTAGAATTAACAAAATTAGATACGATTTTTACCTTGTCAAATTCTTCGTCAGTTATTTCCTTTGCTGTTCCCTATATGTGTTTATCTAATCTTACGAATATTTTCAGACCAATTTTAGTCTTGGTTCGTTCTATTAAATTCAACATTGGTTTATAAGTTCTGAGTGGATTTTCATTCCAATTCATACTTATAAAAAACAGTCAATGCTTAATTTTTAATAGCACTATTATAATCCTGTTTTGTTATAATTGGTGCTTAATTTTTTCAGGTTATTCTTAATTTTTATCAATAGCACGGGCAAAATCAAAATGCCAAGGGCTAAATTTGTGATTATAAGAGGAGCTGATTTTAAAATAAGCCCGTAAATAATCCAAAGCACATCACCTACGAATATGAAGATTGCAAATAACAATGAGATGTCATTAGTTGATTTTGTTTTTATTGTTTTAATCGCCTGCGGCACATAGGCCACTATTAATATAAGGCCTGCGGCAAACCCTATGATGGATGTGATATCTTGCATTTATTTCATCTTTTTATTGGTGTTATCCTTTTGTAACTCCTATAGGGACCATTTTCGCCACAATATCTGATATCTTTGCGCCTTCTATGCTATGCACGACGTCATCAACATTCTTGTACGCCCACTCTGCTTCTTCGCTGATTAGTTTCTTGTCTCTGACTCTCAGTTCTATGTGCTTTGACTTCAGGGCGCTCAACGTCTTCTGCTGGGATATTTCGCGTATCGCCTGGTGTCTTGACATTACCCGCCCTGACCCATGGCATGATGAGCCGAATGTCTCTGACATGGCTTCGCTCCTGCCGACAAGCACATAACTTGCCGTGCCCATGCTTCCAGGGATTATGACGGGCTGGCCAGTGCTTCTATAGATCTTCGGCACCTCCTGCCTTCCCGGTCCGAATGCCCTTGTCGCGCCCTTTCTATGCACTACCAGGTCTTTGTCTCTCCCCCCCACATGATGGTTTTCGATTTTTGCAATATTGTGCGCAACATCGTAAAGCAGTTCCATGCCGAGCGCATCGGAGCTTTTTCCGAATGTATCCTCAAAGCTCTTCCTTATCGAGTTGGTCATTATCTGTCTGTTAGCAAACGCGAAATTCACGGCAGAGGACATCGCCTTCTGGTAGTCATCGGCTTCCTTTGACCCTATGAATGCGTAAGCAAGCTCAGGATCTGGCAGAGTAATGTTATTTTTTCTTTGATAATCAGAAAGTATCTTTAGGTAGTCGCTGCATACCTGGTGCCCGTATCCTCGTGATCCGCTGTGGAGCATTACAACTATCTGGTTTTCATAAAGCCCGAATTTGTCTGCAACGCCTTTGTCAAGTATCGCATCCACTCTCTGTACTTCAAGGAAATGATTCCCCGCGCCGAGCGTGCCGAGCTGCTGCTTTCCGCGCTCATTAGCGAGCTCTGATACTTTATCGGGGTCCGCGCCCTTTATGCATCCATTTTCCTCTATCCTGTCAAGGTCCTGGCTGATTCCGTAACCTTTGCCCACTACGTGCGCGACCCCTTCAAGCGCGATTCTCTCAAGGTCTGATTTCGTGAAGCCGAGCCTTATTTTGCTACCTACCCCGCTAGGAACGTTTTTAAACAGCGAATCCATAAGGCTGTTTATCTTGGGTTTAACATCCTCAATTGAAAGGTTCGTTTTTATCAGTCTAACGCCGCAATTGATGTCGAAGCCGACCGCGCCGGGGGATATTATCCCGTTTTCAACATCAAATGCCGCAACTCCGCCGACAGGAAACCCGTATCCTTCATGCCCGTCAGGCATAACAATCATATCCTGTACTATCGATGGAAGTTTTGCGACATTTTCTGCCTGCATCAGTGTCCTATCCCTTTTCATTGCATCCATAATCTCCTGATTCGCGTAGATTTTTACAGGTACATTCATATTCCCTTCCTTCTCTATCTCCCATGTAAAGTCACTGGTCTTTTTGGTATTCATCACATCACAAGCAGGTTCCATAATTCAAATAATACTTAATTATTAAGTTTTAGCAAATAAAAATATTAATTGGTATTTAATAATATTAATAATTGATTCGATGAAACTTTTTGGCGGATTATTTAACTTAGGGGAGCAGGACATAATAAAGAATTATATAGAAATTATTGATATTGGGATAAAAGCCAATAGGAAGGTGCCTGAGCTATTCAAGGACCCGACAGTAATAGACGAGATACGCAAGCTGGAGAGGGAAAGCGACAGCAAGGCATTCAAGATTTATAATATAATAATTTCAGGCGCGATATCGCCGAACCTGATCGACATACTGCTTGATTTTGTAAATCTGGAAGACAATATAATAGACATGATATACAATCTTTCAAGGGAGCTTTTGAGATATAAAGACAAAGATTCGAGAATAAAAGTATATATAGAGAAGTCAGTGCTTCAGGGGACTGCGCTGATTGAAAAGACCCTTTACCTGCTTCGCGATATGGAGCAGTTGGACGACCTTGATAAAATAAAGAAGATAAGGGCAAAAATCCAAAAGAACGAGCAACTGGGCGACAGGCTTAAGGATTCTATATTCGACTTCGCGTATGATCAGAACGTCAATTTTAAAACTTTTTACCATCTGCTGGAAGTCGGGCATAAACTGGATGATGTGCTAGACAGCTGCGAGGACTCATCAGATGCGTTCATGACATTTATGTCATCATTAATAACTTGATAGCTGACAGGGTAATGCGACATGTTATTTTTTGACATATTTGATATTGCGATATTTGGCATAGGCTTTATACTGATAGCATTTGTCTCAGGAAATAATCTTCCTGCATGCTCAGGCACAATTATTTCAAGCAAGATGGTTTCAAAAAAGAACGGGATAATTTTAACCATAATAGGCTATATTTTGGGATTGGTATTCGAGGGCAGATTCCTTGAATCCGTATCTATGCTGCTTCCAGGCGCAGGCTTCCAGCAGTCCCAATTTTTTGTACTTATATTGTTTGCTATAGCAGCAGTAGTATTCTTTTTTGCAGACAGGCAGAAAGTTCCGCAGTCTCTTTCAATAATATTTACAAGCTCTATAATAGGAATGGACGCCGCATTGAATATAAAAGTGCCTATTTATTTTCTCGTTAAGCTTGTAAGTTTCTGGATAATCGCGCCGCTGATTTCATTGGTTACAAGCCTGGTTCTAATAAGAGCATTTTATAAAAAACGATCAAAGAGTATATTCAGCACGCTTAAAATGCTAAAATTTCTTTCAATTTTATTTGCATTTCTGACTGCATTTACACTCGGCGCGAATACTATGGGCATTGTCCTAGTGGCAATGCCTTATTACAATTATTCCATTGCTGTTTTGATTGCGGGAATAATATTCGGGTCTATTTTCCTCAACAGGCAAAGCCTAAGCAGGATAAGCAATGAGATTGTATCGTTGAAGTACTTAAATTCTGTCGTATCGCAGGCGGCGTCATTTATTTTTGTTGAGGCGGCAACGCTATTCGGAATTCCTCTTTCAAACACGCAGGTGTTTGTAACAAGTCTATATGGGACTGCATTCGGCTATAAGCAGAGGCTTTTAGTGAAAAAGACGATATTGTCGATATTGTATTCCTGGATTTTATTGATCGCCGCAAGCGCGATTTTGTCTTTTGCAATAATGCGCATATTCCATTGAGTTAAGTATCAAAACGCGCGGGCGCGCTTATTGCAAATTATAACATAGCGTTTAGAAATACGATTTGCTCTCGGCATTGCCATACTTTTTCCCAGCATTTTTTACTCTCTTCTGTTCGATCTCTTCTGCGTATTTGTACATGCCTTTTGAATAGCATATTGCAATGGATTTTTTGTATAATTTTTCTGCAATCCTGTCAAACCCGTATTTTTCTGATATCTCAATCCCGTCTATGATAGCTAAAACCGCCTTTTTTGCCAACTCGACATTGCTGCTATTTTTTATTTTTTCTTCATTTTCAAGGCTTTTATCGGCTATGTCTAGGTATGCCGTAATTATTTTTTTTGCGGTATTTTTTTCCTTTTCTGTGTCTTTGTTTAGTTTGTAATAGTTGAGCAGGA
>JAMCYJ010000051.1 GCA_023474155.1 Candidatus Martarchaeota archaeon | reverse complement strand
CCTCTTCGGGCTAAAGCCCGAAGTATCCATTGCATTGCAGTAAAACTACATTGCAAGTTTCATTTGACCTGAAACATCTTGTTTTCTAATATAGTTTTGCAGTGTTTTTTCATCTCTCGGCCCTACACTACCACTGCTATACCCTGCACTCCAAAAGTTTCCTTTAAAATATCGCAATCTATGATTTGGAATTGTTTTGAATACAAAATAAGAGGAATATCCTTTTAACAACTGCACTGCATATGAAACTGATAATGTATTTGGAATGTTTACTTCCATATGTACATGCGCAAAATCATCACCAAATGAAAGTTCCTTTATTATTATTTTATTTTTTTCTGCAATATTATAAAATGCATTGCGTATTGTTTCAACTGTTTTTGCATTTTTAAACATTTTATACCTATATTTAGTAACAAAAACAAAATGATGCATATTATATTGATGTCCTAATTCATTTTCCATAACATTTTTATTTTTTAAATTGTTTACACTATTCATAATATCATGTTTCTGGTAGTTGCGACGCAAAAAATTTTTGCGTCCTACCATTAACAATTATAGTGGTTCAAAAATAGAAATAGTTATCGGATTGCAATTTGCAATTCATCCACGACTTAAAAGTCGTAGTATTCTTGCCTTACAAATAAAATTGTAAGTTGACGCTAAAATTATTGGTGAAAAAATGGCTTTTGAAATAAAACAGATGAGGGTAAATTTTGAGGATCTGGAAAAGGTAATGGATGCCGAAACATACAAATGGCACCATGACGTGCATTATGCAGGGTATGTCAGCAAAAGAAACGAGGTTGAAGCCGGCCTACAAACAGCAGACAGATCAAAGGCGAATGCGAATTACTCCCTTTTCAGAGAGCTGAAACTAGAAGAAACATGGAATGCGAATGGAGCCATCCTGCATGAACTTTACTGGGGCTGCATCGGGGCAGGCAGTGCGCCTGACGAAAATCTTGCAATAATGAAAAAGATAAAACAGGATTTCGGATCATTCGAGAACTGGAAAGATGATTTCATTGCAGCAGGCAAGGGCGCTCGGGGATGGGCGGCGCTGTCGATTGACATATTCAGCGACAAAAAATTAAGGAATTTTATATACGACCTGCACAACCAAGGAGGGGTTGCCGGATCGCTTCCATTAGTGGTGCTTGATGTTTTTGAACATGCCTATTACCATAAATTCGGCCCCGACAGGGCGAAATATATGGCAGAGTTCATCAATTCGATAGACTGGACTAAAATTGATGAAAAATACAAAAAATTCGCGGAATTTGCAGAAAGCCTGGCATGAAGCCGGGCGCGCAAGGCAGAAATGGCGCTCAGCTTCTTTCCAATCTTTTTAAGTTAAATATAATCCGTTTATCCACTATATTCTGCAGTGTTCCGAATTTATCGGCGATGTCTCTCGCTTTTCTCAGGTCTAACAGTGCAGTGTGTATGTTTTTCTGCTCTTTTTCTTCATAATCCGAAATTAGTTCAAGCGCGTTTATCGCTATTGTAGAGAATAATTTTTTAAGATCACAGTAGGCTTCTTTTGCCTTCTTATTCGATACATGAATCTGTTTTTCAGCGGAATCAAACTGCATTGCAACCTGTTCAGCTATTGTAACAACTAGTTTGTAATTCTCCAACTGCCCTATATTCTTATTTTTATTGATTTCCTTAATTTCATCGATTATTTGGGTATTTAAAGTTACAGGTATCGTATGCGTGCTATCCGATAAGGGCTTAAGTCTGGAGTACAATTCCTTCTCAGTATGCAGTTTCGCTTTTATCTCATCGAGATAATCCGCATACAACTCTTGCGGATTTTTTTCATTGCCTTTCATCATTTCAAATATAGACATAATACCCTACACCTATACTCTACACCGATATTACAGCAGAAATTAATGGGCTAACCGCGCTGCGCTTAGAGTTTTTTAACATCTGTTAGATAGGCCTTATTAATTTAATATTTAATCCCTTTTTAAAAACTTATTTGCAGTGGATTTAATTATTTTCGCGTTATACTCCATTATTTCGGCGCTGTTAACATCTATCAGTTCTGTTATCCCGCTATCAATTTTAAGCTCCTTGTTTAGCGCATTCAGCAGGGTATTCCTTTTAATATAAAATGCCAGCAGCCCATTGTCGGCCGTTATATTTGCGCTATAATCGGTCTGCCTATTCAGGCCCCCATTATAATTCTCATTTAGTTTGATTTCTTTTATTTTATTTTCAGACGATTCTGAGTAAATATCCTGAAGTTCAGACAATAAATACTTTATTTTTTCCAGATTCTGCTTGTCAGTTTTCAAGTTTTGGAGCAATTGGGCTTTATCCGCTTTAATAGGGGTATCCTGTTGGGAGTAATCATTTGACGCCACATTTATGTTTACATAGACAGAGTTATTGTTTTCTAAAAATGAGATATTGTTGATCAGCATATTTGTAAAATTCAATTCTGAGCCCGTTAATTTGTTCAATTCCTCAAAAAATGCAGCCGCCTGCTGTACAATTAATTTATCTGACTTTTTAGAGATATCAATCAGCTTTGTTTTGGCATTTTTAAAGATGTCTTTGGCATTATAAAAATATGAAATAGTATCGCAGTTTAAATTTTTTACAGTCTTGGCTGCATTATTCACTATCCCCTGCAGATCAGAAGGCTCGACAATCATCGCGTTATCCTGCTTTTTAAATAAATTCATCTCATCACCAATCTATAAAGATTAACATATGCGGCTATTTTTATTTCGTTTAGTTTATTAATTTATTAAATTAATAGTGGTTATTGTGATATTTAAATCTTTTTGCGGATTCGGCGATATTTGGTTTTTTGACGCTACGGGGCAGGTATTTGAAAAAAGTTTATCTTATTATACTGCAATGGAAAAAGAGAATAAATCCTATTTAAGGATTATGTTGATGAATTTATAGTTGCAGGGGCATTGAGATAGTTTATTTTATATATTCGCGTATCATTGTTTGCATAAACAAGGTTCAGCGTAACATTGCCGCTGTTATAAGGGCACTCTGCGTAATTGCAGAGAAGCAAAAACTTAATCATATTTGAATTCATTAATTTCGGACCGATAAGCGCGCTGCCGTCTATATTGCGGCCTGAGTAATAGATAAGCAAGGTATAATTAAGCGCATTGCCTGAGGACGTTGCAATTGAATAATTCTTGCTCGTCTCGTTATAAAAAAGTATGTTTTTAATCGGCTGGGGGGCATAATGAGGTTCAAGCACGTATGCAGTAAATTTTGTGCCGTTTTGGCTCGGCTCTGTGATAAAACTCACGTTAAAGGAATTCGATCTGAACAAATAGTCAATTGCAGTGGCGTTGTGGGTGATGTTCAATGAATTCATCATTATATAGCTGTAATTGCCCCGCTGCGAGTTTGTCGTGAGATTCAGATATGCCTCCTGCGCAATTCCCCCAAGCTCATAAAACCAGAAATATCTTACAACAAGATACTGCGGCCTGTTAATAGAATAGAGATAATTATAGTCGTTGCTGCTATTAAACAAGAAGCTTGCGAACCTGAATGTCGGCGCGGCGATCTGCCCGCTTACGCTGTCCATAAGGCTTCTCCTATGCGCAGCGCCTTCGATGACTGACCCGTCCGGCCATAACGCAAGTACTGTCGCGTTGGAGGGAGTATTATTCTGCATCCAGCTCATTGCATTCAGGAACGAGGGATTAATATCATCCGCTTGCTGCGAGGAGTATGCCTGCAAATGGGAGAATTTTGCAAAAAGAAACAGAAATACGAATATGACTGCGAGATATGCAAAAAACAACCCGTACTTTAATGCTTGGTTGGTTTTAGCTACATGCCGTATTGCCTTATAAACAAACAGGCTCGCGAGATATACTGCAAATGCAGAGAATATTGCAAATGGAATTGAGACCAACGAATTGAACCTTATCGCCACCGACTGCAAGTAGCCGGTTACCGCAAAATATGCGAGAAGGGCAAGGAATCCGAGCAATGTTGTGGAATAATTCTTATCGACTAACTCTGCGAATGATATTTTTTTGTATTTCAAGTGGTTATGTATTTTGACAAACGCAAAAACGCCGATGAACATCACAATTCCTATCGGCGCTAGGTAAAGAGCGTAATAGAAGCTTGCGAAAAGGAACTGGTATGTCGGTGGCTGAAGCTCCTGTATCGTCGCTGCAAGCGCGGAGCTGCTTCTAGATATCGAGCCGTATCCAGTAGAAAGCAGAATCATATAGTTATAGAAAAACAAGAGGAGGACCAATGCGGTAAATGCAAGCGCGATGCCGACAAACAATGTCCGTGCTTTTAAATTGCGCACAAAAACGCCAGGTTTCTTTTCCTTAAGCATGAAAAATGCAAGAATTGAGAATAGGAATACTGGAGTAAATAGGAAAAAGAAGTGAAAATCAGTAAATGGGAGTGAAACCCTTATTATTGTCAGCGCGTAAAATAGATTTTCAATAATATGCGAAATCAGAAACGCGATGCTTAGCAGAACAATATCAAATAAATACTCTTTATTGGCAATTAAAAATGAATAGATCAAAATGAAAATAAGGGCAAGAATGTAAACAAGCATTGTGAACGGCGATCCGTTCCAGACGGCCATGCCTATCCCTAAAATAATTCCGCTGGATATTGCTGAGATGTATTTTTTGGTTCCTTTCAATTCGAATGTCTTTAACATCAGAATTAGCGAGACAATCATAAAAATTGTTATGAATCCGTCGCCCCTGTACACGAGCGCGGCCGTCCTTGCAATATCCCCATTTGAAACCGCCACAAAAAACATCGCCAGCAGCGATAGGTAATTATTTTTGGAAAGAAACCTAATAAGAAAAAAACTTCCGATTATATCCATAATCCCGAAAAGTACGGGTATGAGCCTTGTCAGCGAATAAAGGGTGACCCCGAAAAACCTCACGAAAAAGTAAGGTATTAATGTTACATAATAAAGCCCGTCGGGTTCCTCTATATAATGGGCTGCTGGAAATCCAGAGTAAGTTGAATTCAGGGGCTCTATGAAGTGGTTCGATACAGCCTGCTGCAACACTGAAAAATGGAAAAAGGCATCCGGCTCAAAAAACCCGGGATATTTGAACATCCCCATTCGCAGGTAAATTCCAATAATAAGTATTAAAATTGCGACTCCAATTATGAAATATTTATTATGCCCTAAGCCATTTAAAGCGCCGACAATCCCCACGCTGCCAGTGCTTTCATTTTTGCCTGTTTTAAATTTCTCATCCGTTTCTTGCAGCTTACCCTCAAACTGCTCTGTTTTTTTATTCAGATCAAGGATCTCCTTAGCGACATTTTCATATTCCCTGTCGAGCCTGTTTTTCTGCTTTTCAATCTCAGTTTCAATGGATTTTTTCTCTTTATTTATCGCATAATCAACGCGTTTTTTCCCCTTTCTTATTTCGCTATTGATATCTGCATCTTCATGATCCGGCATTTAATTCACTAATATTGATGAACCTTAATATATGTATTTTTACCATTTATTTTTTGCGCAGTTTTCTGCATGTTTTACTCCTTGACTATCTTATTTAGGATAGGATAAGCCTCATAAAGATGCTCCTGCTCAAGCTGCTGGTAAAGCATGTAAAGAATTCCGACTGTAAGCAAAATTCCCATTCCCGTGCCAAGCGCGCCTGTCAACGTCGCAAACGCGGCAAGAAGCCCGACGAATACGCTGCCGAGAACCGTCACGGTCGGTATGTACTTGTTGAGCACATTTTCTATTATCCTCGGATCCCTCCTGAAGCCCGGTATTTGCCAGCCGACAGATTGCAGCTGGTCTGCAACGTGCTTTGGGCTCTGGCCTGTCATTTCAATCCAGAATTTCCCAAAAACAATGCATAATACGATCAGCACAGCAGTATATGTAATTATATGCACCCATTCAGGGACTGCCATAACCCCCCCAAACGGAAGGAACAACTGCGTCGTGTGCGTAAGCAGGTATGTGAAATACTGCCTGTATCCTCCTATGCCCGCAGGCGCAGGATAAGGCAGCGGAAATGTTGGCGAAATAAGGTAGACGAGCCCGCCATTAAGCTGAAGCTGCCCGTTAACAGGCTGATAAAGTGCGATGAACTTTGCAAAATTGGCAAACGAGCCGTGGACATTTGCAATAATCCTGAACCACACGGTAAGGCTCATTTCAAGCGATGTCGCAAGTATCACAGGCAAGACGCTGACATACAAAAATGGTATCGGCAGCCTGCCTCCTATTCCCCGAAGCTGCTCGAACACGAGCGGAAGCTCCACTTTTATCTCGTACGCGTAAATGCTTATCAGGAATACGACTACTGAAAATAGCAGCGGGGCAAATGCCAGTACCGCCTCTGATATTGCCGTCGCGCCGCCAGTTTGTATTGCGGTAATCGCGCCCGGGAGAAGTATGCCCACTGTTCCAGCTATTATATCATAAGATACCCCTGAGGCAATAAATAGGTTTATACCTGAGGTTATACCCCATTTTGTCATTATCTCATCAAGGTATATTATTGTTATTGCACCTATGACAAGCTGTAATATCACTGCGCCTACCATTGCATGGCTTGAAACAGGGACATAACCTGTAAGGACGAATATAAAACTTTCAACAATACCCAAAGAAATTGCGGCAAGCTTCTGCATGCTCTGGAATCTTGCCTTTTCCTCCATATTGTTCTGGTCAAATTTTATGAGACCGGCGCCGTTGAAAAGCTGCAGCAGGATGCTTGCCAACACTATAGGGCCTATGCCAATAGTGATAAGGCTTCCTATTTTTGCGGCAAATATGATGCTTATAAGTTCAAATAAGGGGTTCGTGACCTCTGCCTGGTTTATGCCAAATGCATATGTATTGTATAATATAAAATAAACCACAAGCACGATTCCTGTCCAGAAGAGCTTTTCCTTTAAAGAGAGGGGGGACTTAGGCCCTCTTATAGAAGGAATGAATTTGGCAATCGGCTCCATAAATTCTAATGCCATATGTTTCACAGATTAATAGAATATTGATAAAAATAAAATAAATTAGGCTTTAACAAAAATTGCAGCTTTTAAAAGCGAGTAATCCTTTCTATATTTTTTAGACACTTAATTATTTATTGGTTTGGTTTGGCGCGGGTTTATTTGTGTCGCGTTTTTTTTCGATGCCTGCTGCAAATATCCACAGTATATACGCCATTCCTGCTTTTTATAACCGCTGTGTGATTAAGATTCCCTTTGCTTGAAGCCAGCCTGTTAAAAAATGAAACTGCTAAATTAATAAATTCAGTCTTTGAATTAAATGTATTAAATTTAAGCTTCACATGCAGGGGCTTCGCTGATTTGAACTCGGTCCTAACCATGAGAAGCTCCATTGCCTGCTCAATGGCATATGGCAGTTTGGTTTTTACTTTGTCTGCCTCCTGCTGCGTGTCGAGGTCGCGCCTAATTGCAGATGCTATGTACCAGAGCACCTCCTTCATGCTCTTATTAAAACTGCTATTAAAAAATATATTGTGGCAGGACAAATAATAATATATTAAAGGATGATCTGTATCCGCGGCATTGCCTTGAACGTGATTCCTTGCCTTCATATTACTGGCCCCCGCCCTTTCTGCGGCAGTTTTTGCAAAATCATTTGAAAATACGCCTACTGCTGCGCCTATGTCCTTAATATAATCTGATTGGATGGAAAAATCTCTGCATTCAAATTCGCAAAAATCAGCATTGTTATCCCTGCATCTAATTTCGTCTGCGAATATGAGCTTATGCCTTGCGGAACTTATAAATCCTGAAATCAGACCCGCCTCAAAAGAATGTGTATTAAACCCTAGAGACAGGCGCTTCGCGCCGTAAGCAGGGATCCTGATTACCGCCTTGCCTGAAAAATCATTGAACAGTACATGTCTAAATCCGCAAAGCTCAAAAAACTCGGCAAGGTGCGGCATAGAATCGTGGTAAGAGATATAATTGTGCTCCCTGTTCAATACAGAATACAGCGCCTTTCCTGTAAAAAATCCGTTTTTATAATTTATCTTTGTTAATGTTTCTGTAAAATTAACTGCGATATTCTTTAATAAAAAAGGACTTTCATCCGGATCCATAATATTGTTTTTTTCCCATCCCCCTGCCCCGAGTATTTTAGTTATAAGCAATTCCTCAAAAAGAGACTCCCTGCCAGAAGCATAGGATTTGCTTACCGCCAAGGCGCTCTGCTCTGCCGCGCTTTTTTTTCGGTGTTTTGCGATTATTTTGTTTTTTGCCAGAGGCTGCGATACGCGCCCGCGCCTATAATTGCGCGAGGATTTTCTTATTGCAAAGCCTTGTGCTTTTTTTCCTTTGCCTTTCATATTGATTGCCATTTGATTTTTTATTAGCAATGCCCTATTATTTTTCTTGTTCAACTACTGCCAATTATTTAACTTCCATGGATTTACGGCGGCCATGATTTTTTGAGCGCCTTGCTTTTGCGGGAATTTTGCATGCAATATCCCTATTGAACCTTGCGACCATATAAACTGTCAGTAGAATATTAACTGCAATCAGCGCAGACATTATTAACTTGGCATTGTTTCCGAAAAATGAATTTATAATCAATGCATATGAGGAATTTATGCCTAGCAGGGTAACAATACTGAGAACCAGAGGAAATGAGCATCCGCAGCCGCTTATTATCCCGCTAAAAGCGCTTGCAAACGCCCCGAATCCCGTGCCTATAAATGACAGTCTTGTTTTAGCAGTATGCAATATGGACGATATGCTTACCGAAGAAAGCACAGAAGTCGTTGCGACCATTATATATATAAGATATACAGGAACGTTCAGAATTAAAACTATGCCATGATTCTGGTATTTGATGAAATAATTAAACATCAAATAGTAGGCGATAAAGAGGGCTATATTCAGGACGATGATTTTCCACGAATATATCTGTTTTAACGTGTTTTTGTAGCCTTGCTTTTGTTTTGCGTGCATAATATCCTGCATAATATACCCAGCCGCTCAATATAAAGCGCTTTTAATTACAATATCCTCTTTTAAGTTATTTATATTTTCATTTTTAATGTAATCTTGTAGAATATCAAGAATTTTCTTGCTTTGCCTAAATTTGTTCATGCGAAACAGCGCAAGCGCGCGGTAAAATATAATGTTTGGATGAATCGCGCCGCTGTTGAGCAGCTTTTCAGACACTGCGAGAGACGAGCCGAAATCCATCATGTTGATGTCAAAAACAAGGCCTGCATAGCTGCTTATGTGCTCGTCGTTGAAATTTTTTAGCCTGCCCAATGCTTCCTGCGCAGGCTTTAATCTGCCTAATTTAATATAAGCCAAAAATGCAAAGTACGCGTCGTTAAACGAATTTATATTGCTTTTGAGATTGGAATCAGCAATCGAAATCAATTTGTAGAACAGCAATCTTGCGCTTGAAACAAGTTGCATTGATTTTTGAGAATATGCATAATTTTCCTCCATGAAGCCGCGTGTTTCGTAGTTTACCCTGCTTAATACGTAATTTGAGTAGTTTATAAGCAGTAATGCCTTTGCATAAATGTAGCCTATACCTCCTTTTGATGAGATCAATTCATCATAAACTTTTATCGCGATTTCAAATTCCTCCTCAGAAGCATGGTGGGTCGCAGTAATAACCTTTATGCTTCTAAGGCTTTGCACAAGTGCGCTGTCTTTTTTAACTGCTGCGTATTTTGTCATTGAAACAATGCTTTCGCAATTCGAGCATAGACTTAAACTTACAAGGCAATATGTTTCGGTTCCGCAATATGGGCAAAAAAGCTCAACTGCATTTGATTCGAATAGCTCGCCGATCTTTTTTATATTAAGCGTCATTTGAGCACACATGCTATTTTTTAACGAAAAAATGAACAGGCCTTCCAAGGCCTAGCTCAGCAGCTTCCTGCAAGGACTCTGAAAATGTAGGATGGGGATGTATCGTGTCTGCAATGTCCTCCAGATTAGCTCCCATTTCGATGGCGAGCGCGGCCTCTGCGATTAGCGCATTCGCATCATCTGAAACGATTTCAATGCCTTTTACTGTATTTGAGCTATCATATGCGATTTTTACAAATCCCTCTGTTCTGGCAAATGCAATCGCCCTGCCGAGCGCGGTGAGAGGAAACTTTGCGATTTTTAGACTCGGGTCCGAGATATTGCCAACGACAGCTATTTCAGGGTCTGAGAATACGACAGACGGAATCACTGCATTGTCAAAAAACGCGTCTTTTTGGGAGGATTCAGCTGCCACAATTCCCTGCCTCATTGCCTTATGCGCAAGCATAGGCATCCCGATAACATCGCCTATTGCAAGAATGTTCGGATCAGATGTATACAGCCTTTGATCCACTTTTATAAATCCGTTTACGTCAACATCTACTTTTGTATTTTCAAGGGATAGATTTTTCGTATACGGTTTCAGGCCTATCGCCACAACGGCTAATTCCGCATTTACAGCCGCGCCTGTGTCCAACGCCATCACACCGTTGCTATACGACATAGGATTTGAATTTAGGATTATATTAATGCCAATCGCCTCCATTCTTTTCTTTACTATATTTACCGCATCCCTGTCAAAACCAGAAAGCAGGTCGCTGCGCGCAACTATCGAAACATTTGCGCCGAGCTTTGCATAAAGAGTCCCTATCTCAACACCTACGAATCCCGCGCCTATAATTGCCATTGTTTTTGGAATTCTGTCAAGCATCAATGCCTTTTTGTAATCAATAATATCCGTGCCATTGAATTCAAAGCCCTTAAGCGCCGACGGCTCAGAGCCTGTTGCTATTATTGCCTTTTTAAAATTTATGATTACCCCTTCTGTGACCTGCAATGAGCTCGAGGACAAAAAGCTTGCCTCCCCTTTGATTATGTCTATGCCGTGCGCCCTGCATAAGAATCCTACACCCTCCTCCAGCTTATTTGATACGCCAAGCCTGTAATCAAGCATCTGCTTAGCATCAATCAATACTTCATTTGCATTGATGCCGAACTGGTTGGAGTTCTTTGCGCTGTAAAATACATCTGAGATATGAATAAGGGTTTTTGAAGGAATACACGCATAGTTTAAGCAGTGCCCGCCAAGCTTGTGCTTTTCTATCAAAGCCACGCTTTTGCCAAGCTCTGCCGCACGTATTGCTGCGATATATCCCCCGACGCCTGCGCCGATCACTACAACGTCGACATCCTCTGGTACAGAGCCCATTACCATTGTAACATCAATTCTAAATTTTTTGACTTTTATATTTTATATCTTTTATATTTTATATTTTTTTATATTTAATAAATATTCGTATTAAATACAAAATTTCGTATTAAATACAAAATGTACAAAAATGCAAAAATATAAAAAATTATGATGCAAATACCTTATATTCACTTTTTATTCGATGGAACTATGACGGAAGGATTAGGCAGGAATGCAAAGCATGTCTATTCAGCATACCGCAAAATGGTAAAGAGCTATGAAAAGACAAACCAGTTGATGACATTTTTCAGAGTCAATTCATGGAGAAGGTTTGTGACTCATAAAATTGCAGAAAGGCTTATTAAAGACGGAATTAGGCTGCCAAGGGTGCTTGATGCTGGCGCAGGGCCGGGATTCATGGCGGATATATTGAATAAAGAAATAAGCAGCGATGTCATTCTCATGGACTATTCCATTGAGATGCTTGAAAATTCTGTAATAGACTGCGATAAAGTGCAGGGGCTGTTTGAGGCAATGCCTTTCAGGGACGGGGTATTTGATGCTGTCATCGCTGGTTTTGCTTTCCATGCTTCTATAGACATGAACAAATCCGCTTCTGAATTTGCACGCGTGGGCAGGGCTTACGCAGGAGTGGTAAGCATAGGGAAATCGAGCAATAGATTGTATATGCTGCTTGGCAAATTATATATAAACTACATGATCCCTTTGATTGCGAGGCTTTCAGCAGGCAAAAACTATACAGAATTCAAGAAAATTGGAAGCATCTACAGGCACATACCTGATAATGCAAGACTTTGCATGATATTCAGGAAATATTACCATGTAACTATTTTCAGGGAAAAAGCTTTCGGCACGATATACCAGATTACGGCAAAAAAGAAAACCAGATAAATGATGGAATGAGATACAAACTAATAGACATACTCGTATGCCCTGAATGCAAGGGCTTTCCCTTGGCGCTGCATTCAATGAGGAAGATAAATATTTCAGACAGCAATGAATTCGCAAAAAAAAGGCATAACAGAGACGGCTTTGAATGCAGTGTTTTCTGCGGCCTGAAGAACAAAAGCATTAAGAGGATGGAAAGCCAGCGCGCAGGAGCCGAAATCTGCGAAAACTGCCTCTCTATAAACATTGTTTCAGGAAGCTTATCCTGCATAAAATGCAATGCAAAATACAAGATAGAAAGAGGCATCCCAAGAATGATCCCAAAACGATTTTTTAAAACTCATATTTGAAATCAATTGGTTTTGCAAACGGCCAAGAAAAAATAGCAAATTATATAAATACCTAACAGCATAATAATAAATTAATAGGCGATGGTGTTTTATTTGACTGACAACAGTGTGATAGAAACAGGGATTGAAGGACTTGACAGCATGCTCAAAGGCGGCGTGCCCATGAAAAACCAAACGATTATCGCAGGCGGACCAGGCGCGGGAAAAACACTGCTTTGCCTTGAAATCATATACAATAACGCCAAAAAAGGGATACCCGGCGTATTTATATCTATGGAGGAAGATCCGAGCCACATTCTAAGAAATTTCAAAAAGGCATTTCCTGATTTCTCTGACATTGAGGAATTAATAGCAAAAAAAAGCCTTGTAATTGACGGGCAGGACCCCTCCTCAAAGATAATGGGCACAAGCGATTCTGAGAGGTACACTTTCGGCACGATTGTAAGCGATATTGAAAACGAGATTCTTAAAAACAATGCAAAAATAGTCGTTATAGATTCATTGTCGATGCTTAGCCTTGTCCTGACGGACAAGATAAACTACAGGAAATCAGTGCTTGCGCTTATCGCGAACTTCAACAGGCTTGGCGTGACCTCTTTCCTTACATACGAGCTTGACTCGAGCGAAAGGAAGGACCTCAAATTCGAAGCGGATTTCTTTTTGTTCGACGGACTGATTACGCTTTACCAGTCAAGCCAGGAGGATAGGAGGGCGTTTCTTACAGAAATTGTAAAGATGAGGGGCGTAGACCATAGCCATGCGCTGGTTCCATATGAGATAACAAGCCAGGGCATCAAGGTATATTCGATTAACTAATGAATGCATGAAACAGCAATCAAAACGCAGCGTGCCGAATTTCTTCAACGCGGGGCTGGGGAAGACAGCCGAAAACAGAAATGTTTCAAAAAACACAGACGGTCTTTTCAATGGAATGAAGCATAACCTCGGCGCGATTTCATTTATTGCGATCATTCTTGTTTTTATTGCCCTTGTGATAGTTTTCAGCAGCATGTCAAGGCAGAATGCATCGCAATTCAGTAGGTGCAGCAATATAATCCTGAAGAGTTATAGAACTTCATGCTTTGCATCGGCCGCGGCATCTATGAAAAATATCTCGATGTGCAACTATGCGGGCAATAAAAGCGCATGCATTGAAAACATAGCTGAAGCAAGCAACAACTCCGCGTATTGCAGTGCCCTTGAAAACGCATCGGCGCAAAACGCCTGCATTTTCAGCATAAGCATAAAAACGAAAAACAGCGCGCTGTGCAGCAGCATATCAGGCCCTAGCAGATCCAGATGCCTGTTTTATTCCGCAAAATCACAGAACTTCATGACAGTGCATTTAAGCGAATGCAATAGCATGGCAAACAACTCTGAAATGAGGATATGCACTGATTTATTTTATTACGAGGCAATGATCTCGTCTCAAAATTCAAGCTTCTGCAGGCGGCTGCCTGCGGAGCAGAATCTTACAATTATGTCGTATATGCTTAATGCGTCTGCTCCCCCAAACAGCAAAAACAATAGCGGCTTGAGCGCGATTTCGAAAAATGCGTCATTGACAGGGAATGCAAGCAAAATCAACAGCAGCATATTTAACTCCCTGCAGCCGGTAATAAACCGTGAATCGAATCTCATAGAGCTTATTTCCGAAAATATAACCCCCCAAAACTTATGTTACTACGAATCCGCGCTGTATTTGCATAATGCAAGCTACTGCAGGCTTGCCGGAAACCTTAGCCTGCAGTGCGGCTCGGCGTTTGAAAACCTTACGAGAAGCAAAGTATACAACAGCACTAATTTTACAGACATGATCAACAAGTGCAACAATCTTCCTTATTCCAATCTTACACTGCTTTGCAGGATAGGACTTTACAGCCAATACGCAGTAATGAAAAAAAATGTCTCATACTGCCTGGAAAGCGGAAATCAGAGCATTGAAAACATATGCATATCAAATATGGCGGGGCAGCTGAACAATTCTTATTATTGCAGCTATCTCAAAAATAGCACTCTTAGATTTGACTGCGAGGCGCCTTTCAACTTGTCAATGACAAGATAGCGGATTTGACTGCTAGTGACATTCTCCCATCACTAAAGCATGTGGGATTTCCCGCTCACTTTTTTAACAGGCGCCTTATTTATGCGCTATCGAATAATTTATAGCATTCGAAAGCGTCTGCGGAAGTGAGGTGTATTCGCAATTCACGATGAATTCTGGGACAGACACAACATTGTAGAACTTCGCAAGGTTTGATTGGGATGTCAGGATTGATGAGGAGTTGCTGATGCATGCATTCAACTGCGTCGTGTTTATACCTGATCCGAGCGCGGTCTGATACATAGTATAGTTCTGCATGGGAACTCCGTTGTAGATCTTGCTCAAATTCACGGCAAATCCGTAGAAGTTATGCTGCTTTGACGCGCATGCAAGGTAATCTCCAAGCAGCTGCGTTCTCTCCACTCCATATGAATTGTACAGCCTTGTCGAGCTCGATCCGAAGATGAAATAATAGCTTATGTTTGCATTTGCATATTTCCCGCCCCCCTTTGATGCATTGATTATTGATGAAAACGCCCCTGGGGAGTAGGGGTCATTGAACAGGTATACGGGGATGGAGTTTGACAGCGACGATGCGCATGCGACCTTGCCAGCCAGCTTTACCGTGCCGAACGAAACAGCCCTATTTGAGGTATTCTGCGGCATCACCAGAGACTGCGTATAAGCGCTTATAAGCGCAAGAGTATTGCTGTTAAATAGCATTGAAAAATTGAGGGTCTGGTTGTTGAGCGGATCCTTGAAAGGGACTTGCACAAAATACCTGTCCTGGTTTTCAAGGTAATATATCTTTGTCCTGTTTATGTACGAATAATACGGCAGAAGAGAGAATGTTGTGTTTGTAGACGCGTAGCCCGCTATCGCCTTTTCAGCGGCATGCAACACCTGGGTATTGTTGTTTTCCAGCCTTACGCAGGAATTGTTGAGTATGCCATAGCTCACGGTCTGGTTCGGGCTCGAACAGGAATTCAGCGGCTTCAGCTTTGCGAAGGAATAGGCAAGGGCTATTAAGATAAGTATAAGGGCTATCAAAGATATATGGAGATAGTCGAGCCCTCCTCTTTTTGTGGCCTTGACAAGAAATATCGGGCTTTTTTCAGCAGTGCTTGCGCTGGATTTGTTAGCTTTGGCTTTGCTGATTTTGCTGTGTCCCTGCATAATACCATTAATTATTATTTTAATTTAATTTTAATTTTATTTTAAACATTCTTGCATAATCATATACTAAAAAAATTATTTATTGCTTTGTATAATACTTTGCGCAGGCCGTTAAAAATACGGGCTCGGCGGGATTTCCATATTACTTCTGGATAAGCTTTTTCCAAAAGTTTATTTTGAACCCGCGACCTTTAGCTTAGGACGCTATTGCTCTATCCAAGCTGAGCTACGAGCCCAAATTAGATTTAACAGTCTTATTATATTGGATAAATGGTTATTAATTTCTTATGCTGAATTGTTTGGCAATGTTATCTAATATTTATTGTTCTGAATTATTTTATTCTAAAATTTCTGCCAGCGATGCAAATAATTATCCCTGCAATTATTGAAACTACAGCAGCATAGGCATACGAATCAAAAGGATTAATCACATAAAGAATGCCCATTATAAGATTCCCGAAAAACAGTCCCAGTGACCTTGACGCGGTGAGAAAGCCCATGCTGTTTGATGTGTTCGATGCTATTGACACCACTGTGGGTTCCAAAGTTTCGATAACTCCAAACCCGAACCCGAGTACGGCAACGCTTATATACATCGGAAATAGCCCTAGATTGAGCGCATAGCTTATGCCAAGCAGCAACGACCCTACTGCTGAAATTATGTAACCGTAAAATGACAGCACCTTGATAATGCTCTTCGCATTGAGCCCTATCAAATAGCCTGTAAATGCGGAAACGCCCATGTATATCAGATAGGATACAATGCCGAGAATGCTTGTCGAGGATTTTGCTATTGTCAGGATCGGAAAACCAAGACTGTAACTACTGAAGCCGTAAAGGGCAGTTGCAATTATCACGCCTTTATACGCATTTGCATTCCCTTTGGCTAAAACATTAACATTGCCGCCATTCTTTTTCCGCTTTGATTTGGATGGCTTTACAAACAGCAAAAACATCGTTGACAGCAATATAGGAAGAGCAGTGATCAAAAAAATAGTTTTTAGATTTAAGCCCCTTCCTAGCAGTATAAGTAAGGCGATTATTGAGAGCATTCCCCCTCCTATATCCAGCATGTGCAAAAACCCGAATGCTTTTGTCTTTGAGGATTTGCCTGCCGAATCGCTTAGCAGTTTTCTTCTTGAGGGCGTCCTGAAGTTTCTCGCCCACCATCCTCCGCAGTAAAGCGCGATAGCCATAACCGGGCTTACAGCAAGCCCGATAAGGGACAAAAGGGGGATCAGCAGATTGCCGATAATTGCTATTTTCCTGTTTCCGTATCTGTCTCCTACCCTGCCACCCAGATAGCCGAAAAATGAGCCTATTCCGAATGCCAGCGCGCTTGCCAGGCCGAAAAGAGTCGGAGACGCGCCAAAATAAAGGACAAGCAGGATTGGAAATCCGGCAATGATTGTCTGATAGCCCAAATCAGCGAACATTGCGGACAATGAGATAAAAATAATATTCCTGTTAAGCCAAGCTCCCATCAAATCCTAAAAATAATTAACGCAAAGAATAAAATAAAAAAATAGCCTGTAAAAAATAAATAATAAAAAAGAGAAAATAAAACGAAAAATAAAAAAAATAAAAAATTAATTTTGATAAAAAATTAATTTTAATTATCTCCTATTAATAATCCTCATCTCCCTCGTCAGAATCCTCGTCGTCAGAATCCTCGTCGTATTCGTCTTCTTCGTCAGACTCAGAGTCTTCGTCGTCTTCTGCTTCCGCAAGTTTCAACATCTTTATATGTGGATTTAACTTCATATAAATCACTTTTTGGTTTTACGTTATAGCCTATATTCTTAAAACAAATATATTTAAACCTTGCCAATAAATAAATCGCAATAGAAACAAAACCGCGCGGATTTTATTTTTTATGCAGGCTTTTTATTTATATTTGCCGTATTTATATTGCTTTATGCATTTACAGTACATGCCTGCGTATTGACGCGATAAATACAAGACAGATATAAAATAAATATAGGATGGTTTAATGAAAAACTTTAAAAATTTCAAAGGCAACAAAAGCCAAAAAAACTTCAAGCGAAGAGATATGCTCAAAATAAGAAATTTCGCATTTAAAAAAACAAGGGAAAAAATAAAGATGAACTATGCAAACGAGGAATTCGTACTCATCCAGGCAATCAATGCATACAATGAGATTGTGAGGTCGAGCAATCTTTTCATGGAAAGGATTACTGAATGGTTCGGGCTCTATTTCCCAGAAATCAAGCTTGGATCGATAGCCCAATTTAGGGAATTTTTCAATGCGCTTGAATCTAAAGAGGAATTAAACACCGAGGATTTTGCAAAGATAGCGCAAGACACTACAAAGGCAGAGGAGCAATATGCAAAATACATGAACAGCAGCGGTCGAAAACTGAACAGCGCTGAAAAAGAAATCGTGGCCGCGTTTGTGAAATTTATTACAGAAACTGATTTAGAGGCAGGTAAAATAGAAGCTTACATAAAAGAGGCATCGAACAGGCTGCTCCCCAATACCACATACCTTACAGATGAGAAGATTGCGGCGGAACTGCTAGACAAAGCCGGATCTCTTGATAAACTAGCAATGATGCCTGCAAGCACTATCCAACTGCTTGGTGCTGAAAAGGCCCTGTTTAAGCATATAAAATTCGGCTCAAAACCCCCGAAATATGGGATACTATTCAAGCTGCCTGCAATCAATGCCGAAAAACGGAATCTAAGGGGAAAGATCGCAAGGGCATACGCATCAAAAATAGCAATCGCGCTGAAGGCAGACACGATGTCAAAAAACTTCATCGCAAAGGAGCTTAAGGAATCCCTTGAAAAATCGATTGAAAAAATAAAAAAATCAGAAACAGGATTGGGGGATAAACGCGGCGGCGATTAAGCAGCCTGCTTATCCTTAGTCAGTCGACACTTCTTTTGCAAGGTTCGACCTTCTCTTGACAAGTATCCTGCTTCCGCAATTGACGCAAGAGATGAAATATTTTATATCCTCTATCTCTTTTCCGCAGTTCAGACAAACATATGCCATGCTAATCACTTTATTTTTTGGCTGTTCTTCAGCCATTTTATAAACTCTAAATGCAATAAGGACTTGCTTGTGTCTATGACCCTGACCTTGATTGTAGAACTCAGGTGCTCGTCATACATCTCCATTATGGGTTCGAACTCGTCCCTTTTCGTGTAATGCACTTCTATCCAGTGTATTTTGCCCTCAAGATAGTCCTTTGTCACCTGCCTCGACATCGGCATTGACGAAAAGCTGAACAGAATGCCATTGCACCAATAAAGGGGCATATTACCAGCAGGCGTCACTCTTTCCCTCATCAGGTCATTGAAGTCCATATCCACTATTTCGTGGATCACCAGTTCTTTTATTGGAGAAAAGCTTATTGTTACCATTTTATCCTGAATAATTAATTAATTTAAGTTAATTTAAGACATTGAAATATATATATCTTTATGCTTTTTCATTGCTTTCGTTGCTTTGTATGCCCTGATCTTGCTGCGGAACTTTGGTACTGCCCGACTTTCTCAAAAGCTCTTGTTCGCTTTTTTTGTACTGCTCTGTCAGACCCTCTATTTCATGATTCCTTAAATTTTCCCTAAGCAGTTCAGGCTCGGGTTTACACTCTTGCTGTTTTGATGCTGTAGCCTTGGGTCTTGTCAACTTTTCAATATTCCCAAAAAAACTTTCTGAGGGCCTGCTGTTCTCCTTGTCGTCTAAAATTTCAATCGAAGCCATATAATCAACCTAAAAGTTTATTTCTTGATAAAACCTTTTGCAGCAAAGCTGCAAAATTTTAGCAACTCTGTTGCTAAACTTCTTTTTTAAAGAAGTTTCTTTTGATGAAACTTTTTTTAAAAGTTTACTTCTTGATAGCTTCTATCAGCTTCTTTGATCTTTCTCCTGCCTCGCTCGTGAACGAATACGCTGCGCCCGCATAAACATTATTGCAATGCCTGCACTGCCATATCCCCGTCTCTATCCTCTTTACAGCGAGCTTGCCGCAGCTCTCGCATTTGTACTTTGCCTGCTTTTTGTGCTTGATTTCGAAAAACCTTTTTCTGATCCTTGTTCCGTATCTGATACTAAAATTCGCCATTGATACCACAAAACTAAACTATTTGAGCCCTTTAAATTAAATCAATTTAAATCTTTAAATCAATTTATTATAATAAATTAAGCGGATAAAATATTTATGCCTGCCTATATTTTGCAGGCTCTGATTCTATGCAATGCAATCTGCATCCTGTATGTCACTCCTTTGGCGCGGCGGATATGTAATCTTTCAGCATCGCATGCTTTTCAAATGCCATGTCAATCATGTCCTGTATCTCTTTTTGCGTAAATCCGCCTGAAAGTCCTTTCTGCATAGCCCTGATGAAATCCTTGTCGACCGCTATCGTAAGCCTTGCCGCCATCGCAGCCTCCTCGTTTGCGTCGGGATCGAGTACAATCTTCTGGCCTATCTTTGCGAATGTCGTCGGCGTGACAATGTTGTTCACTTTCAGCTTCCTTATTCTTTCTTCCATCACCGCGGCATCGTTCTCGTACTTCGGAACCCATGCGCTCGACAGCGCGGCCATCGCTGCCATGTATGACGCATCAAACAGATTGCCGTCGAAATTGAGTATGTAGATATCCACGAATATGGTCCATGCCTTTCCGTCCTCTATAAAAAGGTCCTTCAGGTCGACGCACTGCCCCGCCCTTATGCCCCTGTCGACGACCCGCGCGAGTTCGATCGCATCAGGAGACGGGGGGCCGGACTCATAGTCCTTTGACGCCAACGGAAGAAGCTCTGCTGAAACAACAAGATTGCCCTGGTCTGGAGTGTCCTTCATCGTCTCCTCGGGCTGGAGCTTTACGCCGCACAGCACCCTGGTGTTTCCGAGATCGACCTGCGCCGAGCCCTCGGCATTCTTCAGTATGCCTGTGTCTATAGATATGTCCCTGAAGTCCATGAGCGCTCTTGAATCCTCTCTCATGTTCCTGTTTAGCATCTCCTTTATGTAATCTGCCTTTGCAAGATTTATAGTATTCATGCGATAACCTTTATTCGTAAACATCGATCAGAGCCTGCCTCTGGATCTTCGAAATCTGCTTTCCTGCCTCCAATATAGTTTCGAGGCCGAGATTAAATTCCTGCCTTGTAAGCTCGCCATCCATCTGGAGGAGGAGCATGTTGCCCGTCCTCGGGGACACGGCCACGGGCATGTCCGCATCGGAATAATTGTCCTCGATCATGTTCAGGTCAAGGATGATTTTGTCCTTTATCTTCCCGGCAGAAACAGAGTAGACGAGGTCCTTCATCGGGATGCCTGCGTTGGCGAGCGCGACCGCGGCGGTCGTGATTCCTGCCGCCCGCGTCCCGCCGTCGCTCTGCAATATTTCTATCGACAGCTCAATCGCTGTTTCAGGGAATTCGTCGAGGAGAACGACATTGTCGAACACCTCCTTGGTCACTTTTGAAATCTCGATCGCCCTCCTGTTCGGCCCTGATCTTCCGTGGTCTGACAGCGAGGAAAACGGCGCCATCGCGTACCTGCATTTTATCACCGCGCGCTCCGGATTAAGAAGATGCCTCGGCACCACTTCCTTCGGGCCGTAGACCGCTGCAAGCACCTTGTTGTTTCCCCATTCTGCATACGCTGACCCTGCCGCGTTTTTCAGGACATTCGCCTTGATTGAGAGAGGCCTCAGCTCGTCGAGATCCCTTCCGTCAAGCCTTTTACCATCCCCCCTCAATAGCTCTGGTTTGTTTAACATATTTGCCATATCGACCACTTGCTTATTTCTCAGTCACCTCAAGCTCCCGCTCAAGAAGCTTTTTTACGCTTTCCGTCAGGCCCGGCCTGTGCGCCTCCGCCGCCACCTTGAGTATCGCAGAGACCGCAAGCGCCATGTCGCCGCCCTTGATATATATAAGGCCGTTGTAGCCTATGATTATGTTCGACTTCGTGAAGCTCGATATCTGCCCGACCATCGTATTGTTCTTGCCTATTATCCTCGGGATCTTTACTGCCTTGACCTGCAGCAGCATGCCGTACTTCAAAAGCCTTGGGAATATGAGTATGATTGTTTTCTTGTCTTCTACCTGCTTGACGCTTGCCTCTATGATGTCCCCTATCCTGAACGATATCCTGTCCCTCGGGCTTTTTATTATTATTGCTCTAAGAAAATGCGAAAGGTCCACCTCGACGATGCTGTTCTTGACTTCCTTGACCACGCCGACGACCGGCTCTCCTTCGTTCGGGTACCAGAGCCCTTCCAGCGGCACAATCTTGCTGTTGCTCGAAACGCACATCGAAGTGCAGTAGGGCTTGTTATCCTCTACAAAATAATGGTTCCTGTTCCTCGCGGCCTCGGTTTCGATCGAATCCCCCGGAATTAAAATCGTGTTCATAAAATCCTTGTAAATAGTTATATTCCGCAAACCCTAAAAATAGGCCTTTGTATTCAATGAATTTTATGCGCGCGATTGCCGCAAACAAATGGCATGAATAGAGATTTGCTTTTAGATAAAAATTAAATAAAATACAATATAGTTAACAATGTAAATAAAAATTACAATACAAACAATAAATAAATAATTGTCCTGTAAATTAATAAATATCTTTGCAGTAAATGCAGAAAATTTCAGGCTTCATCGCTGCGAGGCAAAAAAAGCTATGTTAAGATTTTTACATCTGCCTTGCCCTGCGTCAGCTTGTTCAGCCTGTCGAAGAAATCGGTCTGCATGCCGGCAGGGAATTCGAGGTTCGCCTGCAGCGCGCCGCTTGAAAGCCATTGCTCCGACTTCAGCCCAAACTGCTTCAGCAACCCGTAGCACCTGTTCGAAAACTCAGGAGGTATCGTAACAACGAGTTTGGCATTCGTAAATTTTATAGGCATTATCATATTTATTTTCTTTACCACTTCCTCGATCTGCTCATTGGCGGACTTGAAAGGATTCACTGTGACTTTTGCCTGTTTCATCGCGTTTTCCACCCTGATTGGGGGATTCGGCGCATTCGTCCTCGGGTCTATTGAATTTTTCGAAATTATCTCTATTATCTGCTTTCTCTTTTCCTCAAGAAGCCTGTTCTTTTGCTCTGTCGTGATCGGAACATCCCCGTTTTTCAGGATAACCTCTGCTATTTTTGACAAGTCTGTCGTCTTGAACACCTTGTTCAGCTTCTCCGGGCTCTGCCTCTCGCCCTTTTTCGCGTCCTTAAAAACCTCCTCGACATCAAGAGCCTTTAGGGGATCATTTATTTTTCCTGTTATGAAATCATAGGCAAGGTCAGCATTTACAAGTATCTCGAATGTTTCATTGCTGTTGTGGTACTTCGCAATCACGATTTTTGGCATTCCATCAGTTCCATCAGTTTAAAGCATAATTTTTATTGGTTATTAGGGGCTAAAGATAAAAATTATAGCGCATAGCCCAGCTCAAAGATATTTTTGGATCTCTTTTTGGGACAGCTGCTTGTAGCCGTCTTCCTTGTTTATAATAGAGATATCGATATTTGTCTCTGTTATCTTTTTTGTATTGACCTTGTTTATCACTTTCAGGCCGAGGTCTATCGCCTCGTCAATCGCCATATCGTCCTTGTATTCTTTTTCAAGAACTTCCTCTGCAACCTTCTTGCCTGCGCCTATCGCATCTGCCTTATACCCGAAAAATGCAGCGCCTGGCTCGACCTCATAGAGTTTTGGAGCGATATCGAAGCCAGCCACAAGCAATGAAACCCCGTAAGGCCTTAGGCCTCCGTACTGCGTTGCCTGCTGCATTTCCTCTGAAACCTCCTTTGCGATCGTTTCGACGGACTCCGTCTCATCATATACCATCCTGTGCGTCTGTGTCTTTGACCTCATCGAGCTTATTATGCGCAGCCCGTCCGACACAAGCCCGCTGTATGTCGCGCCTATGAACTGATCTATCCTGAATATCTTCTGCACAGTGCTCGGGATCAATAAAGGCTCAATGATGTTCTTGTGGGCTATCAATACAACGCTGTCCTTTGCAATCATGCCGACGGATGTCGCGCCTTTCTTGACCGCTTCTTTTGCATACTCGACCTGAAATAACTTTCCTTCAGGGCTGAACATTCCGCCTCTATCATACGCTTGTATATTAGGATACATACTTACACCATATTTAAAATATATTAAAATATAAACATAAACATAATCGCAAAGATTTTAAAAAATTTAAATGCTTCAATCAAAAGCAAAGCAAAAATTGGGCGCCGTATTTAAAATCTGCAGATAGTTTATAATATAAATAATAAATATTTAATAATGTTGCTGATAAATTGCAGCGCATGAAAGTCCGCAGGCCCATTGACAGCCTGCTATTTACCTGCGCAGCCCTGCAAGTACTACTCTGTTGACAAGATCCTCTGGTTTTGATATTTCTATGATATTGCCATGCAGCGCTCTAAACATGTCCGTGAACCTGCTCGGCAGATGCGCTGATTCCGCATCATTGCTGTTTATTTTAAAAAAGACTATTTCGTTTGCATTTATTTTGGGTTTAAGCGCATTTATCACTTCCTCATCGTTAAATATCCAGCCGTCGCTGATGAGGATTACCATGAATTTTTTGCTTGCTGTGTTAAATGCTTCCTTTAATTTAGCAACATCGATTGTTGTCCCTGAATTCTGGTACTGCTTAAAAATATTTTCCTTCAGACCTGTTAAATTGCCATGGCCTGTCCATCCTGACCAATTCGTTTTTTCGCTAAATTGGATAAGGCCAAAACTTTTATTTTGGATCTGCCTTGATCTCGCCATGTAATTAAATACCGAGTATATGGAGCGAATGCACATGTCATATAGGCTTCCGTCAAGCGCATTTCCTGTCCACTTCATGCTTCCAGATACGTCTGCAATGAATAAGATGTCGTTATCCTTGTAAAGGGGAACTTCCAAGCTGTATGGCGTCTTCTTAACAGGTATATTCAAATCGTTTTTTACCAATAGTGTTTTGCTGAGAATGAGGTTAGGTGAATTATTTGAAAATTCCTTTCTTAGATACAAATTATAAGCAGGGGATTTTGCCTTGAAATTTTTTAAGATCAGTTTGTCAGTTAAGTTATTGTAGATAGCGTCAAACTCGTTAAATGAGGTTTTATCCTTGTTTGGGACGTTTGCGCCTATAAGCCCCTGATTAAGGTCTAAAATATCCTTATTGTTAAGCAGCGGTAGGATAACGTCTATAAATTTAGACAGCTTGCTTTTCCAATCTCCTTCATTTTTAAGCTTGGCTGCGGCGGCGGCCGCATCGTCATTTGCGGCCGTTGCGAAAGCTTTTTCTGCTATTTCCTGCCCTACGAATATAGCCAGCAGGTCTTTGCTTATGGCCTCAAGCCTGCGCTTCCTGATTTCCTCTTTAGGGTCATTTGCAGCTGCGCTGAAAATGTGCGCAAGCGGTTTATTAAGCAGGTTTACCTGGGAATTTACAAACACATAATACAGATCTGACAGCTGGGGGTTTGTCAAGAAATTCAAGTAATACGAAAAAACCCTTCCGTCTTCGAATTTCCTATCCCCTTTGTTTGAGAGGTTTACAATCATATCCGCAAAAATGTTGAATACATAATGAGTATAATTCTTTTTTGAGGTTTCATCGAGAGGGATGAAATTAGGATCTTTACCTGATAATTCCCTGTAGATCGAATTGTATATCATCTTTTCGTATGCGATATCCTTTGGGCATGTGTCCCAATGCCCTTTTTCATGCTTGATAACAGTATATATCAAGTCGTCTGTAAAATCGAATCCCGATACGATTCCGTCAAATGCCTCATGCAATTTATTTTCGATGTCAGGATTCAGTTTAAAGGTGATTATCCAGTCTTTCAAGTACATGTTGTTTGCGCTGTATTTCGGTTCCGCTTCTGATATCTCCAAATTCAGCTTGTATTTCGAATCCCAGATTTGATCATTAAAATATTTTTTAACTTTTTCTTCAATGCCCTCTTTAGAGGTGGCATTTGCAGGTTTTAATATTTCAGCCATTTAACATCACCAAAACTTGTGTAAGCCAGCCCCAACGCGATTTTATCAGAGTATTTGAGGTCTTTATCTGTATCCATGCCCACCGTATTATTTTCTATGGTCTTTATAAGGTTGCTACCTTCCTTGTAATTTCCAAATGCGTTATGCAATATTGAAATATAAGAGTTTATTTCGACAGAGAATAAGCTATTTTTATAATAAAATGCGCTATTATTCATGCGGGCTTTCAGGTTATTGTAAAAATCAATTGAAAAACTTAGATCATCTTTGTAATAGGAATATATCGCGGCAACGGCATAATTTTTAAGCGCGATGTCAAAAGACAGAGATTTCAGCCTATTTTTGAATGCATTGCATAAATGCCTGTCATCCCGCGAGAATATATTTTCATTTATATCGTGGGTAATTTTCAAAGCATGCATTGATGCTTCCTCAAATATGTAATCCCTAGTGCGTATATCCTTTGGGGATTTGGTAATGTCCTGCCTTGCATTTTGCTTCTGCCTTTCTGTTATTGCGGCAATCGCTGTTTCATTATCCCCCATTATGCAAGCAAATAGCGCAAATTGAGGATAGTCCTTTGGATTTAATCGCTGGTTCTTGTAGATAAAACATATTTCGTTAAATGTATTTTTTGCTTTTTGCAAATATACTTTCTGCATCTCCGCCTTTTCGCTGTCTATTTTGCGCATGAAAAGCGTGATATCTTTGAAATTTTTAGGATGAATAGTATATTCCATGAAATCCTGCTTAAAATTTGCTACTATTTTTTATAAATTCATAGGTCTTTATAATGTCCTCGCGCGGCCTTGACCATGGATTTTTCATTATAGTATTTCTTATCTTTGCTTTTTCTTCCTCACTTAATTTTATATTGTTGTTTTCTTTTAATATTAACTCCCCGATGTCGCCGAAATCCTGCTTAAACCTTTCTATTATTATTTTAACCACAGTATTAATTGCAGTGTATTCGACGTTTCCTGTTTCATTTTT
>JAMCYJ010000007.1 GCA_023474155.1 Candidatus Martarchaeota archaeon | reverse complement strand
TCTGCTGTTTCATTAGCTATTCCGCCTCCATTAAATACTGTAACAACTACAATTACAGTCGGTACATTGCCTTACGGAGTTGCTTTTTCGCCAAACGGAGACTATGCCTATGTTGTGAATTATGATAATGACACAGTTTCTGTTCTTTCTGCGGGATAGCTTATTTTTATTATGTATATTCCTTCAGCCATTTGATTTCTTTCTGGTCTAGCTTCAATGCGTTTTCCATGGTGCCCGCAGTCCCGTCGTCTTTTCCGCTGCGCATTATGCTTGCGACCAGTTTCATTTCCTCGTTGATTATCCTTTTTTTGCTGGTGTGTATTACTCTTTTCAGCTTCTCCGCTATCGCGCTTTTCATGCTTCTTTCGTCCTTTGACCCTGCAAGCTCAAGGATCACTTTCGGGAACTCGTATCTTTTTGCCAGAGACGGATACCCTGCTTTCGCGAGCGCTACGCCTGAGGACATCATGACGTTCATGTACCTCCAGTATGTGTAGTACTGCGACCTCGCAGCCCTTGTGTAGAATGTGCTTGCCTTTGCCAGCATGCTGAACGCCCTGTATTTATCCCCTATGTTCGTATACCTGTTCGGTATGTTCTGGTCTATCCAGTTAAGCAGCATCCTGTTGTCGACATCGACGTTCGCCGCCGCAACTATCGGCGCCGTGACCGTCCTTGCTGAAAATATCCTGTCAAGCGACTCGAATATGTTGGATTTCCTGTCCCTGATCCCTATTTCATAAATATCATCTGCGCTTGATCCGAGCATCGCAAAGAAGTCGTTTATCGCGCTCCTTGCGTCTCCCTTGCATATTTTTGCGATTGAGGCTATCGCCTGGTTTTGCGCGCCGAACTCCTTATCCAGCGAAAGCCTCTCAACCAGTTCATTGAGCACTGCCTTTATCTCGTTTTCAGACAGCGCCTTGAATTCGACGTTCTCCGCCTTTGCCCTCAAAAAGGATATGCTCTTGCTCCACCTGTTGTTCGCAGTGAATATTATCGGCATTTTCGAACTTAAGATCAGCTTCGAGAGCGCTGGCTCTGCCCCCTTGTCGAACTTCGGCATCAGCTCGTCAACTTCGTCGAAAAACAGCAGGTTTTTTTTCCCGAATATGTTTCTCGTGCCTGCCGCCACCACGAGCTTGTTTATCTCGTCCATGCTCCTGTTGTCGCTGGCATTGAGCTCGATGACGCTCCAGTTGTATTTCTTCGCGAGCAGCTGCACTGCGGCAGTCTTCCCTGTTCCTGGCGGCCCTGATATGAGCAGCGGGATTCTTTTTTTGCCCGTGTTCGTGTCCTCTGCGAAAAGCATCATTGACCTTATGCATGCGGCGTTGCCTACAATCTCCCTTAGCTCGTTCAGTTCATAAAATTTCTTGAAGTCCTGCATTTTCCCACCCTGTGCAATGCCGCCAAGCGCAAGATAATAAAGAAAGTGTTTTATTATTTTACTGCATTGCTATAATAAATAATTTTCCATTTTTAGCATTTATATTATTAGTGATTTTATCAACACCTTAGAAAGAATTGAACTCGTAAAAAGGCTGCCCACAGAAGAGGTGCTCACAGAGCAGAAGCTCGCGCAGTATATGGAGGAGAATGCGCGGCTGAAGCATTACATAGGATTTGAAATATCAGGGTATGTGCACCTCGGCACCGGCCTGCTCTGCATGCGCAAGCTGGCCGACTTCCAGAAGGCGGGAATCGAGACGAATGTATTTATGGCAGACTACCACTCATGGATAAATGAAAAGCTCGGCGGCGACCTCGACGACATACGCGCCGCGACCCCTTACTTCAGGGAGGCGCTTAAGAAATCGATCGAGGCGGTCGGCGGCGACCCTGAAAAAGTTAATTTCATACTCGCATCCGATTTGTACAAGGAGGAAGGGCTCAAGTATTTTGAGAATGTCATGAAAGTCTCGAAGTCGATGACGCTTTCAAGGGCAAAGCGGGCGCTGACGATCACAGGCAAGAGGGAGGGGGAGGGCACAAGCTTTGCCCAGCTTCTTTACATTCCAATGCAGGTGGCTGATATTTTTACAATGGGCGTCAACATAGCCCATGCAGGGATGGACCAGAGGAAGGCGCATGTCGTTGCACTAGAGTCCGCAAAGCAATTCGGGTACAGTCCAGTGGCAGTGCACCACCACCTGCTCATGAGCATAAGCCTGACCCAGGAGCAGAGGGAGAAGATTATGAGGGCAAAGGCGTCCGGCCAGAGGGGCGAGTTCGAGGAGGTCATGGAGAGCGACGTTAAGATGTCTAAGTCCAAGCCGGCAAGCGCGATATTCATACACGACTCAGAGGAGGCGGTAAGGTCGAAGATAGGCAAGGCGTTCTGCCCGCAGGCCGAGCTCGGCGCGAATCCCGTCATAGACCTCGTGCGGTATGTGGTATGGCCTGACAAGATGGCCAGGAAAGGCAGGATTGTAATAAGCAATGCTAAGACAGGAGCCGAGTCCTCGTATGGCACGCTCCACGAGTTCGAGAAAAGCTACGCAGCCGGCACGATCCATCCTCTTGACCTCAAGGCGTACGTTGCAGACGAGCTTTCAGGGATTCTCGCGCCCGCGCGCAAATACTTTCTCGAAGGCGCAGGAATGAAATACCTCGAGCAGCTGGATACGATACTGAAAAAATGATCCGATGCGAGTCAAAATTTTCACGGACGGCGCCGCAAGGGGAAACCCGGGAAATGGCGCATCGGGATTTGACATCTACGAGAACAGCGTCCTGAAAAAAAGCTTCGTGAAGTACAACGGCATATGCACGAATAATTTTTCTGAATACACTGCGATAATCCTTGCGCTGAAATGGTGCAGGAAGAACCTCAAGCAGGACGACGAAATAGAAATAGTCTCGGACTCATTGCTCGTCGTAAGCCAGATCGCAGGCAAATTCAAGGTAAGGTCGCAGAGCCTCGCGCCGCTTAGCGAGGAGGTTGCAAGGTTGAAGTCCTATTTCAAGTCCGTCAGGTTTTCGCATGTCGTCAGGACAAACACCGGCGTGGCAAACGTCGACAGGAAGCTGAACCTGTTTCTTGACAGGAAGGAAAGGGTATAAACGGATGCGCGAGATCGTACGGCAACAGGTTCAGTGGCTTAAAACTTAAAAACATGCGTAGGAATGCTCAAGAAATCAATGCAAAATAAATAATAATGCTAAACCTATCAATTAGCTATATTGCGTTTCTGCCACTTTATTAAAGCACGGGTCTTATAAAGCATAGGTTGCAAGTTCAAATCCTACTAAAGTTATTTTTAAAGAGGTGACCGAGCAGATATAATTCTAATTTTACATTTCTTCTTATATTTTTTATATCTCTAAGCAAACCTGCTATGCTATTGCGCTTAAAGTTATTCACTCTTTCGTCAGTTGTCTGTTTCTTTCCTTACTGTAATTAATTAATTTTTGATTTATTTCATTAATGCTAATTGGTTTATTGATATTTTTTATTTCTATTTTAAATTCCTTTAAACTTGCTAATAATTGGCTATTGCCTTCTTTGCATATATTTTTAAATTGGCTAAATTTATTTTTTGCTACATGTGTATTTGGATCCCTTTCTATAATTTCATACAATGGAACAAATCTTCTTAAATTAGGGTCAGCAATTAATTCAGGTTCCTGCATACCATCTATTAATAATAAATCTCTTGAATCTATCCAGTCCACCCAATCCATTGGTTCTATTACTTTAACATCATAACCTAATTCATTAATTCTAAATAGCCCGCTGTAAGAAGCTAAACCAACAATTATTCCATTAATTGGCATTCTTTCCTCTTTTAGTTTATTGAGTATTTCAATAAGCGTATCCCCACTACTTATTCCAACATCAATTAAAACAATACCTTTAGAATGTTCACTAAGATTTTTATTTTTTAAATAGACGTTAATCATATTAATCTGATCTAAAAAACTATCTGTTTTATAGTATGGTACTAATCGACCGCCATATTCTGTAGTTATATTAATATGCTGGGCTTCTGGAAGATAAGATCTATCCAAACATATTATAATACTTTCAGGATAATTTTTTTTAGCTTCATCTATCAATTTAAGAGATAAATCTGTAGAATTTAATTGGATTATATTTATATTCTTCTTTACAATTTCTTGTAACTTTTGACAAGAACTTTCTTCGATATTTTTTATTATTGATTTAATTTCAGGGTAAGCACCTATTTCTTTTATATTTAATCCATACGTAAGATATTCAAATGCATCCTCTATAACAATATACTTTTTTTTATTTGACATTAACTCGTTTAATGATTATTTTACCTATTGTCTTTCTCTACTCCCATTCTATAGTTCCTGGCGGTTTATCAGTAGTGTCATAAACCACTCTTGTAATTTCATTTACTTCATTAGTTATCCTTATTGATATTCTTCTTATGACCGACCATGGCAACTCTGCAAATTTGGCAGTCATAGCATCCCTACTATTAAGTGCTCTAAATGCAATAACTTGTCCATATGCCCTATTATCTCCTTTGATGCCAACGGCATATGTGTCACTTAACACTGCAAAATACTGCCAAAGTCTATTGGCAATTCCTGCATTTTCAATTTCTTCCCTGACTATCAAATCTGCTTTTTGCAGTATTGCTACTTTTTTTGGGGTAACTTCCCCTATTATCCTAACTGCAAGTCCGGGTCCTGGAAAAGGCTGCCTGTTAATTATTTTTTCAGGTAATTTAAGTTCTTTGGCAATTTTTTTAACATCGTCTTTATATAAATCTTCTAAAGGCTCTATTATCCCCTTAAACTTTATTTTTTTTGGTAGCCCGCCTACATTATGATGCCTTTTTATAACTGCAGCATTGCCTGCCATGCCAGATTCAACTCTATCTGGATATATGGTGCCCTGCACAAGATAATCTGCCTTCTCCTTCTTTGCTTCTTCCTCAAATATTTTTATAAATTCCATCCCCATAATTTTCCTTTTTTGTTCTGGTGATTTAATACCTTTAAGTGCGGTAAAAAATCTAGTTCCTGCGTAGACTATTTTTAGATTTATCCCAAAATCAGAGAATGCGGCGTAAATATCTTCTGTTTCCCCTGTGCGCATTAGGCCAGTATCAACATAAACCGCAGTAAGATTCTTACTTATAGCTTTGCCAACCAAAGCTGTAGCTACACTTGAATCAATGCCCCCGCTCAATGCGACTATGCATCTGCTTTCTTTGACTCTGTTTTTTATTTGCATTATGGCTGCTTGTACGAACTTATTAATTTTCCAATTTCTTTTACATTTGCATATCCCTAATACAAAATTACTTATCATCTTGGTACCTTGTTTTGTATGCGAAACTTCTGGATGCCATTGCATGCCATATATTGGCAATTTCTTATGTTTAAATGCTGCAATTGGTGTATTTGCACTATGCGCTATTGATTCATAATTATTGGGTAATTTTAGTATGCTGTCTCCGTGATTCATCCATACTTTTGTATGCTTATCAATGCTGTTCAATATTTTTGATTGTTTGTCGATTATGATTTCAGTTTCACCGAATTCTTTTTTTTCAGCAGGCCCTATTTTGCCATTAGCCATGTGCGCTATAAGTTGGTGGCCGTAGCATAAACCAAGCAGAGGAATACCCTTCTCCAATATATTTTTATTTATCATTATTGCATTGTTTTCATAAACACTTTTTGGCCCCCCTGACAGAATGATCCCTTTAATATTATTTGTAGAGTTTTCTAGGAACTCTTTTAAATTTTCTTGTTTTTTCGGATCAATAATTTCTGAGTACACCCCGATGTTGCGTATAACTTTTGATATTAAATGAGCATACTGACCACCAAAATCCAAAACTATAATTGTTTCTCTTTTTTTATTTATGGAAGCCATTTAATCATTAATTTACTATTTGAAATCTATTATATTTTTATTGTTCAACTTCAATCTATTTATAAGTTCTTTATAACGTGTTTTAGAATGTAAGTAAATTTAAATGATAAAGTTTTATCTGTAATTGCATATTTTTTCTGTTTGTTAAATTGGCTTTTAATATTTTATACTCCTCGACGGCAATCCAAACTAAGAAGCAAAAATATAATTTACTCAATTATAATAGGGCTAAATA
>JAMCYJ010000016.1:14749-27107 GCA_023474155.1 Candidatus Martarchaeota archaeon | reverse complement strand
ATTTAGCACGTAGCCGTAATTATTATTGAATGCAATACCAGAAGGATTATTGAATTTGGTGATATTGGTTATTACTGTATTCGTAGACATGTTCAGGATTAAAACATTTCCATTTCCAAAATTTGCAATATAAGCATTGCCTTTGTAGAAGGCAACCCCATTAAAATAGCCTGCGCTGTAAAAATCAAAATGCTCTTTGATGTTCCCTACTATATTACTTGTTGCAGGATTGAAAATTGACACGCTGTCATTGACATTATTTATCACGTAGCCGTTGCCGTTGTAGAATGCGATGCCTGTAGGATAATCAAAGCCCGTAATATTGCCTATTATAGCTGCTGTCGTATAATTGAAAACAGAGACAGTATTTTTTCCAGCATTTGTCACGTAGCCGTTGTCGTTGTAGAATGCGATGCCGGTAGGATAGGCCCCGTAACTTAATTGAACTTTTTTTACCACACTTGGAGACGGCGGGGCATAATAGACCTGCAAATTTTTTAGTTCAACCTTCGCAATAATCTTTGCAACTTTTGCAAACTGAATACCAAATCCTGGCAGGGAGTATTTAATCCACAGCGTGCCAGAAAAAACCGATCCTATAGGATGGTCTTGGAAAAGTTTTGCATTGCTGCCATAGCAATATAAGCCAGAAACAGAAACATTGCTTCCCGATTGAAGGTCGCTTATATTTTCCAACGACACAAAGCCAGAATTTGGTGCGTCTGCATTGGGGTATCCCTGCGAAGAGGATGATGCTGCGCATGCAAACGACACGTTGTACATTGTCGCTCCTGTATCCTGCTGAAAGCTGAAGCTCAGGAAATTCGGCCCGGTTGTATTTACAGACATTATAGGTTGCCCGCATAAGTAACCAGGCGTTGCAAGGCAGGACGAGCTTATTAATGCGCTTCCGTTAAAGACTCCGAGGAGGTCGAGGGCTGCGAGAACGACTGCGATAATTAAAATCGCCCACCCGTATGTCATCAGGTATTCCATTGCGCTCTGCGCTTTTTGCCATTGTTTAGCTTGTGGGGGATATAAAAATTTGTTTAATTTAGTATTTATAGATGCAAATTTTCTTAACATATGTATTCCCGAATTATAATTATTAATCATTATTTGAGGCTTATATATGGTCTTTGTTAAATGCATAGCCTATTGCAAAATAAATCAGCTTTGCTGCGAGAACATTGGGCGCTATCAGCCCTGGAATAGGGCTGAGCTCGGCAAAATCCATTCCGACGACCTGCTTTTTCGAAAGAACCCCATTCAGTATCTCCTTTAGTTCGTAGAAAGACAGGCCGTCAGGCTCTGGCGTTCCTGTGCTCGGCATCTGGCTTGGATCAAGGACGTCAAAATCCACTGATAGATATATCTTGCTTTTTGTATTCTTCAAGATAATATCTGATATTTCATGAATGCTCATGCCATGCATATCCTTTCTGAAGAGTATGCTTTTGCAGAAATCCATGCCCTCTTTTTGAATGCTCCTTACGCCTACACTGTAATGCTCTGCGACTTCATCGACTCTCGCAACTACGCACGCATGGGAATAGTTGGAGCCAGAATACTCGTTTCTCGAATCAGAATGCGCATCAAAATGCAGGTATGTAAAGTCTTTTCCGAATTTTGCGGCAGAATTTACAGCGCCTATAGACACTGCATGGTCGCCGCCTAGGATTATTGGTATTTTCTTGTCCTGCAAAATAACATCGACTTCCTTTTCTATTCTATTCGCCATCGCTTTTGGGGAGTTAACATCGGGTTCTAGCTCCTCTGTCGTGTATATGCTTATGTCATTTATGTCAATGTCAAGCTCTTCATTATATGGCTCAAGGACTCTGCTCGCGCTTATTATCTCGTGCGGCCCGTCTCTGGCTCCTGCCTTATAGGACGCAGTTGAATCATACGGAACAGGCAGGACGATTATTTTTGCTTCTTCGTATTTTGGCGCGCAGCCGAATAAAGTGTAAGGGGGCAGCGAATGCAGTATTTTCATAAAACCACATAAATTTAATTATTGATTTAATCATTAAATTAATTATTAGATTATAATTATTAAATTATATAATTTTAAAGCATATTGATTTATTTGCCGGACGGCAGGATTTAATGAAGATTGCATTTATTTATGATAGCGCATACCCTTGGTTTAACGGGGGCATTGAGCGACGAAGGATGTTGATAGCAGAGAAGTTTATTGAAAACGGCGACGAGGTTCATTATTTTACAATGTTCAGAAAAGGCATGCCCGGCTATGAATTCAGGCATGCGGGCATATATTTCCACTGCGCAGGCAATGCCGCAGACGAGTCGAAGATGTATGTTAACGGGAGAAGAAACATAGCATGGGCATTGAAATTCGCGGCAATGGTTTTATTTAAACTTAATAAATATAGATTTGACATTGTAGACGCTGATGCGATGCCTTATCTGCACCTGCTTCCCATAGCTATTTATTCGAGGCTCGAAAAGGCAAAATTTATAATTTCATGGGCAGAGGTATGGAATAGGGACTATTGGATATCCTATGCGGGCGGCGTTGCTGGCAGGATAGGTTTTTTTATTGAAAAGATGTGTTCAGGCATGTCAAAATACCATATAATGAATTCGTCAAAGACGAGGGAGGAATTCATAAGATTGTTCGGCGGCAGCGGCAGGAGGATTGCGGTATTTCCCTGCGCAATAAGCAATGGCGAGATTGCCATGGCAAACTTAACCGGCGCGGCTGGCGCAAGAGTAAAATCAAGCAGCCTGTTTGTGGCCATAGGAAGGCTGATACCTGAAAAGAGATTTGATTATGCAATAGAAGGAATACGGGGCACGGGCGCAAGGCTCGAAATAATAGGCGACGGCCCTGAAAAAGAGCGGCTTACGGGGCTCGCGGCAAAGCTTGGTCTCAGCAAAAAAGTGGTGTTTAAAAGAAGGCTAAATAGAAAGCAGATGATAAGCACAATAAAATCAAGCGCAGGCATGTTTATGATGTCAGAGCGCGAAGGTCTTTCGCTTGCGACGCTAGAAACAATTGCATTAAGGGTGCCTGTGATAATCACAGAGACTACAAGCCTGCCGCATGAAGTGAGGGCGCTGTGCATACAGGTAAAAAGAAAATCCTTGCATGCGCTCGTAAAAAGGATCATCAAAGACAATTCAATGTTTGCAAAGGAGCTCAACAGAAAAAGCAAGGCGGTAATTGAAAATTTCTCTGATAAGAATACCATAATGGTTTACAGGAATCTGACAAGAAGCAGGGAATACAGGTAATATATAGTGGATATTGGTGAGGACATGCTTGAGATAAAACCTCCTGGAAAAATCCAAGGCAATGGAAAGAAACTGTTTTTGGGCGGAAGCATCGAGCTTGGAAAGGCAACAGATTGGCAGAGGAAGGTAGTAGGCATGCTAGAGGATACTGATCTGACAATACTCAACCCGAGAAGAGAGAATTGGGGCAAATGGGAGCAATCTGTAAAAAACCCTGACTTCAGAGCTCAAGTCGAATGGGAATTATCCTCGCAGGAAATAGCAGATAGAATACTCATGTACTTCGAGCCGGGCACGCTGTCCCCTGTCGGCATGGCAGAGCTCGGCTTGTTCGCCAAAACCGGCAAATTAGTAGTTGTTTGCCCTGACGGATTTTGGAGAAAAGGAAATATAGATATAATATGCCGAAGGTACAATATAAGGCAGGAGGATTCCATAGAATCCGCTGTTGAACTTCTTAGGAGGGAATTGGAAAAGTAGCAAAGGTAACGGCGTAACGGATAAAACAATAAATAAAAGAATGAACAAAATAAGGAATAGGATAATAAAGTTTGCAGATTGCATATATAAACAAAACAAGTGATGGAATGATTCCGAATTTAGATCCGAAGGCAATAAAAAGCATGATGAACAGAATGGGTATGAAGAGCGAGGGCATAGACGCGATAAAGGTCATAATAGAATGCGCAGACAAAAATATCGTGATATCAAATCCAGAGGTCATGAAAATAGAGATGCAAGGAAACACCAGCTTCCAGATATCGGGAAGCGTCTCTGAAACCGGAAAATCAGTAGAAATCGAAATCAGCGACGATGATATTAGTCTTATAGCTGAGAAGACAGGAATTTCCGATAAGAGCAGAATTACGGAAGAGCTGAAAAAGAACAACGGCGATGTCGCGCTTACTATAATAAACCTTACGCAGGGCTGAAGATAGAGCAGTGTTTGGCGTTTGCGCTCAATACATCTTGTAGGCCTGCGCATACGGAATGCTGCTTATGAGCTTTATATTTCCCTGCTCTATTATATTATTGTCGATTGCATAGGAAACAGACTCGCGGCCCACTATATTTGCTGAGACGATCTCGTCTAGGCGCAGGGACTTGGAAAGATCGTATTTACTGTCTATTAGCTCGCCTTTGTAGAAGTTGTGGTATTCCCTTATGTTCAGTTCCATGCCGTCTTCTGCAAGGACTTCGCCTATGAGGGTCTGGTCGCATAGCGCGAGTATCTTTCCGTTTTCAGTATCGTGCACTTTTATGAACATCATTGAATCAGCCGTATTTATAGAAAAGTATGGTCGCGGACACGTACATGAAACCGTACCATATCAGGAATATCCCGCCGTATATTATCGATTTGTATATCGCGAATGCGCCAAGAATGAAAAGCACTGAGGAAAATGAGAGCTCGAGCTTTGTAAGCCTTATTGATTGGGTAAGAGTCTTGTCGGGCATTATCGTGCTCCTGCTCCATAGATCTATGTTCTTGTTGAAAAGCGCGTATACTGCTGCCTTTGTCCTTATGATTACCAGGGAAAAGTTGAGCAGGAATATCATAAGGCCTTTTTTCAGCGATTTGAAGTATATTTTTGTCAGGATTACGGGAAAGAGCAATGATATGGTGAACCCGAAAAGCCCGAGCAGCTCAAGTTTGTAGTTAAGCATTTTGAGGTTAAACAGGTCCTGAGGTGGTATCTTTACGAAAGGAATGTAAAATACAACGAATATCGAAAGCACTGTAAACAGCAGCAGCATGACTGAAAGGTAGTTGAGGCCAAACCCGTGGCTGATATAGTCGAGCTTGGATGCAAATGGCAGCTTCTTTGCTTTCTTGCTGCGGACCACGTAGCTTAGAAACTGGTTGTCGCCATAGTTGTACCTTATCTGCTGCTTGACAAGAGCTGAAAACTTTGTTATCGGCTTGCCTATCGCGTATATCTTCTCTGTGAACACGCCCCTGTAATTATGGATGTCGGACTCGAAACTGAAGAATGTGTCCTCTATCACATTGTTCGGAAATCCCCCTATCCTGTCAAGGGCAGACCTCCTTATTATTCCACACGAGCCTGCGAATATCGCAGTGTTGTTGATAGCCCTTGCAGGCTGTATGAAATGGAAAAAAAACGCATCGAACAGGTCGACCGAATCTGAGAACAGGCTTCCCTTGGAGTACCTCTTTTGAGTCTGCACAAAAGACACTGACTTGTCTCCGAAATAGGGGATAAGATCCTTGAGGAAATTCTTGTCCTTCAGGTATTCATCGTAATCGAATATCGCGATAAGGTCGTCTTTCGAGTGCTTGAGAAAGTTGTTAAGGGCGCCTGCTTTGAAGTTAGTGTTCTTTTTCCTGTGTATATAGGAAATGCGATTCCTGCTGCAGAATTCTTTCAGCTGCTCTGATATTTCAGTCTTTGTCGAGTCGTCAGAAAGAAAGAAGTGCAGTTTGCTTTTTGGGTAGTCCATCTTCAAGAGCTCTGCGTAGTTTGTCTTTATTATGCCCGGATCCTCATTGTATGCAAGCAGCACCACTGCGACGCTCGGAGTGCTCTGCATGCCTTTCAGGGACGCCGCAAGGATCTTCTTCTGGTATTTGCTGTAAAAAAAGGAATTATAGTAAAACATCCCGATTGTGAAATTAAATACTACTGAGATTAGAGAGATTGCAAGGAACAGCCCCGCTAGAACCATTAGCTCTGCATTTCCATGAGCCATAAACATAAGATACGCGCTGAAAGCTATGCTTGTAGCCGAAATCAGCAGGAATGCAAAAACTATGAGCATCCTCAATAGGAGGTCTTTTTTCAGTTTCATATTTATACATCGTCTTGGGCATTAATTTACTTTGAAAGGCACTTACTTAATTTGTTCATTTACTTTTACTTAATTATTAATTTAAAATGGTCCTTGTTATATTCAATGAATTTTAATTTTTTAATGAACGGCATTTAATAAATTTGACGGAATTTAATTTATAGTTATGCAATAAAAAACCACGGCAGTATATTTACAACGATTGCGAATACGATAAATATTGTCAGTAAATTAATAAATTTCTTGTTTTTTATGTTCGCTTTGTATATCCTCCAGCCGTCAAGGCCAGGGACAGGAAGGAGATTGACCACTGCTATGAAGAAATTCAGCGCGAATAGAAGCGCGAACAAAGTATATGCGAAATACATTGATTTTGCATATGCAGTGTTTTCGACAGACTGGGTCTGCGAAAGCTCTACGCCTATGAGCCCCTTGGACTGGTTCGAGGGATCCGCCACCGCTGTGAAGCTATACGAGCCTGTATTCGTAGTGACGTTCACAGTGCTGCCCGGCCTGTCTTGCGCAGCTGCCGCGGCGAGAGCGGAAACATTTGCTATGCTGCGCCCGTTCCACGACAGGACGTGCATGCCCGGGGAAAGCACTCCGCTTGCAGGGTAATTCTGCTGGACGGACGTTATGAACACTCCTGTAGCCATAATACCCGGAATCACGAACATGAATATAAGCAGGGCGGGCACTGAAAAAACAATCATCGAAAGGAAATTCGCAGACGGGCCGGCCGAGAGGATTTTCGTCTGCTTGGCGGCGCCGAGCTTCTTCATCCTTTTTTCGTCGGGCTCTACATACGCCCCGATTGGTATGAGACCTAGCAGCACTACGCCGAGGGACTTCAGCTTTATTTTAAACGCATTCGCCAATATGCCGTGGGACAGCTCGTGCACTGCTATTATCCCTACCAGCGCAATTATTCCCGCGACAAGCGGAATGTCTATGCCGGGTATTATCGGCACGACCCCAGGCACGACATTAAGCGGCGGGGCGTAATGGGAATTAGGGATGTTCATGACCTGAATGTATTTATAGACGGAAATCCATATCTGGGAAAGAGTAGTATAAGTAGAGAATGCAAGGAGCGCGATCATTATGCCTGAAAATCCGAACAGCACCGCGATTGCAAGGAGCGCATAGAAGTTGTAGCTGAGCACATATTGCTTTATGAGCCCGGGCAGGGAAACCGCAAGCGGGTTCGCGCCTGAAAGAAGGCTCGAGATCTGGGGGATCTTTATAAGTTGAAGAGTCATTACGGAAAGCGCGGGAAGCGCGAGCGAAATGAACACCATCGACAGCAGGCCCGGCACGAGTATCTTCCAGAGCCCGATGCGCCCTGAATTTTCCCTAATGAACCTGTACGACACGAGCCCGAATCCGAGGAACATGCCCCAGAGCGCCATCGCGTCGAGGAACCCTTTGTACCTGCGCGAAAGGCGCTGTATCGCACCTATGCCGCTCTTCGTCCCTACCATATATATGCCAAAAAACGTGCCTTCGAACGATCCTATCCTTTGGATTGCGATCCCGAAGCTCACGAGAAGCAGAATTGCGAAAAGCACTTTTGTCAGCAGCTCGAAAAATGGAAACGAGTAGTCGAAGTAGAGAAGCGCGAAGAAAAACGCCGCTAACAAGAGTATTGCTATTTTGTTTTTTGCATGCATTGATATACCTATTCGTTTTATTGCGTTATTACGCTGTTGCGCTGTTGCAATGTCGCATTATTGTATGGCGGCCCGCTTGCCAAGGCCGCAGTGGGGAGGCCGAAAATCATTTGTTGAAGATGGGCCTTTTTGAAATCAGCATCGGAAGACTCGACCTCGCCCTAGGCATGTCCTTAACCTCGGCGTCTATCCTATTCATTAAGGAATCCAGGTCCATGCTCTCGTTGCTGCCCGCCTCCCTCGCCCTTACCGAAAGCTTGTTTTCGTCAATCTCCTTTTGGCCGATTACGCATATGTACGGAATCCATTCCTCCTCGGCGTTCATTATCCTCTTGCCGAGGGTGGACTCCGTATCGTCGATGTCCGCCCTTATGTTCCTTGCCTGGATCCTCGCCGCGATCTCCTCGCACTTGCCGAGGAACTTGTCGGACAGGGGCAAAAGCCTTACCTGGGTCGGCGAAAGCCAGAGCGGAAGATGGGGCTTGGAATCCTGAAGCGCTGAGATTTCAAGCAGGGCGTAGATCACGCGCTCGATAGCGCCGCTGGGCGAGCAGTGCAGGACGAGCGGATGCCGCCTCTTGCCCTGGCTGTCGACATACGCCATATCGTACCTCTCGCCGTTCTCGTGGTCTATCTGCACTGTCGAAAGCGCGGTCGCCTTGTCCAGGGAATCGATTATGTTGAATTCGAACTTTGGGTCGAAGTACGCGTACCTGTAGTTCCACATCTCTATCAGCACGGGCCTCTTTAACTCCTTCACTATATCTTTTATGAAGCCCTGATTGTCCTTCCAGAAATCCTGGGTAAACCTTATCGCGGTCTCGTATCTCGACTCGCCTATGCCTATTTTCGAAAGGACGTCCTTGGAAAGCCAGAACTGCCTCCTGAACTCCTCCTCTGCCTGGCCGAGATTGGTGCATATCGTGTGCATATCGGGCATCGTGAACGCCCTCAGCCTCTTCAAGCCGACCAGCTCGCCGCTCTTCTCCCTCCTGAAGCTGTACCTGGTAAGCTCGTAAAACTTGAACGGCATCTGCTTGTACGAGATCACTGTGTCGCCTATCAGAAGGAACTGGCCGAAGTCCGCTGAAAACCTCAGGAAGAAATCCTTGTCGTCCGACTTGACAATGTAATGCCTTGATGGAAACCTGTTCAAGTACTCGTTCAGCGCCTTGTGGCCGTAGTCGTACATCAGCGGAGTCTCGAGCTCGACGGTGCCGTAATCCACCACCGTCCTTGTGACGAACGCCTCAAGCAGCCCCTTTATCAGTCGGCCGTTAGGATAAAACCTAAGATTGCCCGAATCCGATCCGGACTCGTAGTCGCTAATCCCCAGCTTCTTCATAAGCTGTATATGGACAGGCGGCTTTGCATAGACCCTCTGCTTTTTTATCTCGTAGTCGGCGAATTTCTTAAGATTTTCATGCCCTGAAAAATCAAACCTGTCGGTCTCCGCAAGAACCCCTTTTTCGTCAAGTATATACCAGAAGGACTTTACTTTCTCCTCCTCTTTCAGCGCCTGCGATTCCGCTTCTGCAGGCCCTGCCTTGCCTTGCCTGTTTTCAGGGGAATAGCTCCTCGATTGTTCCGCAAGCGGATGGCCCTTTATCTCGACGCTGAGCTGCTTGTTCCATCCGAACGGCGCGGAATACACTTCAAGCCCTGACCGCACTGCAAAGTCCCTCATATGCTTGAATACCTGCAGCGCCCGCTGAGGCGTCTCAAGGGAATTGCTGAGGTGCGCGAATGGATAGATCGTGATGCGCGCGCGCTTCAGGTTAGCCATGAACGAGATCGCGTCTGAAACCGCTTTTTCAGCGACCGCGTCGGTATCGTTTTTTTCAATAGAAACCAGGAGAAACAGCGAATCCTCTATCACAAAGTCCTTCTGCTCAGAAGTCTCGTAAACATTAGACTCTGGCTTTATAAGCTTGAACTCTACCTTGTCAACGTCCAATTGCAAAATTTTCATAATACCATCTCTGCGGCGCCGCAACAGCAGCAGATAATGAATCGCAGCGCATAAATATAATTGTTTGCTGATTGCAGGAATTCCTGTGTTTAAATCAACAGCTTTAAATATTTTTTTATGAAATTATATAATTGTTTTTGTTATTTGCGCAGGCTTTAACGCTTTTGAGTTAAACTAATTAACCCTATAATATATTAATTTATTTGGGTTAATATTTTCTTATCGTCATACCGTCTAAGGCTGAAAAATAAATTAACGATCGCTAAAATAGGAGACTATTTTTATAAAACGCACCCAACAACAATAGTTTAATCAATGATTTTATGGCAAGAATGCATTCCAAGAAACACGGAAAGGCCAAGTCGAGAAAGCCCATCATAGACGCCAGCAAGGCCGGAAGCAACGTGGATAAAAAAGAGATAGAAAAAATAATCGTCAATTACGCCAGAAAGGGAATGGCTCCCGCGCTTATAGGCGAAAAACTGAAAAAAGAGCACAAGGTCCCTTACGCAAAGCTCATATTCGGAAAGGGCATTACAGAGATACTGAACGAGAACGGCGTAAAGACCGACCTGCCTTACGATTTGCTCGATCTGATAAAAAAGGCAGTCAACATGCAGAAGCACCTTGAAAAGAACAAGCAGGATACGAGCAACAAGGTAATACTCGCACGGGCGAGGTCCAAAATATGGAGGCTCACAAAATATTACATCGGCAAAGGCGTCCTGCCGCAGGGCTGGAGGTTCGACCCGGCAACAGCCGAATTGCTGATAAAACAGAAATAAGTGATTGAATGGCTTATCAAAAAACAGTAGACAAATGGAAGCTTAAAAAATGGTTTTCAGTATATGCGCCTAAGATCTTCGAAAACAGGGTCATATGCGAAATTCCCGCAGGCAGCGATAAAAACGTCACGGACAGAAACATAAAAATAGGGCTCGACACGCTGACGAACAACGTATATAATTCCAATACGAACGTGATATTGAGGATAACTGACGCGGAGAACGATTCTGCGCACACGAAAATCCTCAGGATAGAACTGCTTGACAGCTACCTAAATTCGATCGTGAGAAAAGCGCATTCCGCAATCGAAACGAGAATGAAAATAAGCACGCGGGACAGCAAGGAGATTACGATAAAGGGAATAGTTATAACAAAACAAAGAGTGGCGCACACGAAGATAAAGGGGCTGCGGGAGGAGGTAAACGACTTCATAAGCCATTACTGCAAGAACCTTGATTCGGACGCTGTCGTCAAGGACATAATAGAAAAGAAAATGCAGTCGCAGCTGATAGCAAAGTTGAGGAAAATCGTGCCTATCTCAAAGCTCGAGATTAAAAAAATAGAATTGAATTAAGGTTTAGATGATACTTAAATTTTACGGGGCTGCGCAGGAAGTAGGCAGATCTGCGATCGTCCTTAAACTAGACAAAACATTCCTGCTTGATTATGGGATAAAACTTGGAACTGAGATACAGATTCCGGTGTCAGAACCGAAAATCGACGCTCTTTTGCTCAGCCACGCCCATCTTGACCATTCCGGCGACGTGCCCGCGCTGTACAAGGACCAGGATTTCCCTGCATTTGCAACAAACCCCACATTCAAGCTTTCCGACCTGCTGCTAAAGGACTCGATAAACATCGCGAAAAAGAACAACACGAAGTCTCAGTTCAGCAAAAAGAACCTTTCAAAATTCAGGATGATGCAAAGGCATAAAAAATACCGCTCTGAGTTCGAATTCGGAAATTCTAGAATATCATTCCATGACGCGGGCCATGTGTGCGGAAGCGCGATAACAAAAATAGAAAACAGCGGAAAGACCATTGTATACACAGGAGACTTCAAGCTGAGCCATCAACTACTGCACGGCGGCGCTGAAATCGTAAAGAGCAACGTGCTCATAACAGAATCAACATATGCAAGAAAAAACCATCCCGGAAGGGACGAATTGACAAAGCAGTTCATAGAAAAAATAAAGGAAACCCTTGACAACGGGGGCACTGCGTTAATTCCCGCGTTTGCAGTAGGAAGAGGCCAGGACATACTCGCAATGCTCGAAAAAAACAACCTTACTCCGAGAGTCTTCCTGGCGGGCATGATTAAAAAAGCGTCAGGCATCGCGTTGAATCACAAGGAATTTATGCATAACCCGCACCTGCTTGAGGATGCGATGGCGCATGTCGAATTCATCGACAAGAAACACCAGAAGAGGATCCTTGACGAACCTGCGATAATATTGACTACCGCAGGCATGCTGAACGGCGGGCCTGTGCTGAAGTACATAGACAAGCTGCCAAAGAATTCCCATATATTCCTAACAGGATACCAGGTAGACGGCACGAATGGCAGAATGCTCATGGACTCTGGCTACATCGTAGACAACGGGGAAAAAAAGAGGATAAATACGCCATATACGTTCTTCGATTTTTCAGCGCATGCGGACAAGAACGATCTCCTAGAATACGCCAAGAAGAGCTCGCCGGAAACAGTTGTTTGCGTGCACGGAGACAAAGAAAACGCTGTTGCGCTCGCAGACGACCTGAGGGGGCACGGATTCGACGCATACGCGCCGCAGCTCGGGGAAACTATAAAAATAGAGTAGCCGCAATCTAATTGCAAATCGAGGGCAGG
>JAMCYJ010000016.1:0-14267 GCA_023474155.1 Candidatus Martarchaeota archaeon | reverse complement strand
TCGAAAAAACTGCAAAATACGCTGCTGCACTTACGGCTGCCGCTACGCTGGCAATCTCTTTTGCTATCGGCTCACAAATTGCGCAAAACAAGGAGCGGATGCAAGTTTCCGCCGCAAGAAAATCAGAGGCAGCAAAAGTGGTTAAAAATAATTCCTCTAATCTACAAAAATTCTTGAAACGGGGAGATCCTAAAAATAGTATTTCGACTGCAGACAGACAGGTAAAAACCAGCAATGCGGATGCAAAAATGCAGGCACGCGGCAGAGCGCGCCGCGCAACAGGGATTCCCGGCATGCTCGAGAAAAGCGCAATCGAGGCGCTGCTGGCTGTGATAGCTGGAATCGGGCTTGCAGAGTTCAGGCTGGCGTCTATCAAGCATATATCGCGCTGGCTTGACAAAGTATATTCGTCGGGAAAACATTGAATTCCGCGCGGAATTTGGTGCAACTTTTTTTTGAAATTTCAATAATTTATTGAATTAAACAAAAAATATTTAAATATTCCGCTGCTATTAATATTATGGAAAAGATAGTGATACGCGTCATTGAAAGGCCAAGCGATGAAAGCCCTGAAAAAATAATAAAATGGTTTTGCGTCGTGTTTGGACTGTCGGACAATGACAACGGCAACGACATAGGCGTACAGATACTCAAGAAGTTTATAATGGATTCAGATAGCAGAAAAAGCGGGCTTTCCAGCTCTGACCTGAAACTCAGCCCGAGAGTGCCTAAAAGCACTGCGATTTACCACCTCAACAGATTCATAAGCAGCGGGCTTATAGTAAAAAAAGGCAGGAAATATTACCTGAGGGCAACGAACCTTCTGCGCGCAATCGAAGAAATAGAGTATGACATCGACAAGGAGTTCAGGAAAATGCTGGACACCGCGATGGAATTCGACAGGATGTTTAGCATACCTAAAAAGTCCTCAAAAATTAGAAGGGGATATCAATGAATCAAAATAGCGGCGAAGAAAAAGATACAGGAAAAAAAGAAGAGGCTAACGCAAATGCGCCTGCGGCAAATGAAAAGCAACTTAAAGAGGAGGATCAGAAAGAGCAGATCCTAAGGCTTATTGCAGAATTCGACAATTACAAAAAAAGAGCTAAAAACGACATAGACAACGCAAAGATAATCGGCAAGGCAGAACTCCTAAAGAACCTCTTATCTGTTATCGATGAATTTGATCTTGCGCTGCTGGCGCTTTCGGAAATGAAGGATAGGAATATAGTAAAGGGAATAGAGCTGCTGTACAGCAACTTCATCGCGCAGCTTAGAAAGGAAGGGCTTGAAGAAACAGATTCTAACGGGACATTTGACCCGTACAAGCATGAAATAATAATATCGGCGCCGAGCGCCAAGCCATACGGAACAATTCTGGAGGTAGTAAAAAAAGGGTACATGTTTAAGGGCATAATGTTAAGGCCTGCGTCAGTAATAATTTCCGACGGAAAAGAAAATAAAAAGAACGAGAAAGAAGGCATGGATGGCTCTGATAAGCAAAATAATTAAACTATGATAATACAATAAATTAATGGATTTAGGGATAAAAATATTGACAGTTTGAATCGCGTTAAAAATTTGCCATGGCTTTTCAGAGGCAATAGAATATTCGAAAAGAACAGAAGATAGGCAATAAATGAATAACTTTTTTGGATAATACATTCAGATAATAAAAGACTTTATGTTACAAAATGCAATATTAAAACAAAAACAGAAAAATAAAATAAAAAAATAAACAGGTGAGAAAATGAAAATAATAGGAATAGATTTAGGGACATCAAACTCTGCAGCAGCAGTGCTTGAAGGCGGGAGGCCTACAATAATACCAAGCGGAGAGGGCGCGTCACTATACGGAAAGGCGTTCCCGAGTTTTGTCGCATTCACAAAGGACGGCCAAAAGCTTGTAGGGGAACCAGCACGAAGGCAGGCGATTGCAAATCCTGACGGCACTGCATACGCATTCAAAAGAAAAATGGGGACTGACTATGTTTACAAACTGCATGGCAAATCATACAAGCCGCAGGAACTTTCGGCCCTTCTTTTGCAGAAGATAAAAGAGGATGCCGAGGCATTCATAGGCGAACCTGTAAAGAAGGCGGTCATAACAGTGCCTGCATATTTCGACGACAACCAAAGGCAGGCGACAAAAGATGCCGGCGAGATTGCGGGACTGGAGGTTGTAAGGCTTGTCAACGAGCCGACTGCTGCCTGCCTTGCATACGGTCTTGACAAATCAGACAAGGAAATGAAAATACTGATCTACGACCTCGGCGGGGGAACGCTTGACGTCACGATAATGGAATTCGGAAATGGCGTGTTCGAAGTGAAATCAACAAGTGGGGATACCCAGCTAGGCGGAACGGATATGGATAACAAGATAATTGAATTCCTACTAAACGAGATAAAAACGAAATACAAAGTAGACCTATCAAATGAGCACCAGGCAATGCAAAGGCTAAGAGAGGCTGCTGAAAAAGCTAAGATAGAGCTCTCCACAGTGCTTACTTCAGAAATAAACCTGCCTTTCCTCGCGCAGTCTAAAGAAGGACCTGTAAACTTCACGTACTCCCTCACCAAGGCAAAGCTTGAAAGCCTTGTAATACCGATCATAGAAAAGTCTGCAAAGCCTGTAATGCAGGCGCTGAAAGACGCAAAGCTCGAGCCTTCGCATCTCGATAAGATAATCCTTATAGGCGGCCCCACAAGAATGCCGATAACGCAAAGATATGTTGAGCAGCTTTTGGGCAAGAAAATAGAAAGGGGAGTTGACCCTATGGAAGTTGTCGCGCTCGGAGCAGCGGTGCAGGCGGGCGTACTTACAGGCGAGATCAAGGACATCGTGCTGCTTGATGTAACGCCTCTCACGCTTGGAATCGAAACTCTTGGAGGCGTTGCAACGCCGCTTATTGAAAGAAATACGACAATCCCTATAAAGAAATCGCAGATATTCACAACAGCTGAAGATTCGCAAACAAGCGTAGACATACATGTTGTGCAGGGCGAAAGACCGCTTGCAAAAGACAACATCGAGCTCGGAAAGTTCAATCTTACCGGGATACCCCCTGCAAGAAGGGGCCTGCCTCAGATAGAAGTGACATTTGATATAGACTCGAACGGGATACTGCATGTAACTGCAACTGACAAGGGGACAGGAAAGGCGCAGTCGATGGATATTATCGCTCCGCATAAGATGAACAAGAACGACATAGACAAGAAAGTAAAGGAGGCGGAGGAATATGCCGAGCAGGACAAGAAAATACGCGAGAACATAGAGATCAAAAATAGCGCAGAATCGATGATATACACCGCAGAGCACAGCGTCGAAGAATATAAGGACAAAATCCCAAAGGATATAGCGGACTCTGTAAACGAGGCAAAAAAGAGGCTTGAGGAAGCTGCAAAAGGCGAAGACTACGATGATATAAAGCAGAAGACAGAGGAGCTAAAGCAGGCGCTTGAGAAGATAGGGTCAAGCATATACAGCCATGGGGCTGCAGGAGCGGGTCCTGACGCAGGAGCAGAAGGCAGCACGGACGCAGACGACGGCAATGGAGGCCATGAAACAGAAAATGGCAACAAAGGGGAAGGGGGCACCGTCGACGCTGACTTCAAAGTCGAGAAGTAATGGAAACCGCAGGGTTTCCCTCACCCTGTTCAAGAAAGACAAAAGAACAAAAAATAAATGAAAGATAAATATGCCAAAAGACTATTACGATGTTCTGGGAGTCCCAAAAGGCGCATCAGGAGACGATATCAAAAAAGCATATAGGCAGCTCGCAATGAAATACCATCCTGACAAGAATAAGGACAAGGATGCGGAAGAGAAGTTCAAGGAGATAAACGCAGCATACGCAGTGCTCAGCGATGAGCAGAAAAGGAAACAATACGACATGTTCGGACCGGAGCAGTTCAATCAAAAGTACAGCGAACAGGACATTTTCAGGGGATTTGATTTCAAGGACATTTTCAGGTCGATGGGATTTGACTTTGACATCGACTTCAATGAAACCCCAAATGATATTTTCGACGATCTGTTCGGATTTTCAAGCGGGCACAGCAGAAGGCAGGCCGAAGGCGCTGATAAACTCCTGCAGATTACGATAGACCTGAAGCAGGCAACGCAGGATACTACTAAAAAGATATCAGTAACTCATTTTGCAAAGTGCGATGCGTGCCGCGGAAGCGGGGTAGAGCCAGGTAGCAAAGTGATAACCTGCGATGTATGCAAGGGCCATGGGCAGATAAAGAACGTCCAGAGAACGCCATTCGGCATAATGCAGACAATAACCTCATGCCCTAAATGCAGAGGAGGAGGTAAAATCTATGAGCAATTATGCAGAAAATGCAGTGGAAGCGGCAGAATCAAAAAGCAGGACACGATCGACGTAAAAATACCCAAAGGGGTCGAGGACGGAATGAGGCTCAGGCTTGCCGGCGAAGGAGATTATTCCCAGCATAGGGTGGGAGATATTTACATCGATGTGCACATCCCTAAAGACAGGGAATTTTCTAGGAAAGGCAGTGATATATATTATAATTTGGATATTCCATTCTACATCGCGATTCTTGGAGGAAGGATGACAGCAAAAACACTTTACGGAGATGAGGAAGTCATAATAAAAAAAGGCACACAGGACAATGAAAGGATAGTACTGAAGGGCAAGGGAATGCCGAAATTCGGCTCCGGCAGCTATGGGGACCAGATAATCAGCATCGGAATCAAGATACCGAGGGCTCTGACCGGCGAGGAATCAGCATTGATTGAGAGATTCCAGCAAATCCATGGCACTGCGCGAGGCAATGAAAACGGCGACGACAAAGAGGATAAGAAAAGAAGATTTGGCATATTCTGACGCTTTCATGAAATAGGCAGGGCAGCTGCAGCCCTTTGATTTGCCGTACTTATACCATTCCTGCCCACAGAAATATCACAGCAACCAGCTCGCCGTAATAAAGTATTTCAGGAAACGATGCGATATACAGCGTGCCTGCGATGCTGAACAGAATTACGCCGATTATTATGCTCAAGATTTTTGCTTTTTTTGTTTTCATATAGCTTGCGATTGCTCCTGCAAGTATGATTACCACACCGGCAAATGTGGCAAGAGACGATACTAATAGGACTGACTGCGGCGGCATCCCGCTTACAACATAATTAATAACCGGATCAGGCATTTTGCTTATGGCTATAATTGCGGCAGCGGCTACTGCAACCATGGCGGCATATACATAATACCCGTTTCTCACAATCCTGCTCTTAAACGCCTGTACAGATCCTATTGCAAGAAGTTCAACCAAAAACAGGGTTATGAAGAAATATGCTTTTGCTAGAATCGTTGAGTATACGCCAAGTGCAAACACTAATTCGAAGAGGACTGCAACTGCAAACGCAAACATGCCAAGCCCCCAGAAAAGATTTGGGATACTTATCTGCGCGCCATGCGCGTCTTTCTTATGGCTATGGCCATGCCTAAATTTTTTCATAAAAGACAATGCAATTGCAGAGCTTAAAATCAATGATATCAGAGTTGATATAACTGCAATAAATTGTTGAGTTAACTGCATTCATCCACCAAAAATACATTTACGATATCCTTATATTTTTATATATTTTATAGCTGTTTTTATAGGCATTTGTAAATGAATAAAATTTACCAGTCTTGTCTGATTAGCTGCTAATCATTGATGCTACTTTCATATATTTCGGCAATGCCTCTAACCATAATGTATATAAACAGCATCCCTGCCAGTATCCATCCTACCAGCATATAATTTGCATTTAAAAAATTTTGAGTTATATACAGCCAGGAAAGGTATGAAAAAGTTATTATTTTTACCACGTTTACTCCGCCGCGGCCTATATTTGATGAATATACTATTTTTGCAAACTTGGATTTCATTTTAGATGATGTTCCTTTAGCAGCCATAAACGCATCTGCAAAAGAGTGCCTTATAACAATCAGTAAAAGAATAAACATTGGAATTAGATGTACGAAGACAAATAGTATCCAAAATACGTATTCTGTTACCCTGTCTCCTGCAACATCTAGCCTTGCTCCATATTTTGAATGTTTTTTATGAAGCTTATGCATTTCATATCTTGCAACAGTGCCATCTAGACCGTCAAGCCCGAACATTAGGAGTATTATAAACAAAGTAATGGCTGCAGTGAAGTGAATCAAGACAAGATAAACGACCAAAAAAACAAGACCCGTTCTGAACAAGGTCAACATATCTGCATATCTCATACACATAATTTAGAGGGATAATTATTTAATCAGATTGGTGCAATATACCTTTATTCTTTTATTATTTTAATTATTTTATTTTATATTATTTTTGATTTTTTTGTTTTTCTTCATTATTAATCTATCTTTTAATTTTTTCCGCAATAAATATAATATGCGCAAAGTTGCAAAAAACAGAGATGGAATCCTATGCATACTAATTAATAGAGGAAAATTTCTGATTCTTAAAAGATTGGCGATTCCTTTTATCATAAATCGCGGCATATGGTCATTTATTACTGGGAAATTAAATAAAAATGAGTCTTACCTATTAGCAGCATATAGGGAAATAGAGGAAGAGACTAAAATAACAAAAGATAATTTAGTTCTTGCGGTGAAGCCGTTCAGAGCAAGATTATTAGATGTACATAATGGAAAGCAGTGGCAAAATACTATTTTTATCTTTTATTCAAATACCCGGGAGGTGACATTAAACATTGAAAATAGCAGATTCAGATGGGCGCCCCTGGACGACATTAAGAATTATAATGATTATACAAATATATTTTGCAATGAAAAGAAAATATTGGGGATTTTATCAAAAGCACTTATTAGGCTTAGGCCAGAGATATAATCTATCGAAAGAGAATTATTATAGAGGAAGGAAGGTCCTAAGGAACTGGCAGAGCCCCATCGGTTGGTAGGAACCCTCTATAAATGACTCTCTTCTCCTATTCGCACGTGACCTAAATCTTGCATTTATTCTCTCTAACTCTTGCATTGCTTTTTCGTTTTTTTCAAGATCCTCAAAATAATCATCAGAATCTTTTAGTTCTTTTTTTGCTTTTGCCATTGCATTTTTAATTTCCTGATCGGTTAAAGCAAAAGCGGTTTTTATTTTTTCAAATGCTTTGCTGTTGTCTTTATAGTAATCTGAATCATATTCATAATACCCAAATCTCCAGTGTCTCAAGAATCTAAGTCTATAGCATTCCTCGCTTTTTATAACATCTAATACTTTATCTTTTAAGTCATTATTCCCCACAATGCCATGTTGCCGCGCAATATTTACGATATCGACCACAGTAGTTAAATTTGAGGCGAATTCGGAATGCGAGCCATTCCATTCTTTATGTCGGTCTGTATTTATAATCGAATTTATTATAACGGTCTTCAATTTATCCTTTAATGCCCCCATCATTTTCAATACCATATTGATTGGCAATTTTTATAACATTAGTTAAATAAGAATTAAATTTTAGCGATGAATTTGTTATATACTCTATATCTTCTGTAAGTGTATTTATTACAATATTTTTGAATTCATTGGAATCTAAACTAAGTATTGATGCAACTGTTTTCACATTTTCATGCAGCACTTCCTCTTTATATCGTTCCGGCTCATATATCTGTGCATTTAATTCAAATAAAATATATTTTTTTAATTTTTCTTTAACATGAGCATCTAATAATTCTGCTACTTCATCATGTGTTAAACTAAGCTTATCTGAGGTTTCATATAAAAAGTCAAGATTTTTCTTTTGCCCATCTTGATTTATGGATGGCTCTAAGCAGATATCTGCAGCTTTTTCAAGTAGTTTTTTAGATATCTGTTTAATTGTGCTATCCCTCAAATCTTGTTTAAAATAAAGTGTCAGATTAATGGCATTCATATAGGTATCATATCCATCAATATCTTTTTTGATTGTTTTGGCGATACCTTCCTCTAATTCACTTCTTTTGATTTTAAAGACTTCAATCAAATTTTCAATAGCAGCATAATCTATATTTTTCTCATTTAGCCTGTTTATTATTGCATCCTTAGTAATATGATTTAGAACAAATTTGTTCTCATTATTGATTGTTTTTGATATGCTTAATGCTAATTTTAAATGATTATTATATGCAATGCTATTTTTGAATACATTTATTTTAGATTCCTGTATTTTATTTTCGTCAAGCAATGGCTTTTTATTTTTTCCTAGCATTGCAGAATGGCAGTTGGTAAAATCCTTCCGCAATATTGATAAATACTCTTTCAAGTAAAATTCGTATGCGCGTTGCGCAATTTTAATATCTGTTTCATTGAAAGGCTTATTACATACTGCCGTCATATGTTATCATCATTTTATTTTTGTTTTATATTGAATTTGTCTTTATAAGTTAGATTTTTGGAGATGATGCCTTTATATAAAGCATAACCGCATTGATATTAAAAAATAAAAATAAGAAATAATAATAAATAATAAAAAAATTAAAAAGAAAAAAAGAAAAAATGAAGAATAATTACTTTCTGCTTTTCTTCTTTGAAGTTCTCCTTTTCATTTCGGTCCTTGAAACATATCCTTTCTTGTCAAGGAAATATAAGTATCCCTCTGCTCTTTGTACCTTCTCGCTTCCTACTCTTGCCTTTTTACCTCTTGTATTTGACCTCATAGGAGACTTCCATATATATCCATCCTTACCAAGATAGTAAAGATAACCATTTTCTCTTTCAATTTGCTCTTTTGATATTCTTTCTGCCATGGTTTCACCATTTATTATTTATAATTAATATTCAACGCATAGATTTAAATATATATCGCAATATAGCGTCGGAGACCGAGGGGAATTTTCTAACTTGCCCAACAATGAAAAGGTATATCTAATTTATGTGTTGCCTGTTTTAGTCAATATATATTTATTATTTGCCATCAAATAGATACTCGTCAATGGAATTAACACTCATTAACTTGTCCTGCAGATTAAGCTATGCATATAGCAGGCTTGGCGAAATAAGAGAGTTGCATTCCCATTAATTTTAAGATTTTAATGCGTGTTGCAGATGCAGATAAAATTTACAAAAAATATTGATTTTGAAGGATTCACATTTTTGGAGGGATTTCCAGGCATAGGGCTTGTAGGCGCGATGTCGATAAGCTATGTTATCGAAAAGCTCGGCCTTGAAAACGTAGGGTATATCGAAAGCGAGGATTTCCCTCCGCTCATGTCTATACACGAGGGTATGCCAATGCACAGTATAAGGGTGTATGCTTCTGAAAAATACAGGATTATTACTGTATTTTCGGAGTTCTCCATCCCGATAGGCGCGACATACGAGATTGCGGATGCGCTGATATCATTCATAAAAGCCCAGAAGATAGCAAAAATAATATCCATTGCGGGGATTCCGATAATGAAGCAGGACAGTGAAAAAGAAACTGAAAGCAAGATGTATGTAGTGGCATCGAGAAAAGAGATGGCAGAAAGCGCTGAAAAAACAGGCATGAAAGCAGTGCGGGAAGGAATTTCGAGCGGAATAAACGCTGTGCTGATGCTGAAAGCGGTCGAGGAGAAAATAGACGATGTCAATATCCTGGTGCCGATAAATCCTGCAATTATCAACCCGAAATACGCTGAAAACGCAATACAAGGCCTAAACAGGCTTTTGAGCCTTAACATAAATACTGAGGAACTGGAACGGGAGGCGAAGGAAGTGGAATCGAAAATTAAATCGATAATAAAGAAAAGCAGAGAAACCCACAACCAGTACAAAGCGAGTACCGGAGAAAAGGAATCAGGAAACCCTATGTATGTATAATCGGAGTACCTGCGGAGGAATTTGGCGTAAAACTTTAATTTTTAGGTTTCATGTAATATCATGCTTTGTTTTAGGCATGCAGGAGTAGCAAAGTCTGGTTTGGCCAATGCCACAGAAAAATGCGCAGGACTTAAGATCCTGTGGCTTAGCGCCTTCGTGAGTTCGAATCTCACCTCCTGCAAATTAGATTTATGATGCCAATGCAGAGCTTGGAAATCCCATAGGCAACTCTTCAGTAAATGACAGGTTATACCTTGCTAGTCAATTATTGCCAATCCGCTCTTTTTACCAAGCCTATCATCAAAAGTAGCTAGTTTTGTTATTCTCTCGCTCTCGCATGCGCCAATTGTGTTGCAGTCTGTGAAGCTGATATATGGTTTCTTCTGAGTAAAAAATATCTGCCATGTCTTTTCCAGCAATGTTTCATTTGATTTTATAAAAATATATTTACGAAGCGTCTTGCCTGTAGAGACTGTTAATTCATAATTTTTCATCCTTGCGAGAAGCACGGTCATGACCTCATCTAGGATGTATTCGCTGAGTACCTGAGGGCCGTACATTCCTGAATCTATATCTTTGGCTATCTTTAACGCCCTTTCATGATTTTGGTCATTTGCGTTGATATACGCGACGATAAAACTTGCATCAAGAAAAATCATGAAATGACCTCGCCATAGACTACTTTATCTATCTCTTCACTGCTTTTCTCTGTCCCTCTACCCCAATTTGTTATTTCTAAATCAGATAGCCTGGCTTTTGATGTCCTTGTTTTTTCGTTATTAAGCCATACCTCCATCGCTCGGCTAATGGCGTCTCCAAGATTTATATTCTCTTCCGCAGCCTTGGCCTTAAACTTTCTGAAAACACTTTCCTGCAGACCTCTTATAGTAATATTCATACAAATCACACATGTAATATTTGTATGAATAAATATATAATCCTTTGTTTAACTCTGCATTGCGAGAAACACGGCGTCAATCTTTGGTTAGATTTTAACCCGAACGCATGAAAATCCCATCTGGAGATATTTATTGATATCTTCTCCAATCCCAAATATCTACTATCCTATGAATGATAAACTTTCTCCTTTGATCATCGTGCACAAGGTAATGCTTTGTATACGGTCTGATGAGTTTCTGGGTTCATCGAAATCGCTTTTTGGCAAATCATCTTTTTAAGTAACAATCTTAAACTTTCCAGTAATAATCTTAAACTATGAGATAAATGTTAAATGAAACAGAAATACAAGAAATTGAAAAGACAATTGAAGGGATTTGCTCTAATCAAAACCCTATAGCTTTGGATTGTTTGAGTATTTATTCTCATTCTGGATTTAAGCCACAGTTTACTTTAAGAACTGGGAATTATTTTGCTACATGTGTAGAAAGAACCATTAACGCAAAATGTCCTTTTGATAAGAATGAAGTAAATAGTATAATTCAAAAATTAGTAGAACTTGAAAATCATTTGAGTCCATTGAAACCTGCAGAGCGATTCAATAATTTTACTGAAATAATCCGAAATCTAGTCAATTCACAGAAATATTATAAAAACCAAATAGAAAATATCCTCAAAGATATGAATAACGACTCTAAGAATTTAATTACCTTTTTAGCAGCATTTTTAAAATCCTCAGCTAATAAAGATTCAGGTAATAAAGAATATCTTACAGTTGAAAATACTGACATAAACTATATACTACCTGAATTTCAAAAAAAGGCTAACCTTATACTTAAGGAGTCATTTGGTACGCAAGAAAGAAATGGATTGGCGTTTTATCAAATTGGAGATGAATTTGTAAAACGCAATTTTGGTGTTTGGGTAGTACAATTTTCTAATAGAGGACATCCATACCTAAAGCTATTTCTTTATCCTTTATTGATTAAAAAGCTTATGGATACTGATTCTGAATTGATACAGGTTTTAGGATTAGAAGAAAAATGTAGAAGTTACACTTCTCTAATTGAAAGTCCTGAAAAACCAAATTATTTTGGTGATGAAACAGAAATGCCTAAAGAAGAGACGATTGTGGCAAAAATAATGAAGAACCTAAAGATTTTTGGGATACCAGAATTGCAGATTGTAGGCAAAGAATATCTATTGGATGTCGGCAGGATCGATTTGCTAGCTAAGGACTCAAGCCATTATTATGTCATTGAAGTAAAAAAGGAGAGGGCTAAAAGGAAGTAGTTGGACAAATCAGCGCCTATATGAAGGAGATTGAAGAGAAACGCGCAAAACCAGACGGACTTGGAATAAAGGGGATAATAGTCTGCAGAAAAGCTAGTAAAGGTCTTGAAACTGCTTTAGAAACATCTATGTACAAGAACAGCATATGCATATTTCCGTTTGGAAAAAGATTGGAAATTTGAGGAAAGTGCAAATGCGGCCAGCCTATTCTTGAGTCATGGAACTATTGCCCGACATGCGGTTCTGACCTCAACTGAAGGGCACCTATAATACAGATTCAAATTTCCAGAAATTCGAACGCTGGTTGCTTATATGCCTTGCTCAGCCTTGATCTATGTTCAGACTGACCTGCTGGTACTTTGAATTTTATGCTATTCGGGCGCGAAAACTGCCAAGACTGATTCCCATCCTCATACAGGTTCGTGAGTTCGAATCTCACCTCCTGCAAATAGGCAGTGCTTGGCCGCTACAAGAAATTTTAAAAAGTTATTTTATTTGTTTGCATACCATATCTTTATTGCATTTTTAAGTGCCTGCACTTGCTGCGGCATTCTTGCATGTTTTAGGATTTTAGAAACCTCAAAATACTAAGTGTTAGTATGGCAGAGAAATACGATGTTATAGTAGCAGGCGCAGGGCTTGCAGGATCAATAGCCGCCTCGGTCGCAGCCAAAAAAGGGCTGAAGGTGCTCATGCTGGACAAGAACAAACCAGAGGAGCCCGGCAAAAAGACGAACTGGGGATGGGTGTGCGGGGACGCCATTGCGGCATCCCACCTCGACTACCTGAAGTCCAAGATAAACCTCGACTTCGGGTTCCCTGAACTTGATCTTAATGTGGACGGCGTATACGCGCTCTCCCCCGACCTGCAAAGCAGGTACCTTTTCGACGGGAAGGGCTACGTGCTGAACAGGCCTCTATTTGAGAAGAAGCTTATAGACAATGCAGTAGCAAGCAATGTAGAGTACATTACCGAGTTCGACGTCGAGGGGCCGCTCATGGAGAACAACTTCGTCGTAGGAGTGTTCGGAAGGGACAAGGCGATGAACCAGAGGAAATTTGAGGCAAAGGTCACGGTAGACAGCCTTGGGATTTCGACGATACTTAGAAGAAAGCTTCCTGAAAACGACTACATAGACAGAACGATCGACATCGACGACCTTGAGTCCACGGGCAGGTTCATATACGAGTTCGACCAGGAGAAGGAGGACTTGGCGTACTATGACCCGAAGAATGCGCTGATACACTTGAACCAGGAGCTGGCGCCTGGGGGCTACGGCTGGGTGTTCCCGAAGAGCGGGCATAAGGTCAACATAGGCATAGGCGTGCAGAAGCAAAGCCTCGACATAAGGAACAAGATGCTCAATTCCAGCGACAATCTGCACACGCTCATGGACAAATACGTGAAAATGAACCCCGTGCTCAAGAACCCGAGGCTCTTCAACGAGTTCAACAACGGGAAGGGCTACTGGTCCGTGTCCGTGCGCAGGCAGATGGAAAGCCTCGTATTCAACGGGTACATGGGCGCAGGGGACAGCATGGCGATGCCGAACCCGATCAGCGCAGGGGGGATAGGCCCGGCGCTTGTAGCGGGCGCGCTCGCAGGGGAAAACGCGGCAGAGGCGATAGGAAACGGCGACGTAAGCATGCGCGGGCTGTGGAAATACAACATGGACTTCAACAAGGAATACGGGAAAAAGACCGCCGGGCTCGAGGTATTCAGGATCTACCTGCAGTCGCTCAACAACGGCATAATCAACTACGGCATGAAGAACTTCCTGTCAGCGAACGAAGGGAAGGCATTAAGCTACGGCAATGTGCCCGAGCTTTCCATCGCATCAAAATTCAAAATGATACTGAAGGGAGCGGCAAACATAAACGCATTTTCAAACCTTCTGTATGCAGTTAAAAGGATGAAGGAGTTCAACAAAATGTACGAGGCGTATCCGACAATAGAGCAGTTCCCTAAATGGAGGGAAGCGGTAAAAAGAAACATGCACGAGGTAAAGCAGTACTTCAAGCCGTCGCCGATATAAACGGCACCGGCAAATCATTAAAAATAATATAAAGGTTATAAATAATAATCAATTTGATAAAACAAATGGAGATGAAATGGAACACGAAGCATACACAAAGTTTGAGAAGGCGAGGATAATCGGCGCGAGGGCGCTGCAGCTGGCATACGGCGCTCCGCCGCTGATCAAGGCAAAGGACGTATTCGAGCCGTTGAAGCTTGCGGAGCTTGAATTCGAAAAAGACCTCATACC
>JAMCYJ010000024.1 GCA_023474155.1 Candidatus Martarchaeota archaeon | reverse complement strand
GACTTATTTCGGGATAATACAACAAAATTTGTTTATAGAAACATTTAAATATCATCTCTACAATTATATATAGTATAATAAAAGGTGGTCTTATGGAAACAATGAATATTAAAAAACAAGACGACAAAAACGGCTTTAAGAAGTTTTTGAGAAGCGCAGGAATTGGCATTGCAGCGGTTGCTATGGCAGTTAATTTATATATCCCAAAGGCCAATGCTTGGTACAATAACGGATACGTACCAACAAACCCAAACAACATATCATCGCCCTATTCCGCAAGCACGACTGTTCCAGCGATTGTTGAGGGAGAGAGAGCAGTCAGCATAAATTACAATAATAATGCCGGAGCTGAAGGCGCGGGCGTAGGAGCCATCATTGGCGGAGTATTAGGGAGAAAAAACATCTTTACCGAGATTGGAGGAGCAATAGCTGGAGGTATAATAGGCGGTCCTGTAGGAAAATATCTTGCCAGAGGCCCCGGAACTATGGTAATAGTTAGATATAATAATGGTGTAGACCAGACAATTACAGAGCCGGGTCGCCTTAACTTCTATAAGGGGGAGCCTGTATTTGTAATTCAGTCCCAGTCAGGCAGGGTTCGAGTAATACCAAGAAACTAATAAAACTGTTATAGGGATTGAAATAGAAACTGAAATGCGCCTGTGTAATAGGACTATTGTAGGATTGAAACTTCTATAAGTTCAAGATGCCTGCAATTTTGCAGGCATTTTAATTATTGCCTAGAATCCTTGTTTTTTAATATTGCATTTTCCATGCAGATTATACTGCAACGGAAAATAAACCGACTATTTTAAATATTTATTCAATTCAATTAGTATTGAACAGTCTTCCTATTTATTTTAAAACTATAAACTATAAGCAGGTGTTTACATCAAGATAAAAGATATCAAGAGTAATGACAACAACAATCTGGTTTCAAAGCTTAATGACTTGGAACTTGAACTGTCTAAGGAAAGGCAGAAGATAAAGTCCACAGGAGTGGCAAGCAAGATTGTCAAATCTAAGGAAATCAGAAAAACAATAGCAAAGATAAAAACAATTCTTTCACAAAGAGGTGTAAATATTTAATGACGGATATATGCCCAAAATGCGGCCTTCCACTGGACATATGCGTATGCTCCATACTTGACAAGGAGGGAGAAAACAAGATAAAGGTTTACCTGAAGAAGGTAAAGTTTAGGAAGCTGATAACGATCATCGACGGAATCGACAACAACGAGATAATTGAGGTCACGAAAAAGCTCAAGAGGATTCTTGCATGCGGTGGAACGTCCAGAAATCTTTCAATAGAGCTTCAGGGAGACCACAAGAAGGATGCTGTGAAGGCCCTCCTCAATATCGGATACAAGGAGTCGAACATAGATGTTGTTTGATCCGCTGGTGTTTTTATGCCCATTTCAGAGAGCATAAAGCAAATCCTGAAACTCACAAGGATAGAGCACAGCATAATGCTTATTATCGCAGTTCTCTCTAGTGAAATAATTGTGCTGAAGCGCGTTCCGAGCCTTGCCCTGCTTCTGCTAAGCCTTGTCGCGCCTATATTCATAAGCATGTCTGCATTCGCGATAAACGACTATTTCGATGTTGAAACAGACAGGGCCAACAAAAAAAACCGGCCTATAGTGACCGGCGCAATAACAACAAGAATGGCGCTCAACGTGTCGATCGGATGCCTTGCAATAGGCATAGCCGGCGCGGCATTCATAAATGCAGGCGCATTCGCAATAGCAGTGGTGTTCGGCGCGGTCTCTATGCTGTACAGCTACAAACTCAAGGACGTGTTTCTAGCCGGGAATGTATTCGTAGCTTTATCAATGGCGATTCCGTTCATTTATGGCAATTATGTAGTCTCAGGCACAATATCCTCAAACATACTTTTGATTAGCACGCTGATTCTGTTCGCGGGAATAGCAAGGGAGGTGCATGGCACGATCAGAGACTACGACGGGGACATGCTTGTTAGAAAAACAAGGAACATTGTCAGCGCGGTCGGGCGGGCGCAGGCAAGCGTGTTCGCATTTCTGCTTTATGCTGTTGCGATAGGAATATCAATTTATCTGTTCCTTTTTAACCCTCCATTCATGCTGAACGCGGTATACCTTGCATTAATACTTGTTGTTGATGCGCTGCTTATCTATGTAAATGTAGTGTATATAAAGATTAACATAACAAAGAGAAAACTAGGCAACGCCGCAAAAGCTCGTAAATACGACTTGATGAGGAACATCGGTCTCGGGGCGATGGCGCTTGCGCTGATCGCATTCATCGCCTCTACATTGATTTATTTCCCAATATAAGAATTTAGGCAGCGGAGGAATGCATGAACAGAAAAGAATTAATCAAGCAGGTAGGAAATGAACGGATCAGGATACTGTTCAATGCCGCAGAAGCAAGAATAGAGATTGGCGATACCACACTTGCAAAAAGCTATATAAAAAGACTAAAGAAAATAAGCGCGCATTACAAAATAAAACTCGGCAAAGAGATGAAGAGCAGAATCTGCAAAAAATGCAATGCCTTACTTATTCCAGGCAAGACCTGCAGTGTGAGGATAGTCAGTGCGCATAGATATGTAAGCTACGAATGCAATGCCTGCAAAAGCCAATCCCATATTTTTTATTGAAACATTGCGGATATAAATCCTATCAGATACCAGAATAAAGAAGAAGCGGCCGCCCCTCAATTGCGGAATGAGATAGAGTTAAATTTAAACGCCAGGATTGGGATATTCAGCATAAAAGCATTTGAACCCAAATGACCGTGAGGTCACACGCTGACAGGATATTTTCCAGGCGTGCGCATTACCGGACTCTGCCATCCTGGCATTATACAGTAATTTAAATCGGTTAAATATATAATAGTTTTGAATTAGTTTTTTATTTTTTAGACTAATTTACAAATATCTATTAATATTTTATCCACATCTATAATTATCATCAATAAGCTGATTTTATGAAAGTTGATTTTGGAAAGAACGCGCCTGACATAGTGAATGTTTTTATAGAAATCCCATTGGGTTCTAACATAAAATACGAATTTGACGAGACCGAGGAAGTGCTTAAAGTTGACAGAATACTGTACACGTCCATGGTGTACCCTTTCAATTACGGGTTCATACCAAATACAAAAAGCACTGACGGAGACCCTATAGATGTATTAGTAATAAGCGATCAGGCATTTGCGCCAGGCTCTGTTATCGAGGTTAGACCTGTAGGCATAGCCCATATGGAAGACGAGGAAGGGGGGGATGAAAAAATAATCGCTGTCCCGAAAGACAAAATCGATCCGTCATTTTCGAATATAAAAACCATTAATGACGTATCAGATCCAGTAAAAAACAAAATAATACATTTTTTTGCGCATTACAAGGAGCTTGAGCCGAACAAGTGGGTAAAAATAACTGATTTTGGGGACGCATCCGAAGCAAAGGCAAAAATAAATGACGCCATAAATAGAAAAAAAGAGTAGAATGGCAACAAACATAATTATAAAATCTTTAAAAAATGGGCCAAACGAGCTTGTTATTGACGGGAAAGTATACAAACAGCATTTCTGCAGATGCGGCCACTCGAACAATAAACCATTTTGCGACGGAAGCCATGCAAAGGCAGGGTTTACAGCTGATGAAAAGGAGACAAAAATCGAGATAGATTAATGCCCTGCGTTATTCATTCATCAATATACTATATATTTTATCGACATAGTCCAGAAAATCCTTGTCCCTTTTATTTCTTGGGTAGTCCAGATCAATATCCAAGATTTGCTTTATCCTTGTCGGTTTTTCGGACAGAATTATTATCTTATCCGAAAGCGCAACAACCTCCTCCACATTATGGGATATTAAAATTACCATATTTACAGACACGCTACTCTGCCTGACCATGTACTGGATGTCAGTTCTCAATGCATTTGCAGTAAGCTCGTCAAGGGAACTGAACGGCTCGTCCATTAAGAGAATTTCCGGATTCGCAATCAGCGCGCGCGCAATTCCTATTCTCTGTTTCATTCCTCCGCTCAATATGTTAGGGTACATGTCCGCGAAACGCTCTAACTGGAATTTTTCCAGCAGTTTAAGCGCTTTTTTCGTCTTTAGCGTATCACTCATCCTAAATCTGGACAGGCCTAATTTTATATTTTCAATATTTGTAAGCCATGGAAGCAGCGCGGAACTTTGGAATACAAAGGATATATTCGAGATAGGCTTTGTAATCAATCTATTTTTGTATTTAATGCTGCCGCTGGTCGCTTTTTCAAGCCCTGCGATAATCCTCAACAACGTGCTCTTTCCGCATCCCGACGGGCCGATTATCGAGACGAACTGGTTTTTATTGCAGTTGAAAGAGATTCCGTCAAGGATTTTAAATGAGTTATAAGATAGGACAATGTTGTTAACCTCCAAGAATTTCATGCAATCGCCATTTATGAATATATGTCCGCTACCTTTTTATAAAGCTTTTTCCATAGAAATGTGTTTATAAGTATTATCATCACTGTCAAATTTATTAATGCTATAGCCATTAAAAGCATGTTGCCATGGGGCCCCGAGGACAATGCAGTATCCAAAAGCTTGCCTATGCCTCTATTTACCTGCGTCACCACCTGCGGGCCATTTATGCCTGATTTTGTAAAATATTCTGCAACGATGCTCGCATTCCATTCGGCGGCAATTCCTGTTACTGCGCCCGTTATTACGCCCGGGATTATTGCTTTCAGATATATCTTTTTAAATGCATTAAATCCTTTTATCCCGAACACTGATTGCACCTCTGATATCTCTTTGTTGAATGTTTTTGACGCCGCGAGGATACTGAATATTACATACCATATGCCGCTAATTAAGAATATAATAAACGCGACAACCTCGCCGTTGTTTTTTAAATATATGACTATTATTGGGAGGAGGATCGTGGCGGGTATAGAGGCGATTATTTGAAAAACGGTCACAAACTTGCTGCTGTTTTTCGATATAAAAATAAGATAGATTGTAAGGGGTACTGAAACTATCAAGATTACTGCAAATGCAGCCCAAATGCGTATAAAGGAATATAGAAGAGAGGCAAGGGAGATATACTCGTAATTGCCTATCTGGATTAAAGATTTGTAATGGGTGTTATAAATAAACGCCATTGCACTCGCAATAAGCAAAACAAAAACAGTGATAGTTACAAATTTTATGAGCTTCGGGCTAATCAGGAATGAAATTTTTTTATTAGTCTGAGATGGCTGCCTCCTGTATGCGGGCCTGTAAGAGGGCCTGTTTGCATGAAAAAGCACTGCGGCATGTTTTTTTGCATGCATTTTATTCATGCTCAATTTAGGTTTGAATATCGGCTTTTTGAGGAATTGGTATATTTTTACTATTTTCGGGGTGGCCGTTTCTTTATTTTCCTTGAATTTATTGAAATAGTTCTCGAGAGGCACGAACACTATAAACCGGGTAAGAACTACAAAAATTATGAGGACAGCAATGCCTGCAAGATAGTAAAGAATATTGCCGGAATAGCCGAAATTTATCAGTTCAACCCCTATTCCGTATTTTACAGAGTAGCTGCTGTTCCCTGTCGAGAATATCTCACTTGTAACAAGATAAAATAAGCCTATAGAGAATGATAGGACGGACTGCTCCATGACTCGGGGCATTGCCGCGGGGATATAAATTTTATTTATCTTTTGGATTTTACTTAGGTTATAGATTTTAGAGAGTTCGAGAAATTCGTTCGGGAGCGTCTTTACTGCCTCATACACTGCAAATGAAATGTTCCATATCATACTTGTTATTATCAGGAATATTACGGCTAAGTTTATCCCCAATGCGCCCTTTACTAAACTGAGTATTATCACTATCACGACAGGAAAAAATGCGAGAATCGGCAATGTCTGGAATATGTCGAGCACCGGCAGAATTATTTTCTCTGCTGTCTTTGACCTGGCGGCCGCAATCCCTATGAATAGGCTCAATATTATAGATAGCGCCAATGCTATGAATAGCCTCAGCCATGAAAAGCTCGTATTGACTAAAAGCATCAGTACCAGATTTAATACCCCATTCATAAATAAAATTTAGTAGATATATTAAAAGAGTTTTTGGAAATTTATTGCATGGTAATTTTTAGGAATTGATTTTATAAATTTGCATTGATAAATATACGAGTGGAAAAATGAATATAATGGTTATT
>JAMCYJ010000032.1 GCA_023474155.1 Candidatus Martarchaeota archaeon | reverse complement strand
TCTAATTTTTAACTTTGTTATTTGTTGTTTTTATATTCTATTAATTTTATTTGTAATTATGCATTAAATAAATTGAGATAGAGTGAGAGTATATTAACTAACATATATATGTAAAACATAAACTTCTCTTTTTTCAAATGCTGCTGTTTATGATTTTTCTTAACACTTTTTTTGTATCCTGTGGGCCTGAAACTGCTATGCAGTCGACTCCTGCCCTCTTTACAGGATAGTCGTTTCCGTCCTTAAATAGTGCATCGCCGATGAAAAGCATCTCCTTTAAGCTGAACTTCAGGCATTTGCCAAGCCTCCTTATTCCATAGGCTTTGTCTATGCCTTTTCGTGTGATGTCTATCGATGTCGTGCCTCCGATCCTTATCTCAAATTCAGGGATTAGCAGTTCCAGTTCGCGCTTTATTCTCTTTCTTTTCTTTAGGTCGGGATCCCACTTGCTCTTTAGTTTCAACGGTGCCCTCTGCCCCATTCCTGAAAATGTCACCTGCGTTCCTCTGTCGTCCAGAATCTTTCCATATTTTTTTAGCGGTTCAGAATATCCTATTTTCTTCAGTGCTGTTTTAAATGCGCTGAATATCCTACGCCTTTCAGGAGGCTGCAGGCGTTCTTCGTAAATTTTTTTCCATTTCCCTGATTTAAATCTGTAAAAGGATGTTGCGCATGTGGGCATCAGGTAAAGTTTTTTGATATTTTTGTGTTTTTTTCCGATTTTAAGCCCTGAAATAAACTCCTTCTTAAACTGAGAGTACGCGCCCCCGCTTATGACCGCAAACTGCTTGTAATCAAGAAGTTTCATTATAAGCTCCGACATGTCGGAGTCCATTCTGCTCCTGCTGGGCGCAAGCGTGCCATCGAGGTCTGCGACTATTATCTTCTTTGTATTGTAATCAATTTTCATTTGTACCTCTTTTTATGTTTTTATGCTGCGGTCCGCTGCAGCAGACTTTTATTTGGCGGCTTCTGCGTTGTCGAGGGAGTTTTTGCAGCTGCATGACCTTTTTTCAGGAATATTTAAAATGATTTCTGATAGCAATTCTTTGAGTTTTGTAATATTCTCGTTGAATTTCTTGTTAACTTCGTGCAGAGACGCTGTTTTTGTACCTTTAAACACTCCTGCGTCATAATCAGTAACAATTCCTATCCCGAGATAACACATTGCTTTCTCAATTGCAAGTACGTTTTCAGGATACTGCGTCATGTTTATGACATCCCCTCCTATCATGCTGTAATATCTGGATTCCGCTTTTGTGGAAAATCTAGGACCGTTTACGACAATGACTGTTGCCTTTTTGCGCATTGGCAGTCCAATTTTTCTCCCTGCTTTTAATGCAATAGCATTCAGTTCACTGCAGTATGAATCTGCAGAGCTTACATGCACTACCTTTTCCTCGTTGAAGAATGTGTCTGGTCTGTGAGTAGTGTTTATAAACTGGTCGAATAGTACAAAGTCTCCAGGTTTGTATTTCAGGTTGATTGAGCCCACTGCATTTGTTGCGATTATCCTTTTGACTCCAAGCTGGCTGAGCGCCTCTATGTTGGCTATATATGGTACGCGAGCAGGAGGAATGCTATGTCCTGAGCCATGGCGTGGTAGAAAAGCAATTTTCTTTCCTGCGATTTTGCCGATTTTTATCGTATCGCTCGTCTTGCCGTATTTTGTTTCTGTTTTCCATTCCTCAGAGTTTTCAAGCAGGGAATAAAGCCCGGATCCCCCTATAACTGCTATTTTTACTTTGTCCATGTTACTCATTTTATTTTTATTTTCATATTTTCAACTTGTAAATAAATATAAAATAAATGTAAACTCTTAACTTTAAGTATGGAATATGAACTAAATGTAAACAAATGTAAAGATTAAATGTGTAAAAAATAAAATAAATGAAATAATTGCATGTTGCTTTGAAGTTTACATAGCATATTTCTATACTTTTATGTTCGCCTCAGCGCCGCATTTAGGGCATATGTTTTCGATCATATTGTTCATTAAAACATTAAATACATTTCTTTTAATCAGGAGAGCATTGCAATTTGCGCAGTGCGTGTCATCGTGCCCTGCATTCGCATTGCCGACGTAGACGTGCTTCATTCCGAGGCTCTTCGCAAGAAGGTAGTGCTCCTCGAGCGTTTTGCGGCTCGTGTTCGGCAGATCGAGCATTTTGTAGTCAGGATGGAAGGCAAGGAAATGGAGAGGTGTTTCATTTCCAATGTTGTTTTTTATCCATATGATAAGCTTTTTTGCGTCATCTATGCTGTCGCCGACTTCCGGCACAATCAAGTCTGTTATTTCTATAAACGTATTGTTCTTTTTAAGCTTAAGGATTGTTTCGAATATCGGCTCTTCTGACGGGATTGAGATGTACTTCCTTGCAAAGCCCCTGTTCGCGCTCGCCTTGAAGTCGATCGTCGCCGCGTCTATCAGGCCCTTTGTTTCCATGGCCGCCTCGATTGTCATGTACCCGTTGGTGACGAATGTGTTGAATAATCCTGCTTTGTGGGCCAGCCTTGCTATGTCCAGCGCGTATTCCAAAAACACGCTCGGCTCGTTGTAGGTGTACGAGATGCCCTGCGCCCCTGCCTCCTTTGCCATGCGCACTATCCCGCTGGGGCTTATTCCGTTGCCTGTTTCCCCTTCCCCTTCTTGTGCCTCTGCCCTGCTCATATCCCAGTTCTGGCAGTACTGGCAGTTGAAGCTGCAGCCTGCAGTGCCTATGCTCAGGACCTTCGAGCCAGGATTAAAGTGGAACAAGGGCTTTTTTTCAATAGGATCAACATTTACCGCATAGGGCTTTCCATAGACTGTCGAGCAAATCTTGCCATTGACGTTTTTCCTTACCTTGCAGAATCCCGTCTGGCCATCGCCCAGGCTGCATCTTCTGTTGCATATGTCGCATGTTACCTTGCTGCCGTCTGTTTGCCTGTATAAAATACCTTCCATCATCATCCAATCCCTAATGCAATTTTATGCGCCTGCATCGGCCGTCTGCAAATCCTACCGTGTTTTTTCCTTGCTCTTGTATGGCATTGTTATATTGTCGTTGACAAGCAGTATATTCCCCTGTTTTCGGAGTTCCTTGTTGCCATTGCTGCCAGCGGATTTGCTGAATAGGGTCTCGTCTACGCCTCTTATAAGCTTGGCGTATCCATTGCTTGTTGCAAATTCTGGCGGCCATGTGCAGTATTTGAACTTTGAAAAAAGCCCCTCTGTATACTGCGTCACAGAGTTCGCTCCGATTGCATTTGGAAAATTCGTTTCGATCGTCTTTGCGAATGCATTGCCGAAGTCCTCAAGGCTGTTATAGGAATAATCAGGGCCTAAGCCTGCCAGGTTGTTTTTGTAAATCGCGTTGTACGACGTGAAGTATTTTGACTCTGCTGCAAACTGGCTGAATATGATCTCCCACGGAACGTCTATTTTTTTGCCTATTTTGCGCGTAAGTTTTATTATACTGTATATCCCTGAAGGCGTTGTCAAAGACGACATATGGCCTAAAGCCTGTATGCCCTTTGAAATTTTTTCTGCCTTGTTCATCATTATTTTCTTTTCGTAGTCCTTTATCGTGTTCTTTTCAGGGGCTTTGGCATTGATGCTGATAGGATTCATTGCCTCGTGCCGGTTTTCCTTGTTCATATTGTTCAAAAGAATAGGGTTCAGAAGGCTTGTTATCGAGACTGCGGCTATCACTGCGGATTTGCTAAATTTCAATTTTACAAAGTTGAAGCTTGCCTTTGCAATGCTGCCTGTTTTTCTTCCTGCCTCCTTTGCAAGGCTCACGCTGACATCGCCAGTCTTGAAAAACAGGTTTTTTATTTTTTTGTTTCCATTATCCGCTGTAGACATTCAAATCGCCTATTTCAGAGCCCTGCGCATATCCCAAACTCTGTATCATAATATATTACGTCCATTCTAATATTTAATATTTTGCAGGCATAAGAGGAGGTATCCTGTTTTATAATCCTCATCGCTGTTGCTGCAGTGCCTTATGAACTACTAATCCTACTTATAAATCTTACTTATATATATGAGGAAAAGAATCCGACTCTTTCGCACTGCGCTAGAAATTGCAAAAGTTTCAGAAGTGGCGCAGCAAAAAAGCAGGGCATACATAAGCTTAAATATCATAAAAAACAAAATAATATATATAGAACGTGATGAGATGGAGATGCAAAAAACAAAAAATCATTTTAATATCAAAAAGTGGATTATAATCGGTTCGGTGGCGCTGCTTCCGCTTGCAAATCAGGCAAATGCAAATGCGTATGCCGGGCCTAAAGCAAATGCAAAAATAATATCCATAAAGGCTCTTAAAGGGCCTTATTATGATGGATTGGCGCCTGGAAGCACAGAAGTGATTGCTAGGCTAAATGATGGAGACGAGGTAGGCCAGGTATATTCCCTAAGACCGAAATTATACATGGGCGAGAAGGTAGATGCGGTTCTTGGCAAGACTGGCTATTATAACTTTTATCCGATAATAACAGCCAAGACGAGCCCCGCTGTAAAATGCCCTCCAGCAGTGGCAAATCATATCTACAAGCCTATAATTCGCAAAGAAAATTCTTTCCCTGCCGCTCCCGCCGCAGCGCCCGCGGTTGCACTGCATTTGAAGGCAAATTTGCATAAGGAAACCGCAATTCCGAAACCAGTAGGAAACAGCATTGGTTATTATCTTGATAAGATTGCGACTTCAATCGTGATTTTAGGGCTTTTAAGCGTGTTTGCGTATAAAAAAATAAGAGAAATAAAAGAAAAAAAGAAAAAGGCGCAGAAAAAGTAAACCCAAAGCCTTGCCTATTGAGGATCGGCAGTTTTTGAACCTGCTGTCTTTCCTGCATTTATTTTCTTTTTTTGGGTCATGCCTGCCTTTGTTACTTCTCAAATACGAGCCCTAAAATGCTCCCTATCAGTCCAAATAAAAAGCCTATTATAAATCCCCCGAAATTTGCAATGCTAACTACTGAAAAAATAAGAGCTATTACAGACCAGGTTTTTATTTGTGCTTTATGGGTCGTATTTATCATTGCTGCGGATATTATCATCATAATTCCGCTGACGATTCCTATTATCCCGAATATGCCACCTACGCCCATTATGAAGAAGGTCATAATCGATCCCATTAATGACAGCATCACTCCGCTCAGTAAAACAAAAATTCCCCCTACGAGCACTAATACGAATGCGGCCATCGGCTTTCTGTCCTCTTTTTTGATTCTTTTGCTTTTTGCCATTTTACCACGCTATTAATTTATTTACAAAAATTTAAAATGTTATGCTAAATTCTCATTGCTACATTCTGATTCATTTTCCCTGTCTAAGTTTTATTGACATAGAGCTATAGCTTATCCTTGTAAGCTCCTCTTCATAAGCGTCGAAGTCCAGGAACATGTCCCGGCACGCGCCTTTTGGAAATCGCGTGATCGCGCCTTGCACATGCGAAATCCTTTCTAGTCTCGACTTCAGCGCGGGATGCGTTGACAGCAGGCTTGTGCGTTCATTGCTTTTTTTGATAGAATCCTCTATTCTTTTTTTGGTTTCATCATCAAAGTTTACCTGAGCTTTTCTGGCTGTTTCATAGATATTGTTAGGCGCGAGCTTTTGCGAAAAATAATAATTCAATATTGCGTTCACTTTTATGTTGAATTGATTCGAGAATTTTGAGTAGTCCGAGAGCGCGCTGCCGAAATCTCCGCCCCCTACAAATTCGGCTGCAATATAGTCCGCAAGGAATTCCCTTTGCCGCGAATAAAACAATATTATAATTGAGTAGACAGCATTGAAAACCGCGAGAAACACCCCTATTATAAATCCTATAATGGTGATTCTGGACACGATCGCTATGATGGTCTTTAAAGACATGTTTATTCTTATAAGCAGCGATCCTATTATATTGTCCCATCCTCTGAAGTGCGCAAATTCGTGGAACAGAATGGCATAAAGGTATTCTTTAGGCAATGCGTCAATGGCTGCGATCCCAAGAAGCAGTTTATGCTCAAAAATACCGACAATGCCTATATTCGTGTCGGGAGTAAGGATTATTTTGTCTATGCGCTTCATTTTCATGCTTGCCGCGACCCCATTGACAAATTCGAATACGGCGCGATCCTTGCTTTTGCTGAGGACCTTCCCATTTGGTTTTGAAAACGACTGGAATGCAAGGCCTGCGGCGAACATGCTAAAAAGGGCATAAAACAGCACTGGCCAGACTTGATACGCAATGTAAAACAAAATGCCCAAAAGGATAAGCGCGATGGCAAATGAAGCGAGAGAACCGGCAAGCAATTCGAATGGAATGCTCATGTTTGCAGGTTTGCCTG
>JAMCYJ010000043.1 GCA_023474155.1 Candidatus Martarchaeota archaeon | reverse complement strand
AAACAAGTTCATCGAGGACCTGTACGCGGCAGCCGCAAACAGCCAATAAACTTCTTTAAAAAGAAGTTTAATCAAGAACGCTGACAGTTAGTGATTTCTTTTATTTTTTTATTTGTTTTTATATTTGTTTTTATTTAAGGCCAGAATAAAGCCAGCCTGAAAGGCGCATCGGCCTTTTTTATCGCGTGTAAATCCTCATTTCTGCCTAAGGGTTGATTTTCATAGGCGTTGCAATTATAATCTTGTAATTCGAATTATTATACGGTACATTATAATAATTTTCATAAGCATAATTGAATTATATTTTTGGGGATAATATGAAGAATATTTTTATAAACGAGTATACTTTCAAGAAGTTTTTGGATGCTGGAAAGGAGGCGGAATTTGACTCGTTATTCGATTCTGCTGTAAAAAGCGTACAGGACAAATTTAATTCAAAATACCCTATGTATATAAACGGAAAGCAGGTATTCTGCGACCAGGAGCTTCTTGAAACCTCGCCGATCGACAGAAACATAGTCATAGGCAGTTTCCAGAAGGCGACAAGGCAGAATGCGAAGGACGCAATTGCAGCAGCAAAAAACGCATTTAAGTTGTGGTCCCTTGTTGATTACAAAAAAAAGGCAGAAATTTTTGAGAAGGCTGCGGATATTTTCCATGAAAAAAAGTTTGAGCTAGCAGCCATATTGTCATATGAGAATGCGAAAAGCAGGTACGAATCCATAGGCGAGATCGACGAAGCAATAGATTTCATAAGATACTACGCCAATGAGTTGCGCCTGAATAAAGGATTTATCAGGAAAACAAGTTCCAGCAGCGCCAGAATTGGAGTTGAAAAAGGATTTCAAGGCGCGCCAGAGGAGGCCGAGAATGTTACCATTTCAATGAAGCCGTACGGCGTATTCGGTGTTATCGCGCCGTTCAATTTTCCTGTTTCTATATCCGTAGGGATGAGCGTGGGCGCGCTGATAACAGGAAACACAGTCGTGTTCAAGCCGTCGACGGACAACATGACTATACTTACCGCATTGAGGATATACGAGATTTTCAGGGAAAGCGGAGTCCCCGACGGGGTTTTCAATGTTATATCAGGCCCTGGGTCAGAGGTCGGTGACGAGCTTGCCATGAACCCTGATGTCGCAGGCATAGCCTTTACAGGATCGAGGGCAGTAGGCCTTAACATGATAAAAAGGGCATACGAGCAGGGGATGCAGAAGGTATTCATAGTCGAGATGGGCGGAAAGAACCCGGCAATCGTATCCAAGCATTCAGATATCGACGGCGCCGTCAACGGAGTCGCAAACGCCGCATTCGGATTTGCGGGCCAGAAGTGCAGCGCGCTGTCAAGGCTTTATGTCCATGAATCGATAAAAGAACTGTTCGTAAGCAGGCTCATTGACAAGCTAAGGACGATGAGGATAGGAAATCCACTTGCAAAGGACGTGTTTATAGGCCCGCTGATAAGCGAGGCGGCATACAGGAAATTCAACGAGGTTGTTGCGGCTGCGAGGCAGACAGGGCGCATACTCTACGGAGGCAATTCGATAAATACCGGCCTGAACGGCAAATATGTCGAGCCGACGCTCATAGAGGTTTCCCACAGCAACGATCTTGTTACAAACGAGCTTTTTCTTCCGGTTCTTAGCATTGAAACATTTAAGGATTTTGAGACCGCGATAGACCTTGCAAACGATACGAAATACGGGCTTACAGCAGGGCTCTACTCGAAAAACAAAAAGGAGATCGTGCAATTCTTATTGCGGATCCAAGCAGGCGTTGTTTACATAAACAGGCGCGTAAGCGCAACAACAGGCGCAATCGTCGGCCTGCACACATTTGTGGGATGGAAAGGCAGCGGTCTTACAGGAAAAGGCACGGGAAGCAAGCACTACCTGCAGCAGTTCATGAAGGAGCAGAGCGCGTCTATGACAAAGCAGTAGCGATAAGCATGTTTTCATTATTGCGGTTTATCTATCTGCGCCAGAAATACGACTCGATAAGAATAGAAATAGGGCATTTGCGGATGAACGCCATTGTCGCAGATACCTTTGCAAAGTCGATGATAGGCCTTATGTTCAGAAAGAGCCTCGGGCAAAACGAGTGCATGCTTTTTACTTTTAAAAAACCTGGAAGGCGCAGCATATGGATGAAGAACATGCGTTTTGCCATAGATGTGATGTGGCTCGGGGAGGACAGGAAAATAATCGAGATTATAGAAAACATACTGCCTTGCGAGGGCTTCCGCTGCGAAACATACGGCAAAAGCAGGGACTCTATGTACTTTATAGAAGCCAATTCAGGTTTTGTGAAAAAAAACAGGATAAAGAAAGGCATGCCGGTGCGCATAGGAATGTAGGATGCCGCCGGGCAGGCAGATCTCTGCATAAGAAAAATTTTCCGCCCAAGCAAGGCACTGATTTATCCGGAGAAACATGATTCAGGGCAATCCATACCGAAATTCTTCATAGAAACATTTAAATATCTTTTTATTCATAATCTTAATTACTTGTTTTAGATAAGCTTAAAAAAGCCATACATTCTTTTTTTATAAAGTAGTACATAATACAGGAACAGAATAAAGATGCAAGTCAGAATCGAATTCGCATTGAATTAAGGTGAAATACATGCCAAAAGCAATATCCAAAAAAACCAAAGATACAAAGACAAAACCAAAGACAAAACAAATATCAAAGCCAAAGCCGAAAACAAAGGCAAAGGCAAAAGAGATCGTGAAACAGGCTGTCCATGCAAAACCAAAGGCAGCGCAGCAGGCAAAGCCGCACATAGTCGTCGGCGAAAACAAGATTGAGCTTATAAATGACCAGGGCGATCAGCAGTCCCAGAAGAGAAGGAGGGGCAGGCCGAGGAGCGCGTTCAGCGAGGCCAACAAGATAGAATTCGAGCAGAGTATGAAGGCAAGCAACATAAGGAGGTGCCCAAGCTGCGGAAGCTCGGATATAATATTCGACAATGAAAAAGGGGAGGAAATCTGCAACAAGTGCGGGCTCATTCTTGAGGAGAACATAATAGACCCGGGCCAGGAATGGAGGGCATTCGACTCGGACCAGATGAATTCGAGGGCAAGGACAGGAGGGCCGATAAAGTTCGCAAAGCCGAACAGGGGGCTCGTCACCGAGATAGACCTATATAACAAGGATATAAGGGGAGTAAGGATACCGTCGAAGAGGCAGGCCCAGCTCTACAGAATGAGAAAGTGGCACAAGAGGGCCAGCATAACAAACTCGAGCGAGAGGAACTACCTTATTGCGCTCCCGGAGCTCAACAGAGTGGCAAGCTACCTCGGGCTTCCGGACAATATAAGGGAAAGCGCAGCGCTTCTTTACAGAAAATGCGTCCAGGGCAACCTCATAAGGGGCAGGCCGATCGAGACAGTGGTAGAGGCAGTGATATACGCATCATGCAGGTCAGCGGGAATTCCAAGGACGCTTAACGAGATAGCAAGCATATCAGGAGTGTCGAAGAAGGAAATAGGAAGAGCATATAGGATAATATCCAATGCCCTCGACCTCAAGATTCCGCTCACAGACCCGATAAGCTATGTTCCGAGGTATATCGCGGCGCTCAAGCTCAGCGGCGAGGCGCAGGAAAAGTCTGTACAGCTTCTCAAGCAGGCCGTCAAGAAAGGCCTTATATCGGGAAGGAGTCCGACAGGCGTCAGCGCTGCGGCGGTCTATATCGCAGGCGCAATGGCAGGCGAGCGCAGGACGCAGAAGGAGGTAGCGGACGTAGCAGGAGTCACAGAGGTCACGATCAGGAACAGGTACAGGGAGCTGAAGGAACAGCTGAACCTCGACGTAAACCTCTGATTCGATGAAGCGGATTGTTTTATTTTTTCTGGCGGTCTGCGCAATTAGCGCAGGCGTTTATTTTCTGCCAATCGGCAGCATCGCCGGCGCCCCAGTCGCGCAGCAGCAGGCGAACGCTGCGAATATTTCCGCAGGCGCAAAGCCCTTGTATAACGCGTCGTTAATAAATAATTCCATAAACCAGACAAGGGAATACATACAGACAGTAAACAGAAGCGCGTATCTCGTATTTTATCCTAACCTTTCGCTTGCGCAGAACTACCTTAACAAGAGCATAAGCCTACAGGCGAACGCGACGATGCCTGCGCAGGAAAAGGCCGCGGGCATATACGCGCTTTTGGCGAAGGCGAAATCGAGCGCGTACGAGCAACAGGCAATAATCTACAGGTACAGGGCGATTTCATTCAAGGCTGTGGCGGTCGCGCTGCTTGGCGCGCTGTTCATCCTCTATTTTATTTCATCAATGGGGCGCAGGCGCACAGCGCAAGGCAAGAAGCAAACCAAGAAAGCTATGGCGAAAACCAGACATTAAAAGCAAGTCGCGATTATAAAAATTGCATTTCAGCATTCAATATCTTGCCTGGCATTGCTTTAATCCCAATACTAAAATTGCCAATATTCCCTTTCTATGCGTGCGGCTGCAAAAACAAGAAACAAGTTGAAACAAAGCCTGCTGCTAATATTTTTTTATAAAATATACTATTTCAAAATATATTTAATATAAAAATTTAATATAAAAATAGTTTAATACAAAATTATTATATAAAAAATAGTTTATATAAATCTTTCTATTGATTCGCTGTTTGTCTTATACGGCGTCTACTGTACAAAAGCCTTTTAAAATAATCATTCCTTAAATGATTACTAAAGAGGTTGGTTATATGATCCAAGAACTACCAGAGATGTCAAAGCAGTATGACGTAAAGGTGTTTGCCAAGACCCCAACAGGTGAAGGCATAGGGAAGATCGGAAAGCACGTTGTCTTTGTAAAGAATTCCAAGACGAAGATAGGCTCCATATACAAGGTGAAGATAACGAAGGTTTTCAGGACATTCGCCTATAGCGAGATAAATTACGCGGCAAAACAGTATATAGGGGCTAGTTTACTTGAATTATGATTATTAAAACAGGAATATAAACCGCGTCTTTTTGCGTTTTATTTTCATTATTTTTTATTTTATTTTTTTATTATTTTTATTTCATCCCCTATCCCAGTCTGTTTAATTTAGATAGAGGGATAATTTAATTTTATTTTTTTTATTTTTTTCAATGATAAGTTTGCAGCAGGCCCGATGGCCCAATCGATTTATACAATATTACTAAAACCTGCAATGCGTTTAAAGAGGCAAAAGTTCGTATGTCCGCGGCGCATTTTACGATTAATGATTAAATGAATAACTTTAAATAAATAAGCCTTTTAAATAATACTTGACCAATCTTTATTTATTTTTATTTTGGCAGATGGCCCGAATCGTCAGCATTGTTTATTCTTCGGCATTAATAAAAATTATTAAAGCGTTAACATTAATAACAATAATCATCATCGATCAAATGCAATGTTAATCAATATTATTTAATTATTGTTTATCTAATTATTGTCTGCATTAATATAGTAGTTTTTTATTTGATTTATGTGGTATCATGGATGAAAACAAATTCAAAGGCACAACAACCCTCGGAATTGTCTGCCAAGACGGAATCGTACTTGCAGCCGATAAAAGGGCGACGATGGGCAATCTTATTTCAAACAAGGAAATGAAAAAAGTATGGAAAATTGACGAAAATCTCGCAATCACGATTGCAGGCGGAGTAGGGGACGCGCAGGAGATAATAAGGATACTTAAGCTGCACAATGAAATATACAAGATGAATGAGTCGAGGCCGATGTCACCGAAGAGCGCAGTCTCATTGCTGTCCGTAATACTTAATAACAATAAAATGGTGCCTTTTTACATACAGCTAATAATAGGAGGGCTTGACAACAACAATAAGCCCCAGCTTTTCAACCTTGATCCTGGCGGGGGATACACCGAGGAAAAAGCATATACGACTACCGGAAGCGGAACAGAGTTTGCCATTGCATATCTTGACGACAATTATTCAGAAAATATACTCGCAAAGGATATAGTGAAAATCGCAGCAAAGGCGATATCAGCAGCGATAAAGAGGGATATATTCACAGGGGACGCGATATTAGTCGCAACCATTACAAAAGAGGGCTACAGGGAATACACAGGAAAGGAGCTCGAGAAGATAATCGCTAGCAAGTGACACGCGTTTACATTTCCCTTAACACTACATAACGGGAAGTCCCTCCCGTGAGGAAGGGGATGAAAGTGAAAGAAAGTTATAGTTGTATAAACAATATAGTAATATGATATTATGATGTCTGATAAGATATCTATATGCCCTTCTTATAAAGAAGGGCTTTCCCTATGGAACATAGGGGAGACGCTCGCAGAGGACAATGCCTCTACAAGTAACATGCTGAATTACATAAAAAGTATTCCGCATGTGAAAGCAAGCATTTCCGTTGAAGCGAGAA
>JAMCYJ010000008.1 GCA_023474155.1 Candidatus Martarchaeota archaeon | reverse complement strand
GAGTATGTTCCTGATTCACTGGCGTAGTTTGCATTCCCTTTTGGAATGTATGGACTACGCCTCCAGAGGCATTACGTCGGGAGTGCCCCTCCCTAGCTTTTTCAAGTATTGGTTTGCGATTTATGACCATTGCGGATTTCATTATACGACCTCTTTTGACATATTATATTATTTACATAATTATATATAAAATATATCTGAATAATACTTTATAACTGTGGTTTGCTTTCATTCCACCGCTAACGCATGTGGGATTTCCCGCTCACGTTGTTAATAATTTATATTCCATTTATTATTTATATTAATTTTTAAAATTAGATATTACAAAATATTTATATATCGGCTATCTGCTGCACCGATCCGCAGAGGCGAGGTAATAGAATGATTGCAGTAAATAATGAAATAATATCCCTTGATAAAAAAGAAAATGGGGCAACAATAGATTTCATTTCACATGCCCATACTGACCACATGTCAGCATTGGCGTCGTCAAAAAATATAATTTCAAGCAACCAGACTATGGAATTAATCATGGCCAGGATCCAAGCAAAAAAGCTTAATGCGCACATAGATTTTTCAGAATTAGGCATTGAGCTTTTGAATTCGGGGCATATACTTGGCGCGTCGCAGCTATTTTACTACGACGGACAAAAAAACCTGTCTGTCCTGTATTCTGGGGACTTTCAGATGCAGAGGCCGTTTATAGGCAGGCGCATCGAAATAAAAAATGCCGACATACTTATAATCGACTCGACATACCCCGATCCGAGAATAAAATTTGAGGAAAAAGACATGACAAAGAAAAAAATACAGGACTGGGTTCTTGAAAAGATTGAAACAGGAAATGTATTTTTCGGATCCTATTCCCTTGGCAGGGCGCAGGACATTATAAGGATATTGAATGAAATAGGGATTGTTCCTGCGGTTAACAAGCAGACGTGCGCGATGAATAGAGTTTATAAAAGTTTCGGGGAGGACTTAAGCTATGTTTCTGTTTATGAGGAGGATTCTAATTATAATGAAATAATGGATGGCAACTTTGTCGGCATTGTTGAATTGGGCAGGCTGAGCAGCCTTAAAACAGAACTCGCAAAGGCATATAAAAAAAGGGCGTATACCGCAGTTGCGAGCGGGCTTGTAAAAACAATAGAATTTAATTCCGATGCCGTGTTCGAACTTAGTAACCATGCGGATTTTGAACAGAGCATAAAGTATATTGAAATGGTCGCTCCGAAAAAAATATTTACTTACGGCGCTAACAAAGGGATATTTGCGAAAAATCTTGCAAAACTTGGTTACAATGCCTCGCCGTTCGAATCTAGCGAATTTGCTAAATTTAAATAATTTAAACTGCATATGATTTTATGTACAGCAAAAAAATAGATGAGATACTATCAGAAAACAAAATAATGCCGGGAGACTTGGTTAAAATCGAACCCGACGGAATAACAGGGGAGATTATGCCAAAGCCTGACTCGAGCGACAGCTGCATTCTTGTCATCAAATTAAAAAATGGATATAACATTGGCATTGAATTCAGGCCTGAAACCAAAATCAAAAAAATAAGGGGGGCGGATTTTAGATTTGAATTTTCAGGGGAGGGTATTTCAGAAGTCGCTGGGCTTCCTGATATAGCCCTTATTTATACTGGCGGGACAATCGGCAGCAAGGTGGACTATAAAACAGGCGGAGTTTACATGCTCATTAAGCCTGAAGAACTGCTGCATGAAGTTCCTGAGCTTTCCCTGATTGCAAATATAAAAGTTGAAAATCTTTTCAGCATAGCAAGCGAGGATATGACTTATACGGAATGGCAGAAGATTGCGGTTAGAATTTCAGAGCTTATAACAAACAACAAGGACTTGAGGGGCATTGTCATAACCCATGGGACAGATACCATGCATTACACCGCAAGCGCATTGAGTTTCATGCTCGGCGATGTGCCTATTCCAGTCGTACTTACAGGATCGCAGCGCAGCAGCGACAGAGGTTCGAGCGATGCATTCATGAACCTTGTCTGCGCTACGCATATCGCATCAAAATCAGATATCGCGGAAGTCGGAATATGCATGCATAATTCCTCGAATGACGATTTCTGTGCATTCATACGCGGCACAAAGGCAAGGAAAATGCATACTTCAAGACGGGATGCGTTTGCAGCGGTTAATGACAAGCCTATGGCGCTCGTTTCGCAAAGCGGAGATATAGAAATTACAAACGGCTACAAAAAAAGGCGCAGCATAGGGGGGCAGATAAAACCCCGGCTGGAATTTGAGGGCAAGGTGGCACTTGTTAAAGTTTATCCGAATTCGGACCCAAGCATAATAGACTTTTATATAGAAAAAAAATATGCAGGCATTATTATTGAAGGCACGGGATTGGGCCACGCCCCTGTATCCGGCAGCCATGAAGAGTTAAGGTGGACAGAAAGCATAAAGAGGGCAATAGACGCAGGGATAATTGTAGGAATGACATCCCAATGCATATTCGGAAGGACAAACCCATATGTTTACAGAAACCTTAGGATTTTGAGCGGGCTCGGCGTTGTTTATTGCGAGGATATGACGCCTGAAACAGCTTATGTGAAATTAGGCTGGCTGCTTGGAAACTTCAAAAAAGACGAGGCAAGGAAAATGCTGAATCAGAATCTTGCCGGCGAGATAAAAGCACGCACAGAGTTTGAGGAATAGCATGGCGCGGATCTGTATTTGCAGAAGCGCAAACTCGCGTTAAAAAGCCAAAAAAGCATAAATGCAAACATTCTGCTTATTCTTATTTCGCGAATAATTCCTCGGGCGCGACAAGCAAAACTAAAATATAAATATCATGACGGCCCAACTAATTATTAGTTAAACAATTAAACGCGGAGACGCTGCAAACGCACACCGATGGGAGACACATGGAAATCGCAACAAAATATAAGGCAGGGGCATTTTTCGCAGGCATGGACTTAAGTGGCATTGATCTTGGCAAATACTATAAGGCATCGAAAGTCCTGGATATAGCCAGCATGAGAAGGTTTGCAATTGCTGATAGCGCTGGAGAGTACAGCATAAAATCGGGCGCGGCTGCGGGAATCAAACACTACAAAAAGGGGGACTGCCTTCTCTCAAATCTGAATGGCGAAATTTATTTTTCGCTCAGCACGGACAAGTTCCTTGAAAAGTACAGGATTCTTTACCTTGAGAATGACAGGAGAATCGAAGAAACTGTCGAGGATCTTCCAGATGTTAAAACAAGCATTATAAAACTCCTGCTCCCGAGAGGGCTTTATTGCATAAAAAATGAGTTTCTGCTTGAAAACAGGACATATGCCCTGCAAATAAACGAGCCGTTTAAATGCGGCGGGGAATACGGCCACGGCGGAGACTGGATAGTAAAAATAAACGACGCGCAGCCGAAGATATCTAGGGCAGGGGTCTTTGAATATCGCTATGTTCCCTTTTTGAGAAAAGAATAAACTAATAAATTCGGAAAAAAGAAACCTCATGCTAAGCTAAAGTCCCATGGCCAACCAACCTCCATCTTTGACCTATGTTCTGCATTATTGCGATTTTGCTGTTCTTTTCTATGCATGCAGGATGCTTTAGCTGGATGCGCACCTGCTGCTTTTTTATGCTTTTTACATACCCTACAAGCGTTGCCGTGCCCGCGCCGAGAATCAGAGGTTCGTTCTCCTTTAGCTGTGCGTCCTGGATATCGTTCCTCTTCATTTTAAAGAAAGTGATGCTGATTTCATTGACCATATCTGGCAGTTTTCCCGGCAATCCGACTATATTGCCCACAAGATTGTCTGCTTTTGCAAACGAGGGATCCATCTGGGTCGAGATTCCGACCAGGCCCCCTGGAATCGCCTCGTCAAGCACATTGTTGCCGTTGTAAAGTTTTGTTATCCTCGTCTTTATTGACTTGTACGCAAATTTGGACTTTTCTTTCTTGGCTTCGATCTTGATCCCTGGCCTTATCTCTATCTCCTCTCCTGTTTTGAATCTGCCCTTTGTTATCGCGCCTCCGAGTACGCCGCCCGACAAATCCTCTATCTTTGTGCCTGGTTTGTTGACGTCAAATGACCTTACCACATACATTATCGGATCTGAATCAAGATCGCGCGCAGGAATCTTAAAGCCAGCTATCTTTTCCATGAGCACGTCTATATTTATGTTCTGGTTAGTCATCACAGGAACTATGGGGGCATTTTCTATTGTGCTTCCTTTTATAAAATCCAGTATCTGATTATAGTGCGCGATCGCCTTGTCCTTGCCGACTATGTCGACTTTCGTCTGCACTATTATGACGTTTTTTATGTCGAGTATGTTTATTATCATCAGATGCTCCTTTGTCTGCTGCATGGGACATGGCTCATTGGCCGCTATTATAAAAAGTATCGCGTCTATGACGCTGGATCCCGCTATCGCAGTTGCCATCAGCGTTTCGTGGCCAGGCGCATCTAAAATAGATATGCGCATCAGTTCTTTTGCGGGCTTTCCGCATTCGCACTTGCTTTCAAGAGTATAGGCTTCCGGCCCTTCGCACTCGATGCATTTGTTTATAACAGAATCTGCATAGCCAAGCTTGATCGTCATGTTTCTTTTTATACTTTCGCTGTGCTTGTCGGTCCACTGATGCGTAAGCGCTTTAGTTAGGGATGTTTTTCCGTGGTCTATATGCCCGAGCGTGCCGATGTTTAAAACACTTTGTTTCAGAATATAATCACCGAAAATTTGGATTATTGTTGGAATTTTTAGAATTTTTAGAATTTTTAGAATGCCAATATAATATTATACTCGCAGTATTAAAAACTTAATGCAAAAATGAAGGTGTTTTAGAATATCCCTGGCGAGCCCGAGAGGAGGCAAATGTAGGACTGGCGGAAATTAAAGTAGCAAGAACACCAAAAATAGAATTATCCCTATAAACCCCGCGAGCAGGCTGGCGATGAAGTTTGTCGTATGCTTGGTGCCTATCCCTTTGTTTTCGAAATACCCGAACACGGAGTCTATTATGGTACCGCTAAATCCGGATATTAAAATTGCCAGAGCCGCGAAAGCAAATATCTTCGCACCCTCGGCGGAGAGCGCAAAATAAAAATAAAATATTGAAAATGCCATTATGGCAATGGATGCTGCGAGCCCAGCGGCGAGCCCGAGGGGGCTTATCCCTCCGGATGTGCCTTTTTTTACTTTTTTCATGCCGAAAATGAGGCTTGGCCTGCCGTTTAAAACTCCTATCTCGCTGCTAAACTTGTCTGCTGCTATCGCGGCCACGGCAGACGAAAAGCCTATAACAAACAAAAAAGAGCCGGAAAGGTAGAATAGCGCGGCAATCGCGAACGGCGCCATGCCGTTGGACAGCACATTTTTTACGCCTCTTTTGTATTCATAAAGATTGAGGTTTTTTTTGTATCCCGTGCCTATTTTTGTTGCGATTGCAGAGAGCAACAGAAATAGGAGCATCGACAAAACAAAGAACACGGAGAGAATATAGTTGCCAGATCTGCTTCCGAACGCAAAAAGCCCGACGCCGAGCAAAAGCGCGGCAATCGCGCCTTTGAAATCCAGCGTCAACAGGGTTTTTACAGCCATAAAACCAGAATGCAAAATATTTATCTAATATATGATGGCTGCGATTCTTCATTATTTAATGCGCCGGGCATGTTCAAATCCTGGAGCAGTTTTGCATTTGTTTTGTCCATCGTCTTTATCAGCTCGTCGATGTCTTTCGTATTTATTGTTATGCCTAAAAGCTTATTTAAAACAGCAACGACAGACTTGACCGCATTCGGATCCAGCTCCATGTTTTGTACCTCCCCCATAAGACAGAGGCCTTCGAGATTGTCGGATTTGGCCATTGCCATTAACAACCCGAGCGAGCCATAGATCAGGCCTCGGGTCTGATTAAACTTGATGTCATAATTCTTAAACCGCTCTATAAGCTTTTTATCTGTCACGTTTCCGAAAACTCTTGGCGACTTTATTTCGTTTTCCTGCTGCGCATAGCCCCCTATAGCCAGCATAAATTTGCCATTTATTTCATTCTTGAAAAAATTTATTATCTTTGCATTTATCTCGTACTGGCCTTCCGGAGTCATTGCCTGAGTGTCTCCCGCGAGCAGGACGAGGTCATTTTTTTTATTCGGCCCTTTTATAAGATAGAAGGTATTGTTCAAAAATCTCACCTCCCCATTTTCGAGCATGAGAACGTGCGGCGGGAACTTATTAGAGTATATTGTTGCGATTGGGACTCCCTTGAACTGCTTTATGAGCAGATCGACAACTATCGAGCCGATGCTGCCAAGGCCGGGCAGGCCGACAATAAATACTGCATTTTTTGACTGTATTTTGCTTTTTGAGGATTTTATAATTGTTGTATTCGCAAAGTCAATCATTTAATTCATCTATTATGTTTTCTTTTTGCTTTTTGAGCTTTTCTTTTTCGATTTCGAATATTCCGTTTTTAAGCCGTTCCTTTGCACCGCTTACCGCATGCTTTATTTTTTCCTCCGCCTCGAGATAATTTTTTCCGAAT
>JAMCYJ010000035.1 GCA_023474155.1 Candidatus Martarchaeota archaeon | reverse complement strand
TATAGAGAGCTTTTGCTTGTAGGCTCTAAAGAAGCAAAAGAGCTCATTTTGGGCAGCATACGCACAACAATAGCGCAGCAAATGTTTGAATATTTTGCAATTGATTTAGTAATGCGTGCATCTAATAGCGGTAGTATATTTCCAATTACTAAGATTGGCAGGTGGTGGGGCAGGGATTCATCAAAGCCGAAAGGTATAAATGAAGAAGAAATAGATCTTGTTGCTGTAAATGAGAAAACAAATGACATATTGTTCGGAGAATGCAAATGGGGCGCAAAACCTGTTAATCTCTCTGTCTTAAATGAACTGAAAAGAAAATCCAAAATTGTACAATGGCGCAAGGATTCGCGGATAGAGCATTTTGCATTGTTCTCGCGTGCGGGCTTTGATGCAGAATTAAGGCGTGTGGGAAAAAAAGAAGGCGTGCTTCTCTTCGATCTAGATGCGATTGAGAAAATTGTCAGGAATGCTGCTTCAATTCCACTGCCAAAGCGCGCGGGATTTCCAGCTCGCGCTGTCAAAGAGGGTTATAATAAATAATAATAAATAAATTTTATATGCGGATGGATTTATGCCGCGCTTCTTGCCTGTTTCTGTTTATCAATTTTATGCCGGGCATCCTTGATCTTACCATGTCAAGCTCGAAGTCCATGAAGTTCCTGAAGTCGAGCTCCAAGCCTCCTATTTCTTTTTTTAACTTATTGTATACATTATCTACATTTTCAACAACCCATGCAAGGGCATCGCTTGCTTCATCTGCGCTTTCCATATGAGGCATCAGCCTGAATTCAATCGTGCCGATGTCGTTTATAGGGTTAAGGTTTATGACAGTCTTTCTCGCCCCTGAAATATTGATAAGAGAACTCGAATAGGCATCTATGTTTTGGCTGCGGCCAGATAGTCCTTCCGCAGCCCTAAGTATTTTCTTAAGTTGGGTTACAGAAGCAAGCTTATCGTCTGGGTTTCCGCATCTAATGCGATGCGCAATCTCTTTCAGTCTTTCAGCATGTTCCTGCTTTTCAGGGTCTGCAGAATAGAGGGGGTAAAGGCTTTCCGCGACATCTAGCATGCACATGATAATGGTCATGCCGTTTCTGTTTATGCTGCGCCTGCTCTGGTAATCCCTTGCCAATGCTGTGAATGCATCCAATGATAGATCCTGCTTGTCAGGCAGCGCTTTCATACTCTGCCTTGTATACGAGAGCTGCCTCACAACATTGCTTTCAAGAAACACGGGTACGCAGTTCCTGTTTCCGAGCCTGTCGGTATATTTTTTCATGTTTTTGAAGTCCTTTGCATAGCTTTTTACGAGCATCTTCTGCGCCTCGGCGGATCCGAATACCTCCGCAAACCTGTTTTTTATTTCAAGCGCTGGCTTTATATGCACATGCAGGCTGCAGGTTCTGTTAGTGCTCATTATGCAGCTGAACGCACTCGTGAAAAATTTATTCATGCCCCTCAGCGAGTCTGACCAGTATGCAAGCTCTGCGTTGCCTATAAACATTCCCTGTTTCCTATCCATGCCGGACTCCTTAATGGCCTCGAAAGAGCTCACCGTATCGTCCCTGAAGAACTGGAGCCTTTCAAAAGCATTTCCAAGGCGCAATATATCCGGCCCCATTATGCCGCACTCGAGCTCCGCGCCGACAGATGCGATTCTAAAGCCGATCCTTCCTGCGTTTTTTTTATTTTCATCTGCATTGCGCAGTTTTTCAGCCATGCTTTTAGCTCCGCTTGCAGTTGTTTTCATCATCAATCAACGCCTTTTCCTTTCGAGAAGATAGACACGCTGCATGCAGCGTACCTCTGTTTTCGCCCCGCCTTGCTTTTGCTGTTTATTATTTTATTTTCGCTTACTTCTGTTTCTTTTCGTTTTTCTTGCTGTTGTCCGCATGCTTTTGCTTTTCGCCGCATCCGCAGCCATGCTTTTCCTCAGCCTTCCTGCCTCCGCAGCACCCTGTTTTTTTCGCACCGTTGTTTTTTTCATTCATCATATCACATTTATTTTTAAGCATTATCTTATTTTGTTATTTTGTCCTGATCATTTTTTGCCCTTCCCTGCCTTTGGATCGAATCCCCTCGTATTCGCAAGAATCATATGGCAGTTGTTTTCATACCCCATTACGCTCTTGAACATGTCCTGTGTCATCGTCACTGTATTGTCCGAATAAGGGTCGTTCAGGTATATCGAATCCTCGTCGTAGCCTTTTATTATGACCCAGTGCGGGGCCTTTTCCATGTACGGGTTCAACGCATTCGCGTCTACAAGAACTATAGGTATCTTGTTCTTGTTGATCTGTTCTTTTATTTTGTTCATAGTCACTGCCTGCACAGTTTCCTTGATTTTCATATCGCTGCTTTTTTGCTTTATCTCGTTGAACGATGCGCTCAGCGTGTCAAGGTTTACGCCTTCGTAGACAGCCATTGTTTTTTCAAAGCCCTCGTCCTTTACGTTCGTCATTATCTCTGTTTTCGCCCCCCTTTTTGCAAGCGCATATGCAAGGCCGTATCTTGATCCATGCCATACGCTTCCGCTGACCGCTTCCCTCCATATATCGAACTCGTTTTCCTTGTTCAACTGTAGGCTCTTATTCAGATACTTTAAGACCATCAATGCGCATGCAGCAGAGCTTGTAAATTCCTCCTTTTGCGCATACGTCGGAATATTAAAAATCTTTGTTTTCTTTATTGTTGTTTTGCTATTTTTCGCCATTCTTACACACCATTAATTCTTTAATATGTTCCATGCATTCCATGCAGGGAGAGAGATTTGTTCTAATATTTGAACTCTCGTAGACCTAAGCCAACAGATCTTGAGTCTGCCGCATTTGACCGTGCTCTGCCATCCCTGCATAAAGAAACACAAATTCCAAACCTTGTTTATTTCTGGTTTTGAAACAGTTCTATATTATATCTTATCTTATATAAATACCTTTCTATCGCATTTTTCGACGGAAAGCAAAAAATTTCGGAACCCGTTCCGTAATTGTAAATATAATAAGGCGCGTCCTTATATTTATTGCTTCCCAAAAATTATGGCGTGGGGCAAAGTCGTTAATTTTTGACCGCTGCAACGCTGCAATATATCCCCTTCGTCATATAGCTATTATCCAAAAAGCAGCCATTTCCATATTGGAATAAATATAATTGTTTTTTCCTCTATTCTTTCTTCTCCTTCATAATCAGATAGGGGGCTAATGGTGATTGCCCCAAACAATATAAGTAAAGAAGTTTATTTAGCGTGTTCGCGCGTCAAAGGATAAATACGGCCGCGGCAACAGCGCATGTCCATTCCCCTTCTTTTTCTACGTCGGCGGACTCTGTTATGTTATCCGTCCTTATTATTTTATTGCTTATCTTTATTATCTGTTTTTTTCTTTTCCAGTTATGCCTTGCGTTGAATTTTATGCCTAGCGTCGATGCAAGCATGGTCGCTGCAAGCTCTTCTGCCTTGTTTCCTGCCCTTGCCTTGCTGCCACCGAATTCCTCATGCTCGCTCAGATATCCGTAATTGCTTCTGTCCTTCGGAACCGCAAGCCCCACGCTTGACGTTACGCGCGCCCCTACCTCCTCAGACTCGAGCCTTGCCAATACAAGGAAAGTGATTCCCCCCGCGTTAAGCATTTTAAGGCCGGCCTCCTTTGAGATTATCTCGCAGTTCGGGGGTATTATGCTCGATACCTTGACAAGATTGAACTTTTCTATCCCCGCATCCCGCAAGGCGAATTCGAAGGCCTCAAGCTTTATTTTCGCCCTGCCTGTCCCGTTAGTAAAAAATAATTTTTTAGGAACTATATTGCCATTCATTCTACCATCTTGCCCAAGACAGAGGTTTGCCAATGCCGTGGACAAAAAAATATTAATGAAGGATAAACTTAAATAGTTTTTTATTTTTGGCAGAAATAACCTCCCATTGCCTTCTCGTTAGCGGGTTTACTGCCGGCCCCTGAGGAATTTTCTGTTTATGTTCCTGCCGTAGCTTTCAACGCTGAAGCTGCAATTTGTGGAGTCCAGCCTATTAATCTTCACAGATGTCTGTTCCTTATTTTTGAACATGTTCAGTTCTCCTTCTATTATTTTTTTGCTAGGATCTGCTTCCTGTACCTTGAATGATGAAAACTGCACTTTAGTGAACTTTGGCAATTTCGTGACCATGTTTACCTCTCCCCCGTTTTTCAAATGTTTTACCGGCAATCGCCATTTTTCAATGACTGCCTCGGCCGACCCTCCATTGGATTTGTAATTGACAATGTCGCTGAATTTTTTCCCTGTTGTCAGGTTTTCTAATTGTATGCCCCAAATATTAAGGCCAAGGCCTCCGCCCAGTTTTTTTATTTCCACTTTAATTTTGTCTCCAGGATTTACACCGAACGAACTAGGATTTATGATTTCCATGTTTGCAGGGAGTATTTCTGTCCATGCGACTGCCTTCTCAGTCCCGTTGATGACGGCGACAGTCGCGCCTGCTTGGATCAAGGTTTTGCCTGCCAGACCCCCTATTCCTGCCCAGACACTCATGCTTGCAAGCCTTTTCACGTATTCGGTTTTGTGTTCCTTTTTCCCTGCTGTGTTATTTGAGCCATTTGCAGTGGTGCCTCCGGGATTCGCCCATACCTTTTCAAGTACGAATTCCTTCTGCGCGGGCAGCTTCGGGACAACGAATGTCGCTTCCACGGCAATGAATTTGCTTTTTGACAGCGAATACACGCCTGACCAATTCCCGCTCTTAAGGGGGACAGGGTTAAATGCGACTTCGTGCGCACTTATGCCCAGCCTGTTTTTCTGCATCTGCACTATTTCCTGCGAAGGCTTTGTTATGCCTGCGCTTCCAGCCGCATATGCAGTGCTGAATGCGCCGAATGAGGAATTCATCAGTATTGCCAACGAGAGCACCGCGCCCGCTGCTGCCTTGCCTGTCCATTGCAATATTCCGCCGGCTTTGGATTTTCGCTTTTCCCAGTTCTCATTGTTTTCGCTTTTCCCAGTCTCCCCAGCCTGTTTATGCGCTTCCATAGTATTATTATGTTTTTTCTACTATTTAAGCCTTGCCCTGCCTTTTAGAATCAGGTAGAGGGCGGCATGGAGAGGCAGCTCAGCGTCCTGCCCATCGAACGGACCGAATTCCCCCCCTTTCATGCTAAACCGCGGCGCGCTTCCGACATGGATTTTTACTGTTTCCTGCGATGCGAACGCGACTGCGTGCTCCATCGGGTCAAAGTCCTGAAGCCTGTCGAGAGGGACTGTTTTAGACGCGAGTCCAGTGTCCCCGTGAAGGGTGCCCGGCACCCTTATCAAGTGGTGGATGTCGTTGGTAACGTTTTTGTCTATCGAATTGCTCTGCCTTATCGCGATTTTCTGCAGCAGGTTTTTCCATATTTCCCTTTTTTTCTGCAGGTTCACCTTGTCCCAGTTTCCAGTCGTTATCCCCATGATTATGTCTGTCTTGTTCGCCAGAAGCTTTTTCGCCACCTGTTTTTCAATGCCCATCGCAAGCAGCTCGCCGATATCCTCTCTGTTCAGCATGCTTATCACGAACCTCGCAAGCTTTCCTCCGTATCCGAAATCGCCGGGCGCAGGGCCGTGCAGCACCTGCCCCCTCTGGCCCAGCGAGGGAAAAAAGGCCTCGAGGTCAAGGCCTTCAGCCTTGATGTATCCGCTGATCTGCTTCCTGGCGTCGGAGCCCAGCCCGAGGACGTCGCCGTTGTCTACATGCACATGGTATCCTCTGTTCCCGCTGAAGTTTATGCTTATCTCGTTTTTCGAGAATCCGAAATCAGGAATCAGAAACTCCTCTATAAGCCTCAGCGTTTCCCGCCTTACGCTGTCGAAGCAGTTTTTGCACACCCACGACCCGCCGTGCTCCTTCACGCACCGGAGGCCAAGGTCGTTCGCATCGAGGTCGAATATGAGCTCCGAGCCGTTCCATATTTTGTTCGGCATAGGCCTCGCCGCAGGGTGCATGTAGAATGCGGATGAAAAGGACACGAATCCAGGTCCATTCTGCTTGAGATAGGCATTGAAGTCCTCATTTGTCTTAAATGCAAAGTGCCTGAACGAGATCTTGTTGTTAAAATCCCCGAATCCAAATTCCTTCTCCCCGACCTTTTCGATATCTATGCGCGCGCCCGCATAATATTTTTTGAACAGGCTTCCTGCAAATTCAATCTCTTTCTGCTCGATCATGCTCTTTACCTCATACGCGCCCCGGCGCGGCAATAAATTTAAAAAGTTGTTAATTTATTATTTAAGGACAATTAATAAAAAGCAGAATAAATATAAAATAGCAAATATAAATAATAACATAAATAATAAATACAAATTCCCCGAATAAATAAATTAGCCTGATGCAGGGAATTGCGCTTTCATAGGGGCTAGTGGTCCAATGGTAAGACATCACGTTCGCAACGTGGGAATTGCGGGTTCGATCCCCGCCTAGTCCATTTTCGGTTTACGAGGAAGCAGGGTGCAAATCACGTAACTCACTAGGCATATGCCCCTACAGTTTGATATAAATATTAATATTTATAAATGTGTAGGGGTAAATATTATTATGGTAAATATAAGGGAACGGAAATACAGGGATAAAAAGTACTATTATATTGAACACTCTTTCAGGCTTAACGGAACTGTCATTAAGAAGGAGAAATATTTGGGGAGTAGTATAC
>JAMCYJ010000013.1 GCA_023474155.1 Candidatus Martarchaeota archaeon | reverse complement strand
AACCAGAAATAGCTGATGAAATTCCGACACTTTTAACTAACCAATTCCACACACAACGAAATTCTGATGGGTATTTAAGTGGAAATGCGATTTTTGATGCACTGATATATTCAACCGCAAAATCCTATAACCAAAAATTATTGACTCGTGATAAAAACTTTCATAATCTGAAAGATGTTGAAACAGTAGACCTCAATAAAATTGATAATGGAGCTTATCGTTAATTATAAATTACCTCTTCTTTCTTGGAATATTCCAATACGGAGACTTGCACTTAAGACATACTTTAGGTTCATCCTTTGTATATTCTCTTGGAAACCAGACATGACCGCAACGCTCGGACTTATACTCATCAATCTTTATCTTTGCCACATCTGAAGATCCACAATTATCACAAACTACATTCATACTAATCGCCTACGAGAGTATAGTAGTGAAACTGTTTAAAGATGACGATTAATAGACTTTATGAGGCTGATGAAAATTTAATTGTACAGACCTATTTTGTTTTTATCTTTACACCGTTAAGTATGTATGCCCCAACCTGATTCAATTAAGCATGTACCTTTCAAGATTAAGTGCAGTGTATATCTTAATCTGCTCTGGGGTCATATGTTCAAGTACTTTTTCGACAGAATTTGAATTTGTTCCCTTGATAAATGCCAATCTTATATCCTGTATCATTTTTGTTATGCTGCTATCGCTTAACTTTATGTCCCTCAGTTTCCAAAGCATATACCTATATAAAACCATCGACAGCACGCATATGAAAATGTGGACACGAAGATGAAAGTCATCCCTATGAAAAAATGGTTTTATAGGTATTAGGAGTCTATTTTTCAGTGCTTTAAAATCGTCCTCTACCATTGACTTGGAATTGTATGTTTTTGCGATATCTTCTGTTTTCCAATCCTTCAACTCGACTTTCCATTTTGATTGAAAATATCGATGGTAAATGTGTAGTACCCAACAGGCCTTGTTCTTGATCCGTACCCTGCATCAGCCTTGGTCCCTGCTTATGCTAAGTATCCTTTCTATGCTGAAATTCCTTTCTCCTCCGCTCTTCGAGTCCAGTGCCTTCACGCCCAGGTATTCCTTTCCCTTGTACTCCATCCTGCCGACGAACATGGGCAGTATGCTTCTGCTGGATTTCTCGTCATTGGACTTCAGGTAGGTGATCGATACATATGCCTTGCGCCTCATTGCGGATATAAGGAGGCCGACCTTGCCGTCGAGGGAAAGCTCTGCGTCGGACTGCCTGTACTGGTACTGGGTCATGAACTTTACTACCCTCCAGTTCTTGAAGACATGCCTCTGCTCGAGCTTTGACCTGAGAACTATGCCCTCCATTGTAGTGCATCTGCTAAGCGCAACGTACAGCTGGCCTGCCACAAAGGTCCCCTTGCCTATGTCTATTATTACCTTATCAAAGGTCTTGCCCTGGCTCTTATGGATTGTTATAGCCCATGCAAGCATTATCGGATACTGCGTAAAGCTCCCAACCTGCTCTGATTTTATTTTCATTTCCTTCTTGTCGAATGAGAACCTGAAAACATCCCAAGTAAAAGGCAGCACATTCACAACCCCTCCATCAGCAAGCTCTATTATTATTGCGTCTGCCCTTGCGCCTTTTATTATCTCTTTCACAATTCCTATGCTGCCGTTAACCCATCTGCCATCAGGGTCATTGTTGAGCAGCATCACCTGGGTTCCTAGTTTCAGGATAAGTTCTTTATCATTGGGAAAGGAATTATCTTCAATGTCCCCTTTTACTTCTGCAGTATATACATACTTCGGTGATTTTAATTTCTCGAGTTCCTTCAGGTTTATCCTGTCTGCAATAGAATTTGTAGTGGCAAGCGTTACATACCTGCTTCCTTCAGGAGGAGTAAAGTCTGGGTCAAACCTTTTGTTTATCATATCAAGATGCTGTTCATTAATAGAATTGCTCCTAATCGCATTTAATACTGCGATAAATTTCGCGTCGGACTGCCTATAATTTTTTTGCAACTCGATAAACCGCATCTGCAGGGCTTCGAAAGATTTTGCATCAAAAAAATACGGGCTTTTGTACATGCTGCTGAACAGTTTCCTCTCATTGTATTTCACGACTGGCGGGAGCTGATACAGATCACCTATAAACACCATCTGAACGCCGCCGAACGGCCTGCTGTTCTGATTTCTGTTCAGCCTCAGGAATTTATCTATGCAGTCAAGAAGGTCTGCCCTAACCATGGATATCTCATCGATCACAATAAGGTCTAGATTTTTATATATGTCCTGCCTGCTGCTGTTAGGCAGAACTCTCACTGTGTCAAGCGTAATATTTGGTTTGAATTTGAAAAAGGAGTGTATTGTCTGGCCATGCACATTAAGCGCAGCTACGCCTGTCGGCGCAAGCACTACTATACTTTTTGCAGTATTTGCACGCAGGTATTCAAGGAAAGTGGATTTTCCAGTACCTGCCTTGCCTGTTATGAAGACATTTTGGTCAGTATTCTCAATCGTATTAAATGCAGTAAGAAAGTCCTGATTTAGTTCTATATGCCTGCCATTCAGCATCGCCTTTCCTGCCTTTCTTTCTGCATCTGCTGTTCTGGCATTAAGGGACATCAAACCACTGAATTAGTTATATCCTATTTTACATTGATATAATTTAACGATATTGTTTTATTTTATCCGTAACTATTAATTATGTAGAGAATAAGTTTAATTCCAAGTCTTTATTCAATTCTACTATTTTAGTGGGAATTTCACTGAATAATGTTTTATGGCAAATGCGCTTTCTTCAAAGACCATTACAACAGGTAATATACTGTTAGCACCACCCCGAAGGAATGAGAGGGCTATCGTCTTTACTGCAATATTCGGCAACCGCGCCCACATCGGTACAAGCACTATTGCTATCCACACCACGGTAGTCAGGAACAAATACAACTCAAACCTCTTCATGGTCATCAGCATCATCATGTGGGAGTTCCAACTCACTTTGTTTAAATAAAGATAAAATGTTTGAGCAAGAACCCTAAGTTAGAGGACTAAGCTAGATCAACAAAAATATAAAAATTTGGGGTTGCTGGGATTTGAACCCAGATTTGCAGGTTACTTCATCATTTTTTTAAAATTCCAGATTTATATCATCGCAATAAGCTCAATCTTTTTAAAAAACATGTTGTATATCTGGAGCCTGCCGCGCTGCCAAGTTACGCTACAACCCCTCTTAATATTATCAGATGACTCTCGTTCATCACTGTTTCAGAAATACCTCGTCTCATCACTTAATATCAATGGTTTTGTTCCTCATTAATAAAAATGAATAATGCCCCTGCATTATTACAATTTACAATAATTATTAAAAGCGAATAACTAAAAACAATTAGGATAATTAATAAATATCATTATGCATTATAAATAAATTTATTTAATTTTCATTTAATTATTTTTTAATTATTTAAAATTAAAAATGCAGAAGGTATTGGTGTAAAAATGGTAGAATTAAGCAGCCCGCAATCGCAGGCAGGAGTAATGAGCTTTTATGATGCTCCTTCAAAGGGCCCTAAAATAAATCCTAAGATAATTCTTATAGCAATATCCCTATTTGCCATAATAATTTCAGTAATAAACAGGATTATCAAAATATAAGCCGAGGCTCAAACTTTGATAGTGCATATTTATGGATGACAAAAAAGACGCCCTTGAAAACGGAGAAACGCTTATTTTTAAGGGTAAGCAGGCTAAAATCCTACTTTTGCTGAAAACGCCTGGGCAAAACTGGTACATTTCAAAACTTGCAAAGGAATCAAGCACGACATATGTGCATACCTGCAATTTTATACTCAACTGCGAAATGGCAGGCATAGTCGAAAGCGAAAAAAACGGAAAGATGAAAAGGATCAAGCTTACTGAAAGAGGCCATGCGATTGCAAGCAAGATTGAGGAGATTTATTCTCTTATGTCTTTTGAGACGGGGCATGGCCATGCCGCGCCTTAGGCGGTTTAGCCTGAAACGCGATACTTATGAAGTATTTTTTAGAATGCACAAAATGCGGAATGCATTTCGATGAAAAATACAGAAGCCAGACCTGCAGCGCATGCGGAGCCATCCTTGATGTGAAATACAAAAAATTCAGTTTCAGGGCTGGAGATAGAAGAGGACGCGGAATTTGGGCGTATGAAAATATGCTGCCTGATGCAAAATACGCGCATTACGCGGTCGGCGGCACGGAAATACTGGAAAGCAATGAAAATCCGGGCCTTTTTCTCAAGCTTGAAATACAGAACCCTACAAAGTCTTTCAAAGACAGAGGATCAGTTGTCGAGATAAGCAAGTGCCTTGAATACGGTTATAAAGAAATCGTATGCGCATCGACCGGAAACATGGCCTTTTCAATAGCTTATTTCGCAAAGCTGAACAACATAAAATCAAAGATATTCATAAGCAGCAATGCAAACAGGGACAAAGTGAACAATATACGGAAGACTCACGATGCCGACATAACAAGAATCAACGACGACTTTAACCTTGCGCAAAAGTTCGCCGAAAGGTATGCTGCAAAGAACAACGCCTTCCTTGCTGGCGACTATTGCTATAGAAAAGAAGGGCAGAAAACAATAGCATACGAGATAATTGAGGAGATTAATCCGGCAAATATCATAGTGCCTATCGGGAACGCGACCTTAATTTACGGCATGCTGCAGGCGATTGATGAAATGAAAGAAGCAGGGGCCATTGAAAAAAGCCCAAAAATCATAGGAGTGCAGGCAGAGCTTTGCAGCCCGTTCGTAAAGGCCTTTGATTCAGGTAAAAACATAAAATACGAAAAGCCGAGGACAATGGCTGACGCGATCGCTGTAGGATACCCTACATTCGGGGACATGGCGATTGAAAAGCTTAAGAAAAACAAAGGCGCGGCAGTAAGCGTAACCGAAAAAGACATGGCGCGGGAACAGCAGGCATTTTACAAGGAATACGGTCTGGTTGCAGAAACGGCAGGAGTTGCGGCCATTGCAGGGTTCAGGAAGCTGGACCTAAGAGGCAAAAGCGCTGCCGTCGTAAGCGGGGGCAATGTTTGAAACCTGCCTGCATTCAATAGAATGGCATGCACGCCGCCAGGCTGCGCCCCGGGTATAGTCCTCCTGCTATTTTTTCATCTTATAATAGCTGGAAAGCCTTTTGAAGCTTTTCGAGACTCTGGAAGAGATAGAATCGGCAATATATGCCAATGCTGCCTCATCTGAAGTATTCGTCTTTGCAATAAACCCGTAGTCTCCCTCAGTGATAAAGACTTCTGCTATGTTGTTTATACTGAGAAGCTTCTGCGCGGTCTGCCTCGCATCCATGTTGTCCTGCGGCTCTATAAAGAAAAATCCGCATTCGTTCATTTGTTCTTTGGTTTTTTTTGTCTGTCTTGCAGTAGTTGCAAGGATTTTTGTATTTCCCATTGTATCTCCTTTTAATGTAATTCCCTAACGCCGCCGCCTGATTTCCAGTGCATATTCTGCATCAAGATATCTGCCTTTGCATAAACCCAAACAAACTTTAGTATAATAGCTGTGATTTACTGAAATAAAAATTTATTTATCCAAATAATAGTTTATGTACAAAATGTTTTTAAATATATGTATTATTTTAGGAATAGTGGAACTATGTTATAAGGCTATTTTGAAAAATCGCTCCAAAGCACAAAATTATTTATAGTTTTCTGTCACTAATATATTTGCTATTTAATGCTGCTTTAATGACATATGCTAGATTCTAGTAGAAGAAGCAGAGTATTAAAAACAAATAAACCTTAATTCTGGTGGATTAAATGAAAATAAACGAATTAAAAGCAGGAACAAACAACGTGAATATACAAGCAAAAGTTGTTCAGAAGGACGAACCCCGTGACGTAACGAGCAAGTTCGGGAAACGCCTTAGAGTTACAAACATAAGCCTTGAAGACGAAACTGGCGTAATATCGATGTCTTTGTGGGGCGATGATATAAACGAAGTGAACGTCGGGGACATGATAGAAGTGTCAAACGGCTATGTCAATGAATTCAGAGGCACGCCGCAACTCTCTACTGGAAAATTCGGAAAGATAACAGTTATTGAGAAGGGATCGGGCTCAAGCGAGGAACTGAAGGAAACAGAGGAATACAACGAAATCAATGAATCAGACGAGTCTGAGGAGTAACCTGACGGAAAAGCTGGCAAGATTACAATCAATCCATGCAGACTGCATGGAATTTGATTTTTTTAAACTTATTTTAGTTGTTCGCTAAATTTAAAGAGCATAGCGTAGAAGCTCATGAAAATAGTTAAATTGTTTGATGGCGTCTATCTTGCGGACGGTAGACTAGCGACTGAAAACATTGAAAGGGGGCGCAGGGTTTACGGCGAGGAGCTTGTCCATGCAGGCGGCGCGGAGTACAGACTCTGGAACCCTTACAGGAGCAAGCTTGCGGCTGCAATTCTCAACAAATTAAAAACATTAGAGATAGGAAACGGCAGCAGCGTGCTTTACATCGGCTCTGCGACAGGCACCACTTCAAGCCATGTAAGCGATATTGTGGGCAAGGACGGAGCAGTATACTGCATTGAAATATCCGAAAGGAACATGAGGCAGTTCCTGAACTCGTGCGAAAACAGGGAAAATATGATTCCAATACTTGCAGATGCTGGCAAGCCCGAGCAGTATAGCGATATAGTTTCCGAATGCGATGTGCTGTATCAGGACATCTCCACCCGCAACCAGGCCGAAATCCTGCTGAGGAATGCGAGGTTCCTGAAAAAAGGGGGGATAGCGTATTTTGCAATAAAATCGCAGAGCATAGACATATCTAAGAGCCCGAACGAGATTTACAATAGGGAGCTTAAGGTTCTTGAGAAAGATTTTGATGTGCTTGAAAGGATAGACATCGAGCCATACGAAAAGAAGCATATGTTTGCAGTACTGAGGAAAAAATAGATCACACCCCCTTTCGCTAAATGCTAGTTCCGCTCATTCTCCTTCCTGTCAAGAAACATATTCAGCTTCCTGTCGACATTTGCCACGCACTTGGACTTAAACTCTGTCTTTAAAAACATACAAAACTATCTACTATTAAAACATTCTTAAGTCGATAAAATATATTTAGCCCTATTATAATTGAGTAAATTATATTTTTGCTTCTTAGTTTGGATTGCCGTCGAGGAGTATAAAATATTAAAAGCCAATTTAACAAACAGAAAAAATATGCAATTACAGATAAAACTTT
>JAMCYJ010000039.1 GCA_023474155.1 Candidatus Martarchaeota archaeon | reverse complement strand
AAACTTTCTACGAGAAAATAGTAACTCCTTTTGGAAATTCTGCAAAAATAGATTCAAATAAAAAATACATTGGAAAAAGAGCTTATGTCATAATTCTCAAAAAATAACTGACTTATGTCCCATTCCCGTAGTGGCTAAAAGTTTGATTCCACCCCAAAATATAGGAGGCATGCAGAAGGACAGAGATATAAATGCATCAATAAACATACTCAACAGAGCTACCCTCGGGGAGAGGGGAAGTCACGCTCAGGGAGAGAATGTAAGATCCCAACAGGAGGCGACTCTCGAAGAACTGAGAACTAATAAAACACATCATTTGCAGGATGCAATGAGTGCATGACGCATAGGAAGCCTGCAGCATTTGCTGGTGGGGATGCCGCCTCGTTTTATTTATAGTAATTCAAATTTCCCGAACACTCCGTCATATCCGGGAATAATTTTTATTTCATTTTTCCTGATTTTTTCAATCATTTCTGCAATATCATGGTCAATTTTAGAAATTGCATCAAAACTTGAATTAAGTGCGTTGAACTCGGTGCCGAACGCCTTTATGAATTCTCTGTACTTGTTCTCAACCGCCTGCGTTCCAACGCCTTTCTTAATCACGAACGAGATTATTTCCCTCAATGGTATTTGATGGGTATAAGGAATGGCGCCGTTAGGCGTATACCCCTCATCTCTGTCCGCAAGTTCCATCACCCTATGCATTACGCCTATGACAAGCGGCCTCTTGCACACCGGGCATATCCTGTTCGATGATTTTTCAGGCTTCAGGGAAAAGTTGCATTGCCTGTGGCCGTCGTAATGGTATTTCCCCTCTTCTGGATAAAATTCTATCGTACTGGTGAATCTTGCTTTATCTTTTTCCTTTATCGCCCCGAATATTTCATTATACTCGATTTTGCGGGCATTGAATACGTTTGCCTCCCTTCCTAACTTCTCAAGCGAATGCGCGTCGCTGTTCGATATAAGCGCGTATTTGTCAAGCTGCGAGACCATCCAGTTCATCTTCGGGTCGCTGCTCAGCCCGCTTTCGTATGCATATATATGCTTTTCCATGTCGCCGTAGGCTTCTTTTATAGAATCGAAGCCTGTTGTTTCGCCGAGAGCGCCGAAATATGGAGTCCAAAGGTGCGCAGGGAATATAAAAGCATCCTTCTCTACGCCAATTACTTTTTCAACTAGATCTGCTGCGCTCATGGATAAAATTGGCCTGCCGTCTATGTCAAGGCTTCCTGCCTTTGAAAGAGCATCCCTTAGCTGGCTGATGCTCTCCATATTTTTTATCATTATGCAGGTGTGCACGCGCTTTGACTTTCCTTTCTCCCAAAAAAATGTCGCGACTTCTGTACCAAGCATGAATCTTACTCCATTGTCAGGCCCCTTTATTTTCAAAAATCCAGTATCCCCGTCGGGCTCGAGGCTCTGCTTAATTTCAGCAAGCCATTGCTTATGCAGGAAGTCCCCAGTAGATATTAGATTCAGCCCTTTTTCCAGCGCAGCCTCAGCGAGCGCCGCTGGGGTTATCCTATTGCTGCACGCCCTTGAAAACCTAGAATGTATGTGCAGGTCTGCAACTACTTTCATAGCGATTTCACCACTCCGTTTCTTTTGCACAGCCCGCAGGCAACGCACTTGCTGCAGATAGGCACTGCCTTGCAGGTCTTCTTTCCATGCTCCTTGAATACATTTTGCAGCCGCGCCCAATGTTTTTTTGGCAGTTTTGATATAAGATCCTGCTCTATCCTGTCGGGGTTGCTGTTTGCTGTAAGCCCGAGCCTGCGCGAAATCTTAATAACCCATGTATCTACTGGTATGCCCGCCACTATGCCAAATCCATTGGTCAGTATTACATTGGCGCTTTTCCTGCCTATCCCTGGAAGGCTCGTTAATTCTTCCATCGAATTAGGGACTTTGTCTCTGAAGTCGTTTGCTATTGCTTTGCAGGCGCCTATAATCTTTGTCGCCTTGCTGTTTGCAAAGTTTATGCTTTTTATGGTCCCTGCAAGGTCTGAAGGTCTCGCATGCGCAAAATCATTTATAGTCCTGTATTTAGAAAACAGCTGCGGCGCTAGTCTGTTCACTGTCTCGTCCCGTGTCTGCGCGGACAATATTACAAGCACAAAAAGCTGGTCGATAGTTTTGAAATCTAGATAATACTTCGCATCCGGATACCTATTATATAGTTTTTCAACTGCTAACTCCGCCTCCTTTTTATCCAAAAGCCTGAAAGCATCCATCAAAAATCTTTTTGTTTGTAAATCTGATAAGATCAAATCATCCCTACATCGTGGGGTATTTTTACCGTTAGCGCGTCCTCCTCTGGGGACTTCCATTCCGCAGGCAATATAATGATAAATTTGGTATCTGACTGGTGCGCATATAAAAATTTCAACCCTAAAAACATGCTCAGAATATTTGTCGGACGTTTGCCTATCCTTGGATTTGCCTTTTCAACATATTCCACAATCCCGTCGGGGTTAACAATGACTGTTATCCTCTCCGCATCCGCAATCTGGCCAGATTCTGCCAAAGCTCCGTAGTCTCTATGCATCGCCTGGTTCGAATCATCAAGAAGCAAATATTTTACATCTTTCATTGCAGGGCTGGTTTTTATCCACATTTTATGCACATATACCGAATCAATGCTGACTCCGACCATCTCGCAATTGTTTTCCTTTAAAACAGGCAGGATATTTTGGAATTCGCGGAGGTCTGTCGCGCATGTGAATGTGAAGTCCCCCGGATGGAATGACATTATAAGCCATTTGCCGCGGTAATCCTTCAAGTCGGCTTTTACTATCGAATCCTCAACAGGCGAATAAGCAATTGTTGAAAAATCAGGCGCGGGTTCCCCTATTTTTAGCATAGCTACCAATTTATTATTTTATTATCAAACCGTTATAAATATTTCGCGATACTCTACACTATATTCTCATTCAAAATCTTGTCCAATTTGCTTCCTCTATCTATTTTATATGCAAAAAATCCTACTGAAATTATATATATCCAGCCGAACAGCGCGAATGCCTGGCCATAATTATAAGAGGAAAATGAGAGGTTTCCTGTCAACTGCGGGGATATAAACGGGATTATTACAAAAGAGGATATAACAAATATAGAGATATTAAATATCGAAAATAAAGTTGCAAACAGATACCAGCTTTTTAGCCCTAAAAGATATACTATCGCGATTGTGATGTATGCTGACGTCTCAAACAGGAGCCAGAATGCGACTTGAGGGCTTTCGGCGGAAGCACTTGCAAAAACATTGGCACTAGCAATTATAACCGCTGTAACGGCCAACGAAAACCTTAGCCATTTCATATTCGGGGAAGCACGCTGCTGCTGTACCCTGGCAATCATGCTTATTTCTTTTTCAGCCATAAAACCATAGCGCTCGTTTATTTTTATATTTTTGCATTATAGATTTAATTGGATATGCTTTAATATATTTTGCAGACATTTATTATAAATATATTTATATTAAATTTTAATAACCTTTGCAATCTGGATATTTTTACTAAAAACCAAAAGATTTTATGGAGTTGATAAAAACAGGCATTGCAGGATTTGATGACCTGCTTAATGGCGGGATACCCCGCGGGAATCAGGTGCTGATTTCAGGGGGGCCTGGAACAGGAAAAACAATGCTCTCCTTGGAGTTTTTAGTCAGAAACGCGATAGCAGGCAGGAAAGGGATATTTTTCAACTTAGAGGAAACCGCGGAAAAACTTAAGGAGGAATTTTTATCAGCAATGCCGAATTTAAAAGATGACTTTGAGAAAGTAGTTAAAAAAGGGACTCTTATCCTATCCGGAAGGGAGACTGCCCTGAGGGTTAGGGGGGGAAAAGGGGATAACCCGTACGAGATAGACAATTTAATCTCTCAACTTTCAGAGACGATAACCAATGAAGGCTCGGAGTTGGTTGTCATAGACTCTCTGTCGGTGTTTTCTTTATTAACAGACGAACCCGCGGTTTACAAAAGATCGATGTACCTTTTGACCGAAACGCTGCAACGGCTGAATGTGACATCGCTGCTGACAGTGGAACTGACGGAGAGGAATGTCTCCGCATTGAGATTCAAATCCGAATTCTTTATATTCGACGGGCTGATTGTCCTGTACCAGATGATAGAAAACAAAAAGAGGGTCGCTGAAATAGAAATCATAAAAATGAGGGGCAATAGCCATAGCTTTGATGTTGTGCCCTACCAGATACTTCCGCAGGGGATAAAGATCGCGGTAAAAAAGATCGAACTTTATTGATTCATGAAGGATTGGGCGCCATGTTCATTGCCATTGCCAGATTTTATGCAGGATAAAATACTTATCAATGATAAGTTGTACGAAATAGAAGTGGCGCGCGCGGATTCGGATCATGTGGGGTATGTAAGGTTAAAGGCAGACAGGATAATAATAAAGATACCTAGCAGAATTTCAAGGCAGGAACAATTTGACATGTATAGAAAATTGATTGCAAAGGTTGAAAAGTACTTGCAGAGGCATAAAAACAGGGAATTTCATGAAAAGGCAAAAATCCGCTTCTGCAGCAACCAGAATGTCGAAATCATGGGCAGGCATTTCAGCATATATATAAATGAAACCGGCTCAAAGATATCCAAGGCTGTTATCGAGGGAGACGCAATAAAAATCTATTTATCGGGCGGTTTGAGCAAAGAAAAGGCAGGCGGCATCGCGTCAAGTCTCGCAAGGCGGGCGATATCGAGGGTTATCCTACCCGACTTCGTATCCCGAGTAGAGCAGTTCAACTCGCAGTTCTTCAGGTCAAAGATAGGCGATGTCAGGCTCAAGGACAACGGCACCAACTGGGGAAGCTGCTCCGGAAAAAATGCGATAAATTTGGACTTCAGGCTTGCATTCGCGCCGCAAGGGGTAAGGGACGCGGTGATAGTCCACGAATTGGCGCATACTGTTCACAGAAACCATTCCGAGAATTTCTGGAATCTCGTATATTCCGTGATGCCTGATTACAAAGAGCGCAGGAAATGGCTCAGTGAAAACAAGCATAGGCTTGCGCCAGGCTGCGGATTTGAAGGAATCAGCTGATTCCCGCAATGCCCCCGAAATTGCGCAGCTGCGCTCCTGCCTCGTCGCTTGAATTGAATATGAATATCCTAATGCTGTTTTTTTCAGCGGCGCCGAGTATGCCCCGTATCGCGGCGTCGTTTAAGACGTTGTCATTCACAAGAATTTTCGATACGCCGTAATTTTCAATTTCCATGCTTACGTTTTCTTTGCCGAAGAAAGACTTGCCCATGCTTACCTGCCGCAAAAATTCCTCCATAAGCTTGAACTCCAGCCTGAGCCTTTGGCTTTTCAGTATCTCTTCTACTTCGCTGCTTTTTATAAGCTCATACATCCCCGACCGCTCGACATTGCTGACATTTACAAACACGAGCTGTTTGCCGATTTTCTGCATCAGCCCGCTGTCTTCGATGAATTTTTTTATGTCGTCTTTGGTAAATCCAGGCCCGCCTATTATTACGGCGCCGACATTCATGTTTTTTATCATCTCGGCTATCCTCAAAAAATATTTTGTTTTTTGCTCCTGAAAGTCTTTTTGCGCCATTCTCTTGCTGAGGCCGCTGTAAATATCATTTATGAACTCTATGCCGTAGCCGAGCAGATACGCAAAAAGAGCCTTTTCGTCATCCGCGAGCACGACGCCGAGATTCGGTTTTTTCGAGTCCTTTACCGCATCCTCAAGGACCTTTATAAGGTAATTTGGCCACTGCGCCTGCTTTTTAATTTCAAGTACGTTGCCTTTTTCTATGTTGATTGTATGGTAGCTGTGCAGCTGTATGTACTTCAAGGGGTTGCCGCCTATTATTTTTCCGAGTATCCTGAGCCTTTCCGAATCCTTGTCTATCTCCGTCTTTTCGACCTCAAGCTCTACTAAGACTTCTTTCAATTCCCCCTCGCCTCCTGATTCAGGTTTGAATTTCCGCAGTGACCTGGACCTGACCACGTCCTTTGAAAATATCACCCTCTGCGCATTAAGCATGTCATTGAAGTTGTCTATTTTTATCTTGGCGAGGTTTTCCGCACTGTCAAATTTTAATATCTTCATGGAATTCATTGCAGGGAAATAAATAATAATAAAAATAAAAATATAAAAATAAATAATAGATTAATTAATATTATCTATCAAAAATTCCTGTTTGCTGATTGTATGATTCTGTCAATAGAAATGGTCAAGTCATTTTTTGAAATGTTTATAAAGGAGTACAAATACCTTGCCATATTTGCGTCGATGGCGCTCGAGTCCGCGTCCCTTCCGATACCCAGCGAGGTGATAATGCCTTTTGCAGGCATCCTTGCAAAAGAAGGCATGCTGAACGGGGTTGCCGCGTTCATCGCATCCCTGCTCGGCTCAAGCACGGGGGTTATGGCGGACTATGCCATTGGCTATTTCATAGGAAAGGACGTGCTTTACAGGCATTTGAAGTTCTTCCATGTTACAAAACAGGGAATGGATTCGTTTGACGAGTGGTTTAATTCGAACGGAGGTTTTGCAGTATTTATCATAAGGCTTATCCCTGTCGTCAGGGGGCTTGTAAGTTTTCCCGCGGGGATCAGCAGAATGAGCATCAGGAAATTCTTTTCCTACTCTTTCGCAGGGATTTTCATATGGAACCTCGCGTTGATGCTGTTCGGATATTACCTCCTGTCCGAGGACATATCAAATCTGACAAATATGTTTATAGTATTGGGAATTTTTGCGCTGTTTTTATACATAATATATAAAATATTCTTGAACAAAGTAATTAGCAGCAAGAAGAAAAAGCGCGGGCGCGGCAATAATTAATAATCTAGTGATTGGTTGTACTATGCTTCTGAAACAATGAAAAAGCTGAAAAAGGCAAGCATACGCGTTACGGACATAGCAATGCAGTACTGGTGTGAGAAGCAGATGGAGCTAAATTATCTGTTCGGCCCGAAGTTCGTGGCGCCCGAGAAAGTGGATGCGGGAAAGAGGTTGCATGAAGAGCTTGAAAAAGAGATTTCAGTGCCGATTGATCTCCAGCCCAAAAACTACGCGGATTATCTATTCAAGGATTTTTACAAAGGATATACGTCGATGAGCCTGCTGGGCAAGAACAAGAAGGCGAGGGAAATTTCTATTTATGGAATGGAGGATAATTTTAAACTAATCGGAAAAATCGATGAGATCGACATAAGGGACGGATCCGCCGTGATTGTGGAGAACAAGACCCGCGAAAGCAACAAAATTCCGTCAGAAGCGCAGACTCTTACGAATAAGATCCAGATAATAATATACAGGAAGCTGCTTAACGACATCTTGCAGAACAGGTTTGGCTATGAAAAGTTCAATGCTGTATATTCCCTCACAAGGATGCATCTCACCGCGGAATTTGTAACGCAGTTGGACGCGCTCGGCGTTGAAAAGGGCATGCAGAGCCTGAATGAAGTTTCAAAAAAGTTTTTTGATTCGATCGCGCGCATGAAGGACATGGATGACGAGATGTACCTGAAATATATCAACCGGAATACCGGCGAGGTAATGAAGTCGGTCGAAATAAAATACGACGAAAACTACGCAAGGGACGTTCTTGCGTTCACAATGAAATACTGGCGTGGGGCAAGGCAGGCGCTGCCCGTGCCCGAGAAAGAAACATGGAAGTGTTCGTTCTGCAAGTTTCGCGGAAATGAGTGTAAGGCGTGGTATAATGGAGCTGAATAAAGATGAGCTGAGAAGGAACTTTTCAAAGGACTTCAGGAGATATTACAGCGTAGAGACTTTTAAGAACGAGGGATTCGAAAGAAAGCAGTGCGTAGCATGCAAAAAATTCTTCTGGACTCTTGACAGCAATAGGGGCCTGTGCGGGGATCCGTCCCACGAGCCTTACTCGTTTATAAAGAAAAGGCAGAGGGATGTCGAATACGGCGAATTATGGAACGTTTTTTCCTCTTTTTTCAAAAGCAGGGGCCATGCGGTTATAGGCAAATACCCTGTTGTGAGCAGATGGAGAAAAGACCTCTATTACACAATAGCGTCTATACAGGATTTCCAAAGAATCGAAAATGGGAGGATGGCGTTTGAGTATCCTGCAAACCCCCTTATAGTGCCCCAGATATGCCTCAGGTTCAATGACATATCTAACGTGGGCATAACAGGAAGGCATATGACTTCTTTCATGATGGCAGGCCAGCATTCATTCGACTATCCAAGGCAGGGGTACTGGAAGGACGAGACAATAGAGCTGAACTTCGACTTTTTGGTAAACAAGCTGGGTGTCGGTAGGCAGGACCTTACGTACGTCGAAGACGTATGGGCGATGGGCGATTTTTCCGAATTCGGGCCGTGCCTTGAAAGCTTTTCAAATGGACTAGAGCTTGTAAACAGCGTTTTCACTGAATTCGAATTCGACGGCCAGGTAAAGGAGATAGGGTCAAAGGTGGTCGATGTCGGATGGGGCTTCGAAAGGCTTATGTGGTTCCATTCCGGGGCGCAGACAGCATACGATACGGTATTCAGGAAACAGCTTGAATACATACATAATCAGCTCGGAATCAGGCCAGACCAAAGCCTTTATGCGAAAATAGCAGGGATCTCAGGAAATATAGATCTCAGCGAAGGCGACGGGCGCCAGCTGAAGGAGCTGACAGGCATTATTGACAAAAAAGACTACGATGAAATCATAAAGCCCATGCAGGCGTCGTACATCATTTCAGACCACTTGAGGACCCTGCTGTTCGCCATAGCAGACGGCGCGCTACCGAGCAACATAGGCGGGGGATACAACCTGAGAGTTCTGCTGAGGCGCGTATTCGACATTGACGCGGACTACGGCGCGGGCATAGACCTTATGAAGGTCATGGAACTGCATGCAAGGGAACTTAGGGAGGTGTACAAAGACATTGGCCAGGACCTTGATGAAATAAGCAGGATATTCGAAATTGAAAAGGAGAGATACGCAAACACGAAAAAAGCATCGGTAAAAATCATCAATGCTCTGATAGACAAAAAAGAGAGCATAACTCCAAGGAAGCTAAAGACGCTCTACGAAAGCCACGGCATTACGCCGAGCTTTATCCAGGCAATCGCCAAGGAGAAAAATATAGGGCTGGAGATAGACGATTCGTATATGGAGTTGCTTAAGAACGATTTCGTCGAAAAGCAGGAGCGCAAGCAGGGCATAGGAATGGACACAGAAGGAATTCCGAAAACAGAAAAGCTGTATTACGAATTCAGGTCGGTTGCAGAGGCGGAAGTCCTGAGGGTGAACAAGAACCTCGTCGCGCTTGACAGGACAGTATTCTACCCTGAAGGAGGGGGCCAGGAATCGGATATAGGCACGATCGGGGGCATTGCTGTAAAGGGCGCGCAGGCGGTCGGCGGCGTCGTGATACACGAGCTAGAGCGCGCCCCGGAATTCAAGAAAGGGGAAAGGGTCTCGTGCATTGTCGACCAGGACAGAAGATCGCGGCTGATGGCGCATCACACGGCTACTCATCTGATAAGCAATGCCTGCAGGGAGATCCTTGGAAAGCATGCATGGCAGGAAGGCTCGCTTAAGACCTATTCGAAGGCGCATATCGATGTTTCGCATTACCAGAAAATCACAGGCGACGAAATAAGGCGCATAGAAAAAACAGTCAACGACCGCATAACAAAAGGGATAAAGGTAGGCATGGAAGAGCTCGAAAGAAAAGAGGCTGAAAAACGGTTCGGATTCGCGATATACCAGGGGCACGGGGTGCCTTCTAAAAAGCTCAGGATAATCGAGATAAAGGATTTGGACGGCAATGTTATCGATGCAGAGGCGTGCGGCGGGCTCCATCTGATAGGTAGGGAGTCCGGCATAGGGCTTGTAAAGGTGATTAGGGTGCTGAAGATACACGATGGCGTGAACAGAATAGAGTTCGTCGCTGGCCTTGCAACGCTCGACTATTTCAACAACATGCAGGCGCAGGCCCAGGACACGGCAAAGGCCATAAATTCGGACTTCGACAAGGTGTATTCAAAGGCGGTGCAGCAGTTCAACGAGGTCAAGGAGTGCAGGAAAGACATAGAGGCGGTGTCAAACGACCTAGCCGAATACATGTCCGACGACCTGCTTTCAAGAGCAAAAGAAGGCGACATCCTAATCAAAAAGCTCGACTGCAGCAGGAAGACGCTGAGGGATATAACAATAAAGATTGCGGAGAGGAATCCAGAGATACTCGCTCTTTCGTACAACAGCAACTTTGAAATAGTGTGCATTGCGGGAAGGAATTCCAAAAAAAGCGCGATCGAATTTGTCAGGGAGAATTCAGTGGGCATACTTGAGAACAGCGTGTTCGCCGGCGGGGGCTCGGACAGGATATGCGAGGGCGTGCTGAAACGGGATTCTACTTGAAGTAGCTGCTCAGTCTTCTCTGCGAGGCAATCTCTGCGAGCATCCTGCTGTTCTTGGTCCATGCTGCTGGGGATATGGCAAATTTTTGCGATATTAATCTGTTTATCTCCGGCGCGTTGCTAAGAATTTGAGCATGCCCTGACAAGATGCGCCTCAGATGCTCCCTTACCTGCCACACGCCTACTGGAATCGAATAATTTTCATGTATCTCCCTTAATATGATCACTGACGCCTGCCTCTGTATCTGCTTCAATTTTTCTGCGACCGCCAGCCTCGCCGCGTAATATGCGCCGCCGATTTCCGCATACGCAGACCTTCCTTTGTATCCTTCGTACGAGGAGCACATAAGGATTTCTGATTTTCTGTTCCATGAAGTGTCCGGAAACCATGCCTCTATCGATTCGTATTCCCAGGCGCCGGGGACAAGGAACACGAGCCAATGGTTGTCCAGCGCAACCCCGTGGTATGCATGTATAGCGTCTATATGGCCGTAGTCTTTTATCCTCTCCCTCAGGCTCTTTGAGATGATGTCGTCGATGCCTGTAATGCTCCATCTTGTAGGTACGAATTTCCTGCTGTTTTTCAGGCCGAATAGCCCTGCGGACAGGCCCTGCTGAAGTTTTGACACATGTATATGCTTGCTGTAGAGCTCGAGTATAGAAGAGGCTGCGGTAGCGTCAGTGTCATTATGCAGGTACTCCATGTCCCTATTAGCCCTCATGTTTTGCAATTCAATGCTTTCTATCTGCGCGCTCGGGCCGAAAGGCTGCGTCACGTCGTTGAAAGACATTTTTACAAACGGCTTTTTTAAAAGAGCCATGTCTGCATTAGCCGGCTTTTCAGCAAGCGCAAGGTCCTGTATCTGCTCCTGTATTTTTCCCTTTTCCACATCGAATATGCTTGAAACATGCATTCCGCGAACAAGCCGCGATCTCATATCTATTATCTGGCTTATACTCTTGCCTGCCCAGAGTTCCGGAGCTCCGAGCAGAGACGTATCCCCGAATTCTGACGGCAGCATCGGCCCTATGTATACCTTGGGGTATCCGAACGAGCCGATAAATATGTCTGTGGGCGACGAGCCGGATATCTCCATCTTGCCCATGTTTTTCGCGATATTTTTCGAATAGTAATAGCTCAGCAGCCTCGAATTTTTCATGCGCCTGTAAACTTCTCGCGATCGCTTTATGGCAAAGCCCTCCTCTCCGTCGTTTGATTTGTCCTCCATTACGTCCGCCGCAATATTCAATATACGCCAAAACCGCATATAATACCTGCTATTATCCTTTGATAAAGTATTGTTTTGCTTTTCAGGGCTGCTATTTATTAATTAATTAAATTTAAAAAATAAATAAGTTGGCTTATAAATTAATAAACATAAAAACTGGATCGCAAGATTGATAATATGATAAAAACAAAAATAATAGTCACAAACGGACCCTCTTTGAGGTCTGCCAGAGTTCTTAAGTATATTGTTAAGAATACAGACGTAATCAGATTTAATTTTTCCCATGCAAAGGAATTTGAGATACTTGATGCGATAGACAGAATAAAGAAAGTGTCATCAGAATTGAAAAAAGGGATTGCGATCCTCGGGGACCTTTCAGGTCCAAAGATAAGGATAAAAGGTCTAAGCGGATTCGACCATGTAGAGAAAGGAGACGAAGTAAATATTCTATACAACAAAAAAGAAGCCCGCAACAGCGCGGTCGGCGAAAAAAATATCTATCTAGATTACAAGCTTTCTGAAAATATAAAAAAGAATAACATAATATTCTATGGGGACGGCGAATTAAAATTCGCTGTGAAGGGCACCTATGGGGACAGGATAGTTGCAAAGGCAATGAACAGCTCTACTGTCAAGGTGGATAAGGGCATAAATGTTTTCGGATCAAGAGTGAACCTTGCTCCCCCCACCGAGGCGGATTTAAAATTCTTGAAGTTCGCTGTTAAAAACGATTTTGATTTTATCGCAGTCTCATTTGTAAAGTCTCCGGAAAATATCAAAAAAATACGCAAGATAACAAAAGACATAGATATAATATCCAAAATAGAGACCAGGGAGGCGGTCGACAATATTGACGGGATAATTAAAGAATCTGACGGGATAATGGTTGCAAGGGGCGATCTGGGGCTGCATGTAGGAATTGAAAAATTGCCGATAGTGCAGCAGTATCTCCTAAAAAAATGCGGCGAATACCGCAAGCCGATAATAATAGCTACTCAGCTGCTTAGCAGTATGAAGGACAATCCTTTCCCTACAAGAGCTGAAGCTAATGATATCGCAAACAATATCCTTGACAAGGTAGATTGCGTTATGCTGAGCAATGAGACCGCCGTAGGAAATTATCCTATAGAAACGGTCGACACGCTGAAGAAAATAATAAGCAATGCTGAAGGCTTCATCGAAAACGAGACCGACATCAACAGAAAGGATGCAGGGATAAATTCGATAAACGTCAACAAGGTAAACATAGCGATCAGCGTCGCAGCGGCAGATATCGCAGGAAAATTCAAAACAGATTGCATATTCGCCCCGACACAGACAGGGACGACAGCCAAAATATTGTCCTCACTGAAATCACAATCAAATGTAATCGCGCTGACAAATTCGTTAAAAGTGAAGAACAGGCTTGGGATATGGTACGGAGTAAGAGTCATGCCGATAGATAAGTATGAAACAACAAATCAGATGATAGAAAACGTCAAGGAAATTGCAAAAAAAGAAGGAATGAGAAGATTTATTATTGTCTCAGGTACGCCGAATAAATTAGGAACGACAGACACGCTGAAATACATTGAAATGGAAAAAAATAAAAAACAATAAAATACAGCCGCGCGGTCGGGATTAGAGGCATACCTTTATGCCTTTACTTGCTTACCCCAACAATAATCGTTTCTGAAACGCTTTTTACCCTTGTATAGTTCACGCTGTTTTTGTTTATCATATCCGGGGTCTTTTCGCTTCTTATAATATTGTCTATCTTAGTCAATAGCAGGCTGTGTACTGCGCCGTGTTCAAAATCGATAATCAGGTCCTCAACCTTCCCAAGAATTTTTCCTGTCGTTGTTATTATTTCCTTGCCATACAAATCAGATAATAATACTGCCATATAACCACTATTTTATATAATTCTCTGGTTAGATTTAAATACTTTATTGAATTTTACCATTTGTTTAGTTTATCCTTTTTATCTTTTTTGAGGCGAATATCCGCACTATGTATTCGCTTAGCTCGCCGAGGAATTCATTTTCGTTTGCCTCCAACTGGCATAGTTCCTGCTTTTCAAATAAGCCCTTGTTGGATAAAACAAGGTATCGCAGGTAATCCGCAGTGAGATAGTAGCTCTTTCCGCCGCAGCCCCTGCATTCATAGATAGGCACTATCGGCACCTGATTTTTTGCGATGTTGATGGACCTTGCGAGAGTATCAGATCCGCAGTGGGGGCATTGTTTTTTAAGTTTTACTTCCTCAAAATTTTTCTCTGACTCGTTGGGTTTTTCAGGGAATGAATTTAAAAATTCTGCCAAAGCAGACTTAAGGTCACTGCTTTGCAAAATAGATGTACGTATAACTGCGCCGTCCGCGTCAAATATCGTTTCCAGGACCCTGCTGTTCGCCAGTTCAAATAGCCGTATTCTTTTATTTGCGTCTTCTGTATACTCCACCTTAAACCTTTCTGCCTGCCTGGATAATACTACGTGGATTCAATCACCAAACTCGAATAGGTAGGACTCGATATCCTCCTTGAGTATTGTTTCCCTGTTTTTCTTCTTCGCCCTGTCTACGGCGTATTTTGAGATTATCTTGGCCTTTTTTTCGAGTATTCCTATAATCTCGTCAATCGCATTTTCGCTTAAAACAATATCCTTCTTATTGGCAACCAGTTTTTTTATTGATTCCCTGGATATTATTTTTTTTTCAGTACTCAAGATCATCATCACTAATCAGATAAAAATCTCATCACAGAATAATATTGGCATAGGGGATATAATAATATTGCCTAAAAATCAGCTGTCAGACTGTGGGGAATCAAACAGAATTTCCGTGCTGGATGCGCAAAATACGGGTCCGGCGGGATTTTCACAACTTTTGGCGTTGATTTTTTCCAAAATGTTATTTTGAACCCGCGACCTTTAGCTTAGAAGGCTATTGCTCTATCCAAGCTGAGCTACGGACCCGCGCATCAGTATTATTTATTACTTGCGCAAAGAATTTAAATTGCTCTTGTTTTTAGTATTAAAAAATATTTTTGTATTGGCTGTAATTATTTGGGCGGCTCTTTCAAAATCAATCCCCTTTATTTCTGAAACCATTTTGATCGCATTTTCGACATAAATCGGATTTTTGCTTGCTGCTGGAGCATCGCTTTCGACCATTATATTTGAAATTGGCAGCTCTTTTATTACCTGCATCCTCCTGGCTGATGGCTGCGGTGGAACGGAGATCATGCAATTATTCTTTTTTATATAGTAAATGTCCTCCAAATCTCCTTCAAAGAAGTGGAAATGTACTTTTTTTGTCTTTTTCGCTTCCAGAACCGATATCACTTCCTTTATGGAATTCCTAGAATGTACAGATACTGGCAGGTGCGTCTCTGCAGCCAAATCAAGCATCCTTTCAAATATCCGTATCTGTTTTTGTTTTTTTGCGTCATCCGCCGCGGCAATGAAATCGAGGCCTATCTCGCCTATCGCGACAATCCTGCTGAGATTGTCTTTTGCCAGTTTTATGTTGAAATCCAATTCCTCCCCGCCGACTATAAGCGCAAACTGGGGGTCTATACCCAAAGCAGGGAAGATATTCCTATTATCACTTATGTTTAGAGTTTCAAGGTTTGATTTCGTATCGATGCCGTTTGTGATCAGTGTCCTTACTCCATATGAAATGAACTCGGTAAAGTCCTTGTTTTCCATCAAGTCCAGATGGCAGTGCGCGTCTGCCATTTCTGTTTTCTGTTTTTTGAGTTCGCGATGCCTCAATATCTCTTTCTGCATATTTTAAGATTCAAATTTAAGGTATTTAATATTTTTTGTTATTTGGGTTTTTGATAAAATGTTGTTTTGCTTCTCGGGGCGGCTATAATTGATAAATTACCCCCCATTGGATATTACAAGCTTATTATTTTCCATCTCGTTTCCGTCGAATTTATCGAAACTTATATATATTTTTTCTCACTAATATGAAATATACTTTTATTTTTTTGCATATTTTTTCCTGCGCGGTACTGCATTTTGCATTCGGACGGATTCCGGGCAGTTGTTGGAAATCCCGCGGCAGGATAGATCTTTTTGCCTAAACTGAATAGCATATAAGATCTGCATTTACATCTACGTCAACATCTACGTCAACATCTACGTTAACATCAGCAAAAGGTGATATGAATGGAAAGCTTTAGAAATAAGACAGCCGACAGAAAACTTCTTCTTGCGGTTTTAAAGAGCAGCATCGACGATGCAAGGAGCGCGCTTAATGACGGCGCATACCTATATTCAAGGTACAGGAACAACGACACGATATTGCATATGGCTGTAAAGAAGTGCGATGTCAGTATGATAAAGTTCATAAATAGCCATGTTGATTTGCGCCACCTGAAAAACAATCGCGGCAGAACACCGTATCAGGAGTCCATATATTTGGATCATAAAAAAAATAATGCCGAAGCCATTAGCAAAATAGAGGAAATGGTCTTTTACAAATTCCTTAGGATCAGCAAGACATAATTATATTGCAATGGTGCAGAGAGATGAGGATAAGCGTCAAAGTAATTCCGAATGCAAAATCCGCCTCTGTCAATATAAAGGGCGAGGCAGAATATGCTGTCCGTGTGGATGCGCCTGCCCATGAAGGCAAGGCAAACAAGCGGCTTATAGAGATATTGTCGGGCTACTTCAGGGTTTCCAAATCCTGCGTAAGGATTATAAAGGGCGCATCAGCCAGAAGCAAGGCGGTTGAAGTCGACATGCCTGATTGATGCCTGCGGTTGCTTGTCAGGCAATGCTCTAAATAAGATATATTGCAAATGTTTTTATACGTTTTACTTATTAATATTTAACATAATCCTATTGCAGAACATGGGCGTTATCGGCGCAGGCATGTTCGGAGCGAATTTGATAAGGATAAACTTAAATTTATAATTTATAATTAAAATGATAGCATGACTTATGTATATGAAGTGAAGGCAGCGGAACTTGTAAAATCCACAGCAGGCAAGCTGAAAAAATTGATTGCAAAACCAGAATATGTCAATTATGTGAAATCAGGCGCGAATAAGGAAAGGATGCCGGACGATCCCGACTTCTGGTTCGTGAGGAGTGCGTCAGTGCTGAGGCAGATATATCTTAATGGTCCTGTCGGAGTTTCAACTTTGAGGACAAGATACGGATCAAGAAAGGAACATACGATGCACAGAAGGCACCATGCAAAGGCAGGCGGGAGCATTATAAGGGACATATTGAATGAGCTTGAGAAGCAGGACTTCGTCAAGAAGACTGCTAAGGGAAGAGTCATTACCCCCAAAGGGCAATCCTTCCTTGACAAGGTAAGCGCAGAAATAAGCAAGGGTAGTTCGAATGAGCAGCGAGTACGACAATGACGGCGATTACCAGAAGGAAATGAAAAAAAGGCTATCAAAATCCATAAAGGAAATGCAGATTGAGGAGCAAAGAAAAGAGCTTATGAAGCAGGTCCTTGATACCGATGCATTTCAAAGGCTTATGAACGTAAGAATCTCGAACTACAACCTTTATATACAAGTCGTGAATGTGCTCGTATCGTTCATGCAATCTGGTCGCATTTCAGGTAAGCTGTCTGAAGGCCAGCTCATATCAATAATAACAAAGATGACGCAAAAGTCAGAAACAAAGATCGAATTCAGGCACAAATAATATCGTCAATGGCGATGAAAAGAAATGTTTAAAAGTGTTTTATCATGTCAAAAAAAACAAGTTTGAAAAAGAAAAGGCTTGGAAAAAAGCTGAAGCAGAACAGGAGAATTCCTCTTGTAGCCACGCTCAGGACGCACAGGAAGCTGCAGTCTAACGCATTTTCAAGGAACTGGAGGTCCAAAAAGCTGAAGCTTAAGGAGAAGTGACACGGACAGGCGAAAGGATTGAAAACATAAGTTGAAGTTGATTAAAATGGCACATAAAGTATTCATATTGAATATCAGGAAATACCTTGTTACCCAGCCTAGAACAAAGAGGAGGAACAAGGCAGTGAAGTTTGTAAGGGAAAGGATCGCGCACTACACGAAACTGCCTTTGGAGGCAGTGAAGATAGACCAGACGCTTAACTCAATGATAACGAAGTTTTCAGCAAGAACCATGAACAAGCTGAAGCTCGATGTAAATATTGAAAATGGCAAGGCCGTGCTTACGCATTTCATTGAAGAAAGAAGGCTGAAGCCGAGCATTACAAGGAAGTATAAGACGTACGAGACTATGGTCCAGGCAGCGAAGCAGAAAAAGGAAGGCAGGATTCAATCTGGAGAAGAAGCGCAGAAACCTGTTGCGCCGATTTCCGTAAATCAGGCAAGCGCGAAAAAGCAGGCATCGCCTAAAGCAAAGCCGAAGCAGCCTGCGCCAAAAGCAGGCAAAAAGCAGGAATAAACGAAGCAGTAAATATTTTTATTTTTCTTTTATCCTTTATCTCCTCCTTGTTTTTTTATAATTTATTTTCTATTCTGTATTTTATTTTTTATTATTTTTATAAGTTTCTGGGTTTCGCGCAGGCAGCTTTTATATTGCGCTGCGGGTCAATGACTTCAGTCGCAGTTGCTGTTTGTTATGCGTTCTTTGATCCTTGCCCATGCCTCCTCGTAATTCCCGTGCTCCTTTTTGTCAACGTACGACAGCATCCATCTTGAGAAGGTATTGTCGCATATGCCCTGGTTTGCCATCTCTTTAATATCGCTTGAGCTTACCATCTTCCATTTTACTGACTTTGCTTCCTCGTATTCCTGCTTTATGCCTGTGTTGTTTATGTCTATCAGCCTGTTGGCAGCTATGCTCTTGCTTGTCTTCCATGAATGCGCAGATGAAAATGAGGCTATTATTATTGCCATTGTCGCAATTCTTTTTTCGTTTTCAGTCAGTTTGCCCTTTTTTGCTATCTTGCGCACGCTGTCGGAAAGGATATTGAATTTAGTCAGATTATGTTTGAATGGCATTCCAAGACCGCAAGCCCGTTGTTGCATCGCACTGCGCCTTTGTCGGCAGCATAACCCTGTGCCGCAGTTATCAATAGATATGATATTTGAGAAAGTATTTAAATATTCATAAATATTATTTTATTTATTTTAATTTTCAATGATGATAAAATGAACTTCAATATTTTCGGGAAGAAGGACCAGGATCTTTCAGGCAAGAATGTGCCTTACATAATCTCTACAGAGATGTCGCCGTACAGGTTATATGCCAACAAGCCGAATTCATTGATTTTATTTGTAAAAATCAAGAACGTCACAAAGGACGCGCTGCTTACGTCTATAGAGATAAAGCTTCCCCAAAAACTGGGCATGAACGAGAACATGCTGCTTAAGGAAAAGAGACTGCAGCTCGGCGAAATCGAGCCGAGAAAGGAAAAGGAGACAAAAATCGAGATCTTCGGAAACATAAATACAGACGTTGGGGAGTACAGCCTTACTCTTAGCGCAACTTCGCATTTCAGGGACTACCAGCATGTGGTAAATAGGATTACAAAGCCCGTTTCTCTTAAGGTAATAAAATAATAATAAATAAAAAAATAATAATAAATAATGCGTGCGGCACGCATTCTACTCCTTACTTTTGCAATGAGAATTCCCCGCTAATCGTTCCATTTTGGTTAAGCACTGCGTATTCAGAGTATGCCGCGCCCTGCGCGTTGAATTTTATCAACCATACATTGCTCAAGGTCCTGTTCAGCGGCGTGCTGGAGCTTTGCAATGTCCTATAGTATTCGGCTGATGCGTTCGTCTCATTATATCCGAAAGCGTACACGTAATTTTTCAAGGATGTCGATAGGTCGTATGCCCTAACTGTCGCAATCTCTGGCGTGCTTATTATGTAAGAATAGTATTTATTGTTTGTCGAGTTGGAAGTGCCGTTTATTATGCATTTGTCGGTGTAGAGGTTGTAAAGGCTCGGCACAAGCCCCGCCGCAGGGTAATTATATTCTATTATGAGCAAGGTCGGGCAAGGCTTTGTTCTATTGTAGACCATTTTGACTACGAAGTTCCAGCTATTGTTTTGGCTTGAAGACGGCGAAACGTTTATTATGCTTATGTTCGCGGTGGGGTAGGACTTGTTGAGATCCTTTATCACTATTGCTTGCGCCTGAAGCCTGTTTATAGGCGCCTGCTTGAATATCTTGCTTATCGCCCCGCTATAGACAAGAATCGCCGCCACTGCGACTATTACTGCAAATACGCCGACCTTGAAAATCAAATTCATGGAATAATCACTTCTGCCCGTAGACGAATTTCCAGGCATTCTTTAATTTATTAAGAATGGCAAATATTTATTTATTGTTATTTTCTATGCGCTGTTTTTTTTAGCCGCGCGGCACGCAAATTTATTTAGTTCACTGCATTTATTTATACTTGATTAAATAAAATTATATTCCTCTGCATAAAATTTATTTTTGGAGATGCTGATTTTTTGCATTTATTTGTGCTATTCCCTTACTTAAAAATAAACATAAGCTTTAAAAATATTATTTAACCATAATATTCATTAAAGGCGATAATATGAGCGATCTTATTAACAATGTTTTCGGAGGTGGACAAGTAGGAGGAAACAATTCTGATGAAGAAGATTTCAGTTCTACTCAGATCAAGATAATTACTGCTGGTTTCGGCGGCGCAGGCAACAATATAGTGAACAGGTTGCTGAAAGCAGGAGTAAAGGGAACGGAATTCGTTGCTGTCAACACTGACGCTCAGCACTTCAAGATAATAGACGACAAGATTAAGAAAGTGCTGATTGGAAGGACTTTGACAAGAGGGCTCGGCGCAGGCGGAGACCCTACAGTCGGGGAAAAGGCGGCAGAAGTTGACAGAAACCTTTTAGAGCAGGTTTTCTCTGGCACGCAGCTGGTATTCCTATGCGCAGGCATGGGCGGGGGAACAGGAACAGGTGCGATAGTCACTGCGGCAAACATTGCAAAGCAGCAGGGCGCGATAGTCGTTGCAATGGTAACCTATCCGTTCGACCTTGAAAGAGTAAGAAAGGTAAAGGCAGAAGAGGGAATCCAAAAGCTCAGGAAGAACTGCGACAGCGTTATAATACTTGACAACAACAGGCTTGTGAAGCTTGTGCCAAACCTCCCGATGAATGAGGCCTTCGCGCTTGCTGACGAAGTCCTTGCAAAGGCGATAGGCGGGCTGGTATGGACAATAACCCAACCGAGCCTGATTAACATTGACTTTGCAGACGTACGCTCAATAATGGGCAATGGCGATGTCGGGTTCATTGCAGTCGGAAGCGGAAGAGGCACTGACAAGGTCACAATCGCTGCGGAGTCCGTGCTCAAGAATAAGCTTCTTGACGTTGACTTTGAAGGGGCGTCAGGCGCATTGGTACATATATCAGGTGGAGCTTCATTGACAATCGGAGACGCAATAAAGGCAGGGGAAATAATAACAGACAGGATGGATCCCAAGGCAAATGTCAAGTGGGGCGCAAGGCTTATCCCTGGCTATGACGACCAGATTGAAATAGTTGCAATAGTCACAGGCGTAAAGGGCTCAAGCATTGTAGGAAAGCTCGAGACAAAGAAGTCAAGCGACTTCCCTGACCTCGACTTGGTAGGCTAACTGCCTATCTTTTATATTGGTGTTATCATGGTAGGCGACGACGAAGAATTTACTGCCAAGCTGGCAGTGGTTGGAGTAGGTGGACAGGGAAGCAACCTTATAAACAGGCTGTATAATTCCGGGATAAAGAGCGCGAAGACGATCGCATTCAATACAGATGTCAAACATCTGCATATGATAAATGCGCACAAAAAGGTGCTTATAGGAAAGGAACTTACGCGCGGATTGGGCGCAGGAGGATATCCTGAAATAGGGTCAAAGGCGGCTGAGATCAGCAAAGAGGAAATTAGGGAGGCAATATCAGGATTTGATTTAGTATTTGTTGCGACAGGCGCAGGAGGGGGCACAGGAGGCGGAGCAGCCCCAATCATTGCAAGGATGGCAAAGGAGCAGGGAAGCCTAGTGGTTTCATTTGCCACATATCCATTTGCAATTGAAAGAAGCAGAAAGCAGAAAGCGGACTGGACAATAAACGAGCTCAGCAAGAATTCTGATTCGACAATAATCCTTGAGAATGATTTACTTTTGAGTTACGCGCCTAATTTACAGATAGAGAAGGCATTCGAGCTCATAGATAGCATAGCCGCAAATGCTGTCCGCGGGATCGCGGATACGATATCCCTGCCAAGCCTTATAAATTTAGATTTTGCAGATGTCAGGGCGATACTTGCAAATACAGGGACAGCAGTAATTAACATAGGATCTGGATACGGCCCTGACAAGGTTGAAAAGGCAATACATTCAACGCTTTCGCATCCCTTGCTTAATGTTGACAAGGAAGGCGCAAAGAGCGCGCTCATACAGGTCAACGGAGGCACTTCTCTTACAATAGAAGAGGCAACAAAAGTGGGGGAGGGGGTTACAGTGGATCTAGATGCAAAGGCAAATGTCATATTCGGCGCAAGGCTCACTCCTGAGCTAAATGATAAGATACAGGTTACATCCATAATAACAGGGGTAAAGCCAAGGCTCGGGGAAGTAATATTTAAGAAGGACGAGAGGAGTGCAGTCGACATGAGCATTGAAGCGGTTCTCTGATCTGTCTTTTTCTTTTTTTTATTTTCTCTTTTTTTATTTGAATCCAACTAGCTGTAAGGAAATCAGGATAACGCAAGGCGTGCTTAATCGGCAAATCTCAATACATAAATAGATTACAGTTAATACTTATATATTTTAGATTAGGCAAATAAAATATTTTGCAGATAATTTAACACGCATTTGAAAAACAAAAATAACTAAAGCTCTTACCAAAAAGGCTTTCTATAGCAGACCAAAGAGGCAGGCATTGCGACGCGATAATATGATTCCAGAAAATCTTAAGAAAATAATGCAGAAGCAGGGCTATCATTTTGTGGGCAACCATTCCGCGATAAAGATATGCGAATATACAGCAAATGCCCTGCGCGGCAGGGAGCCATGCTACAAGAGCAAATTCTATGGAATCGACACGGCAAGGTGCATGCAGACAAGCCTTTCTATAGGCTGTGATCTTTCCTGCAGATTCTGCTGGCGAATGATCCCCGAAGAAATAAACATAAAATGGAATGAGCTAAATGCGATAAAATCTGATGATCCAAGCTCGATAATAGAAGGATTCCTGAATGAGCAGAGGAGGATTGTGAGTGGATATAAATCAGGAGGCGACCTTGAAGTATGGCATAAAGCAAACCATCCTATGCATGTCGCAATAAGCCTTACAGGGGAATCCCTATTTTATAGGCGGATTAATGAGATCATACAAGCTTTCCGCACGCATGGAATTTCAACATTTATTGTTAGCAACGGCACGCTTCCAGAAGTAATCGAAAAACTCGAACCCCCTACCCAGTTTTACATATCTTTGCAGGCTCCAAACAGGGAGCTGTACATGTTGGTTACGCGGCCAAAGCTTAAGTCCTCATGGCAGCGGCTTTTGAAGTCGTTGAAGATAATGGGATCTATGAAGACAAGGACTGCATTGAGGATGTCGTTGATAAAAGGGCTGAACATGTCATATCCCGAGGGATACGCAGAACTAATAAAGCTTGCAATGCCTATGTATGTTGAGGTAAAAGGCTTTTCGTTTGTAGGTGGCGCAAGGAGCCCAAGTAGAAATCTGCATTATGAGGATATGCCTTCGCATGATGAAGTGAAGGAGTTTGCAGAGTTGATTGCAAAGCATACTGGCTATAAAATCTCAAATGAGCATAAGAAAAGCAGGATTGTATTGCTTTCGCGCGATGATGACGCAGAAAAAAATGCAAAGATAAATTTTGAAGCGCCGCGCAATTCATCTTTTGCTAAAACTTATAAATAAATGATTGAATGACAGAATATAGTAGCAATCTAAAACAAATTTATGTAGTTACTTCAAATAAAGGCAAGCTAAAAGAGCTAACCGCATTGCTTGGCATAAGGCTTACAGTTGCGGATATCGATTTGCCTGAGATACAATCTCTTTCGGTAAAAGAAGTAGCTATAGACAAAGCGATGCGCGCATATGCAAAGATTGGAAAACCTGTTCTTGTAGAAGATACTGGCCTATATATAGATTCTTTCAATGGCTTTCCTGGCGCATTGATAAAATGGGTTTATAATGCAGTGGGTAATGATGGGATCTGCGGCATGATGAAGAACGCAAAAACAAGACGAGCGTATGCAGAGACCTGTATCTGTATGTATGATGGCTTAAAACTAAAAGTATTCATAAGCAGGCTATCTGGAATTGTCGCGGAATTTCCAAGAGGGAATAAGGACTTCGGATGGGGCCCAATCTTCCAGCCGAATGGCCATAAAGAAACTTTTGGTGAGATGGACAGAAAAATAAAAAATAGTATTTCAATGCGTGCAAAGGCTCTTATGAAACTTAAAAAGTATATAGGCTAAAATTAGAAATAGCATACATATTCTGATTTATTATAACCAATATCCTCATCAATTATAAATATCCTTTTAAAGATATAAAATAAAGCGCAGCAAGAATAAGATAAGCTATTGGATAAATTTTATTGATTATGTGGAAAGCCCAATAAAAATAGGATTCTGATCATTGCAAGTTCTGAATCCGTAGCTTATGTACCCCTGCATGCTTTAGAGGATGCGTTAATGTACTTCGTATTAAATATGTTAGACATTATACAGAGTATCAGCTCGATCGGATCTCAGGAAATTCTATTCGCTATCGGAATTATTGTTTCTGCCCTTGGGTTGGCAGTGTCTGCTATTTTTTCCTTTAGTGATATATCAAGTATTTTTAAACGCCTCAAGTTTAGAAATGCCAGTATTCTATTGCTGCTGGCGGTGGTATTTGTTTTTTTAATGTTTGAATTCACAGTCATAAAATCAACCCAGAGGATATTTTTTGATGATGTAATTTACCAATCGCAAGCTCTATATCTTATCCGGACTGGTCAAGCAGTGATGTGCAATTATGGAACTCCTTTTCAATGCTTCACAGATTATATGTTTCATGAACCCATTGGCACTGCATTCAATATTGCAATAGGTTATACAGTATTCGGGGTAAACCAGGCCGCGGCATATAATGTGCAGCTTGCATTGGCCGCAATCTGCATAGTCATTGTTTTTTTTATATCCTTCCTCTTATTTAAAGACCATAATGCTGCTTTGTTTTCAGCAATATTTTTCGCGTTGAGTCCCACATTACTTGTTTGGGCAAAGCCAGTGACATCTGATTTGGAAATGATGTTTTACGCCTCTTTAAGTATTTTTTTTATGATTGTTTTTACTTATAGAAAAAATATCAAGACTCTTTCAGCTTTCGCTTTTTCCGTAGTCCTGCTTGCATATATGAAAATAAATGCCCTGATCTATATTCTGCTTTTGCCGATGCTATTTATAATAATCGACGGAGAGGGTATAGCAAAGTCAGTTAAAGATAGCCTACATAGAATTGTTATGTTTTTTAAAAGCAATAACACCGCGAATATGCTGCTTATACTATTTTTAGTTATAGGCCTGATGCCGGAGATTTTCTTTTCTTACAGCGAGCTGAGGTCCGCACCGTTCGGGTATGAAAATGCGCAGGTGCAGTACAGCTGCGGCGTAGGGGCGATTGTGCCTCATTCCAAATTCAGCACGCAGTATCTCATAGCAAACCTGTGCGCAAACCTATATTTTTGGGCGGATAAGTTTAAATCGCAGGGCATTTTCCAGCCTGTGCTGTTTACCGCGTTTTCAATCCTCGGCGCGGCCATGATGGCAGTCTATAAAAAAAGAGAATTTTTCATGATTGCAGTATGGTTCTTGGCAATTTTTATTTCATACACTGCTTTTTATGCAGGCGCAGTGACATACGGATCTGACTGGAGATTTATGCTTGGCGTTATTGCGCAGGCCAGCATTTTTGCGGGCTTCGGCGCGGCGCGGATTTTGAAATTTGTAAGATATTTAATGCGATAAAATGAATAGGCATAAAAAAATAGCGATTGGAAAATCAGTAGCAGGAGTTTTGTTAGTTCTATTAATACTTGCACTTATATTTTACCCTATTTACATATTGATTCCGAAATTATCCTCAAATACGAACCTGTTTCCGGGCGAGACGGCAAGATTTTACCAGAATTTTGTGTATAACAGCAGCAATGCGATTCCTGCCAACTGCATTGTCTTTACGTTTGACCCGGCGTTATTTTCTTTGAATAACAGGACTTCGATGCAGTTTGTAAATTTATACAATTCCTCGCTTGTCTTCAACCTGTCAAAACAGTATTCCTGTCTTGTTGCAGATTATGGATATTGGTGCTATACTCAATATTCGTATTATTGTGCAAACCTTTCGCAGCACTATGAGATGGACCCTATAAAAATAATAAATGACAACGGCATTAAGTTTGGATTTTATTATATCAGGATGAAGAACAGCAGCAGAACATGATATAAAATGCTATATATTTTTCAATATTACAGATAGTATGATGAGGCCGTCCCGCAGCGCCATTAGTTTTCCTACTCCGGCGTGCCTTTTTCTTTCAAAGCTAGGGATTTCAAGCACCTTAAGACCCATCTTTTTTGCCTTTATGCTTATTTCCGTTTCAATACCAAAGTTAATCTCTGTCAAATTCAATTTTTCCAGCGCATTTCTTGAAAAGCTCCTATATCCATAGCATATATCAGTGTATTTTGATCCGTATATTGAATTTATAAGCCAGATAAAGAAATAATTGCCCATCCTTCTGATAAAGGATATGTCGTCTGAGCCGCCGACGCCGAGGAATCTTGAACCCATACACACATCGTATCCTGACTCGATTGCAGATATAAGCCTCTTAAGCTCTGCCGGCCTATGGGACAGATCCGCGTCCATGAATACCACTATGCGCCCTTTTGATTCTGAAATTCCCTTGATAAGAGCGGATCCTTTGCCGTGGCTGTCGTAATAGACCTTTGCGCCATTCGCCTTTGCGATTTTTACTGTCTTGTCGCTAGAATGCCCATCAACAACAATTATTTCTGGCTTGGCAGCATTAATCTCTTTATTTATTGAAAAAAGCAGTCTGGCTATGTTGCCTTCTTCATCCAGTGTTGGAATCACTATGCTTACCGATGACGGCATTCGTATCTTACCTTAATCAAATTTAGCCTAAGTTATTTTATATTAATTACAGTATATTTTTATTAATTTAGCTATTTATATACTGCTAGATTACTAAATCATATTTCTAAAATTAAGAGGCAGATTAAATGATAAAGGCGATTATATTTGATATGGGCGGCGTGATTGTAGATTACAAAGAAAACCAGTATTATGACTATTTGTCAAAAAAATACAGTATCAATAGGGCGCTGATTCCAAAAGTTTTTGATCCGCTGATAGAGAAAATGGAATGTGGAAAAATGAAACTGGATGAAATGCTGCGGATTGTTTCAAAAAAATTAGGGATAACAAAAGAGGAAATAGAATGGACATCCGCATTCAGGAAGATTGGAAAGCGCGATGAAAAAATGATAGGCTTGCTGAAAAGGCTGTCAAAAAATTATAAAGTTTACCTGCTTTCCAACATAAGCAAATCAAGGTATACAGAAGCATTGAAAGATTTTATCAATAATGAAACAGACTTATTTGACAAGAGATTTGCTTCGTGCTATATAGGATTGAGGAAGCCTGACAAAAGAATCTACAGATACGTCCTAAAAAATATAAAGGTCAAGGCAAACGAGGCTGTTTTTATAGACGATCGAAAAGAGAATATTAAAGGCGCGGAATCGGTTGGCATCCATGGAATTCTATGCACGAATTATATCCATGTGCTGTCGGGTATGAAAAAGCTCGGTATTAAAGCACAATAAATAGGGGGGCATCAGGCGGCCTTGAGACAAAATTAGCTGGCAGAGCGATATTTTGATAAATTTAGTAGCCTATTTGATTGAAATGTATCAAAAGAAATGAATAAAATCCCAAAGCAGCATTAAACATAAATTTTATAAAGTTATTGTGCGGTGTATTATATTATATACCATATACATGCCATATCCAAAAATAATATTTTTATTTGATGAACTATATGTGTTTAAATACTATTTTTGAAAAAACTTTTGCAGGGACATGGATTGCCGGCCCGAATATAGAAGATGCTATTTCTGAAGCGCGTAAGTTCAATGCTGTGAAAATAAAATCAATAATAAATTACTTGGGCGAAGAATTTGACAAAGTAGAAAATGTTGATAATGCCGTAGAAATTTATATTGCAGTTATAAAAGAGATCAGGAAAAGGCATATTGATTCAGATATATCAGTAAAACCTACGCAACTCGGCATGCTGATAAATGAAAAGGTTTTTGAGGCTAACTATAGGAAGATACTGCGCGTTGCAAAAAATTACAGGATTTTCATATGGCTGGACATGGAAAATGCAAAATATGTAGGCGCTACAATCAAAGCATACCTTAAGGGCATTAATGGCAAAAACAGCGGCATATGCATTCAGGCATATTTGAAAAGAAGCATGGATGACATCAAAAAAATAGTTGCCAAAAAAGGCACTATCCGGCTTGTAAAGGGGGCGTATGTGGAAAACAGGGATATATCTTATAATTCCTGGGAAAAAACGACAGAAAATTACAGGAGGCTGTTGCTCTACTTGTTTGAAAAGTCTAATAATTTTACAATCGCCACGCATGATCTTCAGTTAATAAAATACGCAGAGCACCTGAATGAAAAATACAATAAGACTATTAATTTTGCTATGCTAAAAGGTATTAAAAACAGGACTCTTACGCTGCTTGCGAAAAAATACCCTGCTTATGTCTACATCCCGTTCGGAACCGCATGGCTGCAGTATTCTATTAGGCGCCTTAGGGAAGCAGGGCATTTGAAACTGATATTCAAGTCATTGCTGGAAAACCAAAGTATTGAAAAACAAAAAAATGGCGCTTAAATGGCTCAGTTTGACGGAATAAACGTTAAGAAGTCAGAATTTTCAGAATGGTATACGCAAGCGCTGATAAAATCAGAATTTTTTGACTACAGTTCAGTTTCAGGATGCATAGTATTCAGGCCAGATGGTTACTTTATATGGGAATCTATTCAAAAATTTACAGATCTTGCATTTAAAAATGACGGCATACGAAATGCCTATTTTCCTCTGCTTATACCTGAAAAACTGTTTGAAAAGGAAAAAGAACACGTAGAAGGGTTCAATCCAGAAGTCGCATGGGTTATGCAGGTAGGTAATTCTAAACTCGATGAAAGGCTTGCCATACGGCCGACATCAGAAACAATAATATACGACAGCGTGTCAAAATGGGTCAAATCATGGAGGGACCTGCCATTGCGCCTTAATCAGTGGTGCAGCGTCATACGCTGGGAATTCAAGCATCCCACGCCGCTGCTAAGGACACGGGAATTTTTGTGGAATGAAGGGCATACTGCATTCGCAACCAGGGAAGAGGCAAACTCAGAACGGGAAAGAATATTGCAGATCTATTCCGCGGTATTGAAGGACTATCTGGCATTGCCAGGAATTTCTGGACAAAAGACAGAGTCTGAAAAATTCGCCGGCGCCGAGTCCAGCTACAGCATAGAATTTATTATGCCTGACGGCAAAATGATACAAGGGCCTGACTTCCATAATGACGGTCAAAATTTTGCAAAGGCATTTGACATAAAATTTTTTGACAAAGATGGCAAAAACCAATATGCATACCAGAATACCTTTGCAATAACAACAAGAGTTATCGGCGCTATGCTTGCAATACATGGTGATGATAGAGGTTTGGTAATCCCACCAAAAGTTTCACGCATTCAAATAGTGATAGTACCCATATACAATAATGAATCTAAGGACGAAGTACTTTCATATAGCACTAGAATCTGCAACGAGATAAATAAGGATCTCAGGGTTTTGCTTGATGACATTGACATATATTCTCCAGGGAACAAATTTAACAGGCATGAGTTGCGGGGTGTGCCCTTAAGGATCGAAATAGGAATCAAGGAAAGCAGGGAAAATACGCTTACAGTTGCAAGAAGGGACACGATGAAAAAAGAGAAGATAGAGAACAAAGATATTAATGATCAGCTCAGCCGCATGCTATACCAGATGCATGAAGATATGTACAAAAAGGCAAAGGACGTGCTGAACAATGCGATATCTATAGTAAACACTTATGATGAATTGAAAAAAGTTATTTTAGAAGCAAAAATTGCGCAGGCTGCATGGTGCGGCAGTGAAAAATGCGAGAAAAAGATAAAGGCAGAGACGCTCGCGAAGTCGACAAACATGCCTTTTGATGTTCAACAAGGCGTGGAGAAAAAGAAATGCGTTTACTGCGGGAATGCTGCAAAACATGTTGTAAATTTTGCTAAATCCTATTAAATTTAAAAGTAAAAGCAACAGTTTAGGATAAATTTAGCAATTTATGGACTAATTGCTAAAATCAATAAAATTATTGATTAATTTCCTGCCTATGCTCTTTTTCCCAAAATGTTCAGGATGGAATTGTGTGCCCCAAATAGGTTTAGATGCATGGCGCACAATTTCAATGCCCTGTTTGGAAACTGCAAGAGGGATCAAATTTTTTCCGACGCTTTTTACACTATTATGGTGGTTTTCAAAAACATAAAAGGAATCAGGTATGCCTTGTAGCACAATATCCTCTTGAATTTTATTAATTTTAAGCATGCCATACTCGTATTCTTTTAATTGTTCTATCCCCGCGCCGTAAATTATGCATATTAATTGAAAGCCAAGGCAGATTCCAAGCAAAGGCTTTTTGAATCCCTTTATTATTTTTGCTTCATTTTGAAAGGTTAAATTAGGATGCAGTACATTAAATATATGTCCTCCCGAAAGAATTATCTTGTCATATTTATCGAAAATAGATTTGCTGATTTCTCTCGAGTCAATCAAATCATAAGAATAATCAGCAAGTGCTTTGTCAAGTTCAGGCAACTCAACTGTCAAGTTATTAACAACAAGCAAGTTCATAATTAAAATAGGACATAAAAATCTATAAACTTTTATTTTATCTTGGTGTTGTGGCAAAGTCGTATGCTCGAGTGATATTTGAATAACTTTAGCCGTTTGTTTAACTTTGTATAGCAGAAATTTTATGTTAATCAGAAGTTAGTTCATTAAATATTCTATAGTAAAGGACTTAAATCTTTTCATTGACATTCCTATAAGGCGATCTTATGGGAAAAATAGTTTTATTACATCTACGACCAGGTGACAAGAGAATCTTAGAGAAAGCTCTTCATACGGAGAGAGA
>JAMCYJ010000002.1 GCA_023474155.1 Candidatus Martarchaeota archaeon | reverse complement strand
TCCGACTACGATAAAACACCACTAATTCCTCGTTTAATCTATCTCGCTTCACGCTTTATTCGTTTAGACAATAAAATTAAATGGCTCATAGAATATCTAAATGCAAAAAAACATTACAAACCTAAATTAGCAAAGGAATTGATAGAGAACGCAGATATAAGAATATGGCACTATGGTGCTTTCTATAATTTATTTCGCTACTTTCATAATGGAGATATTCTCTTTTATCACGGAATTACCTATCCTTATCTTTCATATTTTTCAGAGTTTAGTATTTTTTCAAAAACTATGTTACAAGCAATATTAGATATGAATCCTTTTGTGATAGTTGGAAGCAAGTTCATCAAGCAGAACCTCGTAGATTTAGGTTTTAAAGAGCAGAGCATTCATATTTTACCTTTATTCCATAAATATAACTTACCATATACAAAGCATTATTCAGCAAAGCCAAAGCTAATTACTTGGGGTAGATATGCTCTTAACAAAGGAATTCCAGAACTCGTAGGTATGGCAAACAAGAATAAAATCAAGTTAAGAATATTTGGAGATAATATTCAGTTAAAAGAGTTTTCAGATCAATACAAAGAAGCACTCAAAGCAAATATCAATAATTATGCTAACCTATCGGGCAAAATTCCAAACTTTGAAGCAGAACTGAATCAAGCAAACATATATATATCTAATTCTTATCACGAAGGTTTTAATATGCCTTTGATAGAAGCAGAAGCTCACTCTCTTCCTATTCTGGCTCGCAGAGGAACAGCTATGGATGAGCTTGTAAAAGATGGCTATAACGGATTTTTATTCAGTGACATTAATGAAGTTCCAGATTTGGTAAGCAAGATAATGAAAGACTATAAGCACTTCAGCTATAACGCTTGGAAGCACAGTCAGAACTTTACTTATGACAAGTTTAAGAAAAGATATTTAAAGATTTTAAAAAAATATAAAAAATAGAAAGAAAGATAGAAAGAAGAAAAGACAGGAAAAAGGAAAGAAGATTGAGTAATCATCAGGGTTCAGGCTTTAGTAGCACAATGCCCGCAGGTCGCGTAAGCTCCCTGCATATACACATGCCCTATCAAAGTCGTCTATTGCGACCGCCATAATGCCTCGTTTCAGGTCTGGCTTCGTCCTTAGATGCTTTCAGGACTTATCCTATTGGCGCGTGGCTACCCAGCAGTGCAATCACAACTGGTACACTAGTGGCGCCGAACCTTCGTTCCTCTCGTATTAAAAGGTTCTTACCTTCTGGCATTTACACCCTCAGTAGATATTACCGTACTGTCTCGCGACGTACTTAACTCAGCTCGTGTATGTTTTTAATGGACGAGCAGTCCAACCCTTGGTGGCTTGTGCACCACCAGGATAACATAGGCCCATATCGATGTATCAAACCGCGAGGTCGATGTGAACTCTCACCCGCGACGAATCGGTTACCTCCAGAGTAACTTGTCTGACAGCTTGGAGCCCCATTTAAAGAGCTACCAACGTTCGTTAAGCCCCTGTTTCCAGTCTGCATCCCACGCTTTTCGAGATACAGTCAGCCCTGCATTTGTCTTTTAACTTATAGATGGTTTCCCAAACCATTTAAGCAGAGCATTGGTCACTTTTGTTTCCTTATCAAAAGCAACCGTCCAGTCTAACTATCCACCTGCCGGTGTCCTCTTACGAGTAAGCTACGAAGTACATTAAAAGTGGTGTTACATTGTTGCTCAGCCAAGGCCGCAGCCCGGGCGTCGACGCTCCCACTTACGCTATGTATAACATACTTTATAGCAGCAACAGGCTATAGTCAAGCTTCATGGAGACTTCATTTCCCACTGAGGGATCGTGGCATATTCACCACGTAGTAAGTTCATCAGATCCAATGTTGAGACAGTGGAACAGTCGTTACGCCATTCATGCAAGTCACCTATTAAGTGACGAGGTATTACGCTACCTCAAGAGAGTCAGAGTTACTCCCGCTCTTTACTAGCGCTTATTCCCGTTGAAACGGGCGTTCACGTACTAGTGGTGAGCAGGCGTCACCCACTGTGCTCATGCTTTCGCACTTGCAGTGAGTTGTGTTTTAACTAAACAGTCGCTGTTCCCTAGTAAATGATATCTGCGAATCCTATCCGCAGACATGGTTTATCGAAAACTTACACCACTATTTTGCCGAGTTCCTTAACATTGGTTATTCTGTCACGCCTTGGGCTCTTAACCCAGCAGCACTTGTACTAGATCTAGGTACGGATTGACATGATCGTTGTAGATTCCTTTTTCACGGACTCAGGAAATCAGCTATTTTGGTTCATTTAGCTGCTTCTCTTCATAACGAAACTCCGCAGCCATTTGCACTTATTTGCAAGCCTATCCCCAAATGTCAGAAATCTACCATTTGTTGCCATTATTCCTACATGTCAAGGGCTGGAATATTAACCAGCTTCCCTTTTGCCGGTTTTGTGTTTGGCATCCGGCTTAGGATCGCCTAATTCTCCGCTGACGAGCGTTGCGAAGAAAACCTTGTGCTTCCGGCGTATGGGATTCTCACCCATATATGCTATTACTAATACCAGGATTTTCTCTGAGGCACGGTCCACATGTCTTTTCAAACATGCTTCTAGCCGTGCCACATGCCTTCTTACCAGTGCTTGCGCACTCTGGGGTCTCGGCACCTAATTTAGCCCCGTATATCTTCACCCAGAACTTCCTTGACTGGTACGCTATTACGCGTTTTTTAAAGGATGGCTGCTTCTGAGCCTACCTCCCAGCTGTCTATGGAAATTCCAGATTTCAAGACACTTAATTAGGATTTTGGGGCCTTAACCTCAGTCACTATCTTTGTAGTCTCGCCGCGCTAGCTTACCCAGCGTGGCCGACTCCCGGAGTCTACGCAGCATGTGTATTCGGAGTTTGATAAGCGAGCCCGACTCACGCCGGGTTATCCCTATTCAGTGCTCTACCTCACATGCAAGCTCGTCCAAGGCTATCCTAAAGATACTTCAGAAGGGACCCGCTATTGCCGCGTTCGAATGGTATATCGCCGCTACACGCAACTCACCCAACAGGACATGCCATGACAGGTTGCGGACCTCCATTAAGTGTTAACTTAACTTCGTCCTGGTCGCGCGTAGATCACAGCGGCTTCGGGTCGCATATATATGACTTGGGCATTTTCATACCCTGCCTCTTCGGCTCTTGCTTTCGCTCCGGATTTCTCCTTGCCATATAAATGCACTCCCTGGTTCTTGCTTCAAGAAGAATGACGGGACACTGATCCGGGCGCCTCGCTGAATCCTCTCGAATTCCCGCTTCGGCACCCATCGACTCTTTCATGCCCCGCCTTCGTGTCACCACCTAGTTTCAGATCTTTTCAATCCTGCAGTTGCAGGTTCTTTTCAGCTTTTGCTCGCGCTACTTGTTCGCTATCGGTCTATAGCCTATATTTAGGGTTAGTGTTAAATGACACCATGTTCATTCTGAATAACCGTCCAGAATTACTCTCTGCAACCAATTCCAGAAGCACTTCGCCTACGAGGCTGTTACTCTCTATGACTCTGTTTTCCAGCAGATTCGGCTCATGTTCTGGATAAGCAGTTGCCCACATCTCCCTGCTTTTGCAAGCAGGGATTCGGTTTGCCCTCCGCAGTTTTCATTCACATTACTCACTGCATCGCTTTCGCTTTCTTTTCCTCCGGGTACTAAGATATTTCAATTCCCCGGGTGTGCTTATGCTTGCGCATATAATTCAGCAATCCTTGGTTCAAAGCCCGACTTGCGGCTACCCAAGGCTTTTCGCAGCTTGCCGCGGCCTTCATCGCAGCTATAGCCTAGCCATTCCCTAGGTGGTTTAAATTTTCTGATGATTTTACTCAATCTTCTTCCTTTCCAATCAATCCCGCAAGCGCGGGATATCACAAAACAATTAATACAACAAAAGCATGCGTATTGCGCAATGCCAATAAAACAATAAATATGACGGTTGAATCCTGTAACCTTGCATCCGAAATTTTCATCCAGCGGCGCAAGGCCCGTTGCGCGTGCCGTCAGGATAAGGATCAAAGTTACATTAAAGACAATCGGTAGTGAATAATCAATTAATTAATACTGACAATAATCCCGCACCATCTCCAGCAGCGCCGGCATGTGCCGAATATCAAAAGTAAATATTAATTACAACATAAAGGTATTTAAATGTTCTTTTAAAAAACACTGATCGGCTAAAATTTAGCGGCAGGTATATGCTTAACAGCGCAAGCGTTGCATTGAAACCGTTAATATAAACAAACTGCCAGCAAAGGCGTGCAGTGTTTCCGCTAGGCGCGTTTAAGTTTTCCTTCTTGCAGGGATAAAAATGGCAGCGGTCTCTTATTTTGAAGAGCGTTGAGCTTGCGCTCGCCGCGGGGATCGTCTGCGCAGGCATTTTAAGAAAATATTTAAATAATTATCCTATTATAAGATAATCCTATAGGTGGATAATTTGAAATTCTATGATCGCGAGAAAGAGCTTTCTGCTTTGGGCAATGCGCTGAAACAGCCTGCATCATCAATGGTAATCATAACCGGCAGGCGCAGAATTGGCAAGAGCAGGCTGGTGGATGAATTCCTAAAAACAAGGCGGGGCTTAACGTCGTTCATTGTCCCTAAGGAAGAAAAACAGGTTGCCGCGGATCTTGCAGAAGTTTTAGCGGACGGTTATAAGCCCATTTTTAATTCTGTTAAAGATGCGTTTGAATATTTTTTTACCAAGTCAAAGTTCCGTTTGCTGTATGTCGATGAATTTCCGAATTTTTTAGAGGTAAATCCATCGATACCTTTTGAATTGCAGCGGCTTTGGGATGTTTATAAAGATAAAACAGACAAGGTATTATTTTTTTCAGGATCCTACACTGGCATGATGGATAAGATATTTACTAAGCAGAAAGCGCCATTGTTCAACAGGGCGTCCCTCAAAATAGTGTTAAGGCCCCTCGAGCAAGGGATTATCTGGAAAATCCAGCAAGAAAGCCTGAATATATTAGATCCTGTAGAGGCTATTAGGAATTATTGTATTTTCGGCGGCATCCCCTATTACTATGAATTAATGCAAAAACAGTCGCTGCGAGGCAATATCGATGCCGTAAATTCTTTTTTCTTCGGGCTCGGCCAACTCAACGATGAGGGCCAGGATATACTCAGGCAGGAATTCGGTTCTGCGTACAAAAAATATTTCTCTATTCTGGAAGCGATCGGCTATGGCTCGGTTTCCATAGGAGAAATAGCAGGCAAAATAGGAATAGCGCAGACAACGCTGTCAAAATATATTATGGCGCTTCAACGCGATTTTAAATTAATACGCAGGATAGTGCCGTTCGGGCAAAATCCGATCAAAAGCAAAAAAGGCCTCTACCTAATTGATGACAATTTGCTTGCTTTTTGGTTTGCTAATGTCTATGGTAAAATGCATCCGCCGTCAAGCGTAGAAATAGATGTTTTTGTCAGCAAAAGGTTTGAATTGCTCTGCGCGGATTTCCTATCATTATTTCTCCAAAAAAACGGCGAGAGGATACTTAAAGTTAATAAATGGTGGGGAAGCGTGGAAATAGAAAAAGGCGAATACGAGCAGCGCGAAATAGATCTTGTTATCGAGACAGACTCCAATCTGTATATAGGCGAATGCAAATGGAGCGCAAAAAGTGTCGGCGCAAAAGAGCTGGAGCGCCTTAAAAAATCCTCAAAAGCCATAAAAACAAAAAAGCAGATAAAATGGGTTTTATTCTCCAGATCAGATTTTGGCATAAAAGAGGAATCCGATGTCCTGCTTTTTAACGCTAAAAAAATAGTGCAGGAAGGCGTTGCAGCAGCATTCAAGCGCAAATAATTATATTAATTATCTTATTATAAGATAATCCTATAGGCGGATAATTTTTATACCTCTAGAAATAGAATAGAATGCTGGAAGGACCTTTTTATGGCAGGGGCATCTTCCCGCCGCTAAGGCGCGCGGGCTTTCGCGCTCGCCTTGATTAAAACTATCCCATTTAAATATTTGGGTATCCAACTATATTTTGGTATCATGGCTGGCAAAAACGCGGAACCAAAAGGCAAGGCATCGGAATTCAAGACGATTGTATTCATCGCATACTTTTTTACATGGGTTTCAGGGCTTATCGTATTCATAATGTCAAATAAGGACAAAAACAACAGGTTCCATGCATTGCAGGCGATATTTTTAGGCATTGCAATAACTATACTTTCCTTTATTCCATTTTTGGGCATCCTCGCCTTTTTTATATGGATCTATGCTATTTACATAGGATACATGGGTGCTAAAGGCAAAAAGATACTTATTCCTGTTTTGGGGGAATACGCAGAAAAGTATTCGGCCTGATTTTTAACTCTGCATAGAGAAAACCCTATTCAGTGATGGGCGGTTTACCGCGTATTTACAAAAGAAGCCCCAGCCGGTTGAATAGGAAGGGTGCCAGTCAGCGCCTGTATTTCTTCAAGTCTATGCCCAGATTCCTTGGCCCGAATGCGTTTGGCAAGAGCTGGCTTATCCTTTTTATAATAATCCTTGTTTTGTCTGTATCCGAGAAGATAGCCTCAAAATCATTGCCTGAAACCTGCGACGCTTCGAAAAGCATTTGCCTGCACGCCCCGCAGGGCATGCTTGGCTGTTCGACTTTGAAGTTTTCACCGCTTGTTATTACTGCAATCGCTTTGAACTGCCTATGGCTATGCGCATTCGCATGTACAAGCGCGGAGCGCTCCGCGCAGATAGTCAGCCCGTAAGACGCATTTTCAAAATTTGCACCGGTTATTATTTTATTACCGTTGGTTAGCAGTGCCGCGCCGGCATAAAATTTAGAATATGGGTTGTACGCGTTCTTCATCGCTTCTTCTGCGGCCAAGACAAGCTCTATCTGGTACTTTTTAAGTTCAATCAGTTTGTTCATTCCAGCTCCCATCTATATTATACTCTCTATTTATCCATCCAACCAGTGCCTTTTTCTCCTCCTGCTTTAAAAATGAACTCAATGCAGCATTAATCTGCAGTTTTCTTATTCCCTTCGCATCAAGCCATGCTTCTTCTTTACACAGCCTATAAATAGTGTCCGTAAGGGTGTATCCGAACATAGCAGGATCGTCTGAATTTATGCTTATGCGCACATCTTCTTCAAGTAGTTTCTTAATGCCTATTTCGTGCCTTGATTTTATAAGGTTTGTGAATATATTTGATTCCGGGCAGGACTCTATCCCTACATTATTTTCCTTGATTTTTTGCAATAAATCTTCATGCTGCGAGACTATTCTTGCATGGCCAAGTCTGTCTGCCTTAAGATCATTTATTGAAGTAAGAATATTCTTGTGCAGTTGGTTGCCGAACTCCCCTGCATGAACTGAGCGCCTAAGCTCGGTATCGAATGTAAGCTGAAATGCCTGCTTATGCCGCTCTGGGGGGAAATCGGCTTCGTCTGTCGCAAGGCCAAGAGCCACGACATTGTATCGTATGCATTTTATAGCCGCCTTTGCTACTTCAATTCCGATTTCTGAGGTTGCCTCTCTGCCTATGTCAACGATTATATTTGTCTTAACCCCAAAATCACGCTCTCCCTGCTTTAATCCGAGCCACACGCTTTTTATTATCTCTTCGTAGCTGTTTTTTCGGCTTCTTTTTCCGTGGTTATAATAAACTGATTCCCCGGTATGATACTGCGGGGCGAACTGGATTTCTGCGTATATTATATTGTCCTTAAAAAGATTCCTTACTTCTTCGTATGCCACTGTTGCTAGATTCTCTGGTGTTTGCATCAGTGAAGTCACGAGGCCGAACCCGTCACGAAATAAATTCGCAAGCCCTGTATTTTTAAGATTTTTAAAGTAGGCGGCAAGGTCTCTGCTGTTGTCAGCAGGAAGGGGCGTCTTGTTTATTCTCGCAAGATTAAATATAGTCTTCGCGTTTACGTCGCCGTCAAGATGGCGATGCAGGTCAATTTTAGGCATCTGCCTTATCTCAGATTTTTTAATTGTCATAAATTATTCCCAATTAGTTTTTGTAAAATTCTAAAATAAATCACTGAAAAATTGAGCCCTGTACCTGAATGGTAAAATTCGATCTCTTTCAAAATCCTCAATTTTTATCTTTTCCCGCCGTCCTCTCCTAAGCCCATGCCGAATTTGCACCCATCGTTTCTTAATGCAGCTCTGTAATATTTTGGGTATCTTCCTTAAACCCAAATTCAGTAACGAGGGCAGTGTTTTTCCTATCGTTAACAATAATTATACAGCCTGCTGCGTCTTTATTTTTGTTCATTTTCCGCTTAGCGTTTAAATTTTTGATCTTTAATCCCGATTCCCGTAATCCCTATATTTTATTCCCGTCTGATTAAATTTTTGGTGCTATACTTTTCTTCGTCTTTAAGTGTTTCCATCAAGTATTTAGGCAGTCCGAATCTTGCCACTATTGCCTTTGCAAACAAACGCAAATTATTTCTTGATTTTATATTTTGTTCGTCTTTCAGCGCGTTTATGACTAATCCGCAGGCTTTATCGGCTTCATTTTTTATATTTTTTTTGCCGTGATTGAACAGCTCATTTAAAAAAGCACTTTTTAAGTGGTAATTTGCTTTTTTAATGGGATTTACTGTTTTATCAAGCCTGCAGTATTCTATGGCATAAAGCAGTTCGCATGCGATATCCTCGCAATTTTTTATCGATTCTGATCTAAAACCCGCCAATGCTTCCTTGACCTTTAACTGGTTTACATTAATTTCTTTATGCCGTAATCCCCTAACGGATTTGTTGACAAATTCTTGTATCTCCTTTTTCAATTTAATTTCACTGCATTCCTTTTCAATTCCAATGCCCACAATGCCACCTTTTAATAAATTTATAAATTTGCTGCTTTATCACCAATAGCTTTTGGATTTATTAAGGCTGTTTTCAATTCTTTGGTACTTTGTTAATTTATTTTGGTCTGTAGAAAGTTTCATCTCCTCCTTCTTTACAATTCCTGAAGGCGTTGAAATCCCGAAATATTTCTTTTTATTTTCAAATATGTTTAGCTTATTCTCCCTTAACATGATGTCTTCCTTTGTCTGTAGTATTTCTTTTTTAATGCTTCTTTTTTCTGATATTGCTGCAAGATTTTTATAAGTCAATTTGGTAAGGGAATTATCCAGAAGCCAAACCCTCATGCCCAATACAACTATGCCTGTGCCGATGGCCGTCCATGTCAAGACTTTTTTAAAGGCAGCTTTTATTTGTCTCTGTTTATTGTTTCTTCTATTCAATCCGTCTAAAAATTCTTGTTTTTTATTTTCGTATTCCATCAGGATACACCTCAAATTTTTCTTTTATTGTTTATAGGTTTTTATGATATTTAAGCATTGCGCAGTCAAAGTCAATCGTCTAAAATTGTTGTTTAGCGCGCCATGCTTCTTTCTAATGGCTGCGCAAATCTATAAAATCAGGCTAATAACTGGACTTTCTTTCTCCTAATCCTCAATACAAAACAGAATGCCCGGATATTTGCCAAGTCTTGCCTCAAGCCCTTTCTCATATGTATCTTGCAACAGCCTCGCAAATATTTCTTTTTAATGCTTCATCAAGGCCCAATATCTCTGCGATCACTCCTGTGTATTCTGCATATGGCACAAGCCATTTTTTATCCATCTTTTCTATGTTGTTGTTGCAGTAATTTATTGCGGCATTCTTAATTGAATCCTCTGTAATTTCATTTAAATCGTTTGAAATCGCCCCTATAAAGCGCCATATTTCATTCTTATTTTTATCAAGTTTCCATTCTTTGCCCTCTTTTTTTGCGATTTCCCTGATTGTCTTACGTATTTCATCTTTTTTATGCGCAAGTTTTTCCTCTTCCTGCTGGTCTCTTAGATATTTTTCAAATCCAACAACACAGATTTTTCTGCACTTTTTTTCCATTTTTCCACCTTAATAATAAAAAATATATTATTAAAATAAATCCAGAATATTAAGATAATCTGTTAAGTATCTTTTTGCTGTACTCTGCAAATGCCTTTCTGCTTAGTTCTGGATTCGAGGCACTGTTGCATGCCTCTAAATAATCCCGTTGTTCATAGAAAAAATTAAAGACCCCATTCATTGTTTGATCCAGTTTTTCTCTGTCTAAAAAGGCATAGTATTTTGAAAGGTCTTTTGAAAACTTGAGCTTTTCATTGATTTCTGAAATTTTAAAATTGTTTGCAGGCTCTTTTTCAATTATTGAATTTATGAAGTTTAAAGAGCTGTTGTAAGCATTTTTTATTATCTTTTTTCTTGCATCTTTTTCTATGCCGAAAGCATGCGCGTATAAATCTGCCGCCCCAAATTTTCCGATTTTGATAAGGTCCTCAAAACTCTTTAAAAGCTTATTTTCACTTTTTCTAAGCAGTCTTTCAAATTGCATTCCATCCATTCCCTCATTTTCTATTTTTAGCATTATACCCCTATTAATTAATATTTCTCCATTCTTTGGCTCTCCTCTTTTATTTCATCTAAAAATTTTTTTCTTGCCTTTGAAATATAACTGTCCCCTAATTCAAATTCTATTGCTACATTTTCTGCAAATTTTGGCCAAAATCCTACAAGGATAATTTTACTTTTCGGTTTCATCGCATTGGTATATGCATTTCTTGCAAAAGGTATAAATTGATCCTTGCTTAATCCATAAGTCTTCCCTATTCTTGCCACTTTGTAATAAGCATAAGCCAATTCTGAAAATCTCTCTCGGGTTTCAACATAGTGCTTGCAGGCAATATTTGCATATTCTGTAATCAGATTATTATCGCATTTGAACAATGCCAAAATTTCAGGCGCGTATTCTGCTGGAGTTTCGTCATCGTTATTGTTTTCTTTTATGCGCGTTATGATTTTTTCAGCCGCCTTTGCAGCAATGTTTTTCTTGTAGTCGTCAGAAAGCAGATTATCCTCTCCAAATTTTGCAGCAAGGTAAATATTTCCGGAATATACTAGCTTCTCAAACTGCTGTTGCAGCGGATTAAGTTTTTCTGCATCCATTCTAGCGTAACCTCTCAACTCCTTCTTTTTCATAACAGGTGTTTTTTTGTTCTTTATTCTATTTTTCATATGGCATCAGGCTCCTTATTAAATTTAATTAAACTAACAATTTATTTAATCATTTACAATAATGTTTGTTTATCTTGCCGGGCATGCCCTTAATAAATTTATGATACGCTTGTATTAGCTCGTTTTTATGTGCTCCATAGTTTTCTCTTGAGCAGGCAGTTCCTTTAAATGTATCTATATTAATCCGTTCAATTTTATCAAATGTTTTTTTGATTTTCAATGCGTTTTGCGTTTCGTTTAAGCTCTCCAAATCCCCAAATACAGAATCTGTTTTGCGCAACAGGAATCGCGCTGTTTTCTTAATATCAAAGTCCTCTTTAATTAAGGCTGCAAGAGCAATCGAAATGCTGATGCTCTTTAAGCGAATGTCCGTTTCTCCAGCTTTGTTATACACATCATTTTTAAAATTCCTTGAATTTATATTGTCTATAATTATTTTTGGGAGATTTATATCGAAAGAGTTTCCAGTTATTAATTGTTTCAATAATAAATGTAAGGTCTTTGCGCGGTTTTCATCGCTTTCCATATTGTTATTATTAGAGTATTTGTCCGGCTTAACTTTATCTGTACCGGATGCCATTGCAATGCTGCCGTTATAATATGCTGCAGCCTCTATAATTCCATTATTTATGGTTTCTAAATTTTTGCACATGTCAAAAGTAAATAGGATATCGCGCTTTTTTTGGATTGCATGCGTTCCCTCATGCACTATTGCGCCTAGTAGGACAGTGTCATCAAAGGTATCTTTACTGATTTTTTCTCTGTTGAAATATACCAGATCTGTTTTATTGCTGTCTAAACTGTAATAATATTGCGCGACAGAGTCTGCATACTTTGTAAAATCCATTAAAAAATAATCCATATCCGGAAGTTTTTCTCCAGTCAAAAATTTAAGAATTGATTTTGCATGGCAGTATACTGTTTTTTTATCAAAATAAATATATTTGTTAATGCATTCCATCATGTAACCCCCATTTATTATTAATATATTATACTGATGGGCTATTTTGATATTTATGCTTTTTGCAGGTTTTTGCAGGCGATTGCCTATTATTAAACGGTCCCTATTTTAGCCTATCCTTTTTAATAAATTAACAATTTAAAAATAATAAATTAAAAACAATTATTGCCTAAAACAAAAAATAATTAAAAATTATCGCTCGCAATACAATAAATAGGATAAAAATATCCTCCAAAACATACAACAACCCTATCTGGTGCTATCAAAATGTCTAAGTTATTAAGTTATCTGAAAGATAAGCGCATACTGAGTTTAATATTAATATTCGCTGTGCTTTTGGCTCTCGACATCCATTATGGATTGCATTTCGGAATCGAATTTATAGGGGGCACGCAAATAAACGTAAGACTGGAGCATAGCGTTAATGCAACAACAATGAGCTCATTAATTTCTTTGTTGAACCAGAGACTGTCAACATTCGGGTTGAAACAGGTTACTGTTGAGGGAGTAGGGAATTCAGAGGCGTATGTTCTTCTCCCGACAATATCAAAGAAAGAAGTGAATCAGACAATAAGCATTATTGACAGCCAGGGCAGCTTTGAGGGAATAGTGAATGGAAAAGAGGCCGTAAATGGCAGTGACATATTAAAAGGCAGCATAGGCTCATTTACCCAGGCGACAAACAACAGCACTCAATGGATAGTCTCTTTTTATATAACCCAGTCCGCAGCAAAGAACTTTTCAAAAATCGTTTTCGGGCAGGCGAATAAGCCTCTTTACATGTTTTTGGATAGGCCAAGCTCCGCGATAGTACTTATCAATTCGTCGATTCTATCAAACACAAGTATCGGACTTTCAGGCCCGCAGTCGCTGCAGATAATGAGGAATACTCTTGTTTTTGGGGATAGGACGATACCTGTGGTTTCTGTTTCAAATTCAAATCAAAGCATCGCAAATGCGGAATCCATAGTGGAAAAAGGCAATTATACAACAGTGATATTAAGTGATAATCTAAACAAAAGCCTCGTAAGTTTCCTGCAGGCAAAAAATTACACCCTGAAATTTGAAACAAACGAAAATATGACCCCGCAATATTCTGCAATATCCCCTAATGAAACATTGATAAATACATGGCCTGCTGTCGGGCTGCTTTCATCTCCTCTGCTTAATCCTTCAATAACAAATGGGAGTATAAGCGAAAGCTACCAGATTTCAGGATCCTCACCAGTATCATTAACCCCAACCCAGCAGGCAAATTACTCCCAACAGGAGGCGAAGACAATATCAAGCATTCTTACTGGCGGGGCATTACCTGTGCCTATTTTCTACGAATCGCAGCAAATAACTCCGCCGACCCTTGGGAAGCATTTCCTGTTTTACAGCGCGATCGCATTGATTGCATCGGTAATCTTAATTTCGATCTTCATTGTAGTCAGATATGTGAAACTGTTTCTTATCCTGCCGATACTGCTTACCACTCTGATGGAGCTATTTATAATAATTTCAGTTATAGGTTTGATAGGTACGATTGATTTGTCTGCTATTGCAGGCATGATCGCGGTTGTCGGAACAGGAATAGACGCACAGATAATAATAACAGACGAGCTTTTGTCAAAGGAAAGCCGCCAGCAGCACAGCGATGTGGTGCTTGGAAAGGCATTTTACATAGTCTACGCAGATGCGGCGCTTTTGGTTATTTCGATGCTTCCTCTGTTCTTCTCAACCTCGCTGGTGACAATGATAGGTTTTTCAGAGTCTGCTATACTCGGTGCGATTTTGGGGATCCTTATAACAAGGCCTGCATACAGTGCAATACTAAGCAGGCATTTCAGTTGACCGCTTTAGTTATCAGCAATGCCAAAACAGCCCGCAGAATACATTTTATTAGATTTAGGTGTGAACATGAAATACTGCCCCACATGCAATAGAAACAGCAATGAAAACAGGTTCATAGGCGAGTTTTGCGAAACATGCACGATAAAAAAAATAAATGCAGAAGTTTCAGAATCCGCTGAAATCACGCAGTGCAAGGACTGCGGCAAAATAAAGACGAACCAAGGCTATGCAAAGCTAGATAAGCTTTCATTGTCTGCGATACTGCAAAAACTGCTTAAAAAGAGCTTTGTGAAAATCAAGGCAGTAGACTTTGACAAAAGCATCATAAATGCGCAATTCTCAATTTTCAAGAATGGCGAAAAAGTCCGCTTTGAGAAGCATATTCTATTTTCAATTAAAAAATCAATGTGCGACCAGTGCTATAGGAGGCATTCAGGCTATTATGAGGCGCTTGTGCAGCTAAGAGTAAGCGGTAATGAGTTCCATGAAAAGGAGATGAGCAGGCTTGAAAAAATAGCCAGCAATCTCACCAAGTATATAGAGGCCGGGAATGGATTCATTACAAAAATTGAAAAATCAAAAAACGGGCTTGACGTATATACAAGTGACAAAAAGGCCACATCCGCCTTCATGTCATTGCGCAAGTTCAAGCCGAAAGTGTCCTTTACCCTTTACGGCCTTAAAAATGGAAAAAAAGTTTACAGAAATATATATTTACTTAAGCCGTGATAAGCTATTCAATCAATGGTTTTTCTAAGGTAATGCACATAAGTGAATTCATCAAATTCCTTTCTTTCTTTTTCAATCCATTGGCTGAAATCTATAGCTGGGAAATATGTATTTCCTATATAACTATTTTTTATCCATGATATATGCAGAGTCTGGGATAAAGGCAGCATGTGATAAAATAATCCCGCCCCGCCTATGCAGTACACATGCCCATTAGAGTTATCTGCGATCATAAGCGCATTATCTATGCTTCTGCAAACGCTTGCCCCTTTCTGTTCTCCAAGTTTGCTACTTACAATTATTTTATCCTATTAAGCAATGGCCGGAATTTTTCCGGCAGCGACTCCCATGTATTTTTACTTTTAGATTTTAAAAACGTGAGCGGGAAATCCCACATCATTCATGGGTGGGATGAAAGCGAACCGCAGTCATAAAGTATTATGCAGATAGCTTTATATATAATTATGTAGATAAATATATAATGTGTCAAACGAGGTCGTATAATGAAGTCCGCAATGGCATATAAATTCAGGATATATCCTGACGCCGCAAGGCAGAAGGAGATAAATGAAAGACTGATTCTTGCGCAGCAGTTCTACAACAGGATTCTCGAGAAGTCGATTGCATCCTATCGGGACGGAAAGATAAAAGTTTCAATGGCGCAATTCAATAAATTCGTCAGAGAAATAATTCAAGAAGACAAAAGATACCTGAAACTATACTCGCAGACAAGATGCGAAATAGAATACAGGCTTCTAAAGGCGTACCAAAACTTCTTTGACAGATGCAGAGAAGGGAAGCCCAAAAAGGGATTCCCGCGTTTCAAGTCTAGGGACAGGTATAAGTCATTGACTTATCCGCAGGACAATGGTTCATTCAAAATAGAAAGAATAAAGAAGGGAGTTCGCCTCAGAGTCTCTAGAATAGGAACGATGAGGATTGAACTTCATAGGGCTATAGAAGGGCGAATCAAGACACTTTCGATAAAGAGGGAGGCAGGGGAATATTTCGCGATCTTCTCCGTTGAAACTGAAACCGAAATCCCAGAAATAAAGGATAATAACTCTATCGGAATTGATATGGGGCTGAAAACATTCGCGGTGCTTTCTGACGGAACTTCCATAGAAAAGCCGAAGTTCGCGAGAAACAAACAGTTCAAAATTGCCCGTTGGCAGAGGATAATCGCAAAGAAAGATGTCCTTGCAAAGAAACAGGGGAGAGATAAATATACAAGGAACAGGCAAAAGGCAGTCGTAAAACTTCAGGAAGCATGGGCAGATGTAAATAATCAGAATAATGACTTTATTCAAAAGGAAACTGCAAAAATGGTAAATTCTGACAAGTATACTTTATTTAAAATGGAGGCGCTGAAACCAAAGAACATGATGAAGAACCACAAACTCGCAAGATCGATCGGGGAGGCGTCATGGTCAAAATTCAGGCAAATTCTTTCATACAAGGCTGAAAGCGCCGGCATGAAAGTAAGTCTCGTAGACCCTGCAAACACGACACAGAAATGCAGCAACTGCAATAATATAAAGGAAGGAAAGGAAATACTGACCTTGAAAGACAGGACATACAACTGCAATATCTGCGGAATGGTGAGGGACAGGGATTTGAATGCCGCAATAGTCATAAATCGCAAACCAATACTTGAAAAAGCTAGGGAGGGGCACTCCCGACGTAATGCCTCTGGAGGCGTAGTCTCTACATTCCAAAAGGGAATGCAAACTACGCCAGTGAATCAGGAACATACTCCGCCTCGTTTCGATGCAGAGGAAGCCCGCACGCTTTAGCGGCGGGAGGATGTCACTAACTTTGAAAATTTTGCTGTTTGGATAATACCTGTTTGATAATAACATAATGCTTAAATATTAAGAATTCTTAAACTTTATCGTGAGCATATGGCCATACAGGCTTATAAAGGCAAGGATGCTATACATGCATTTTTAAGGAACGGATTAGAGGTGTTTGCAGTCCATGTGAATGGTCTACAGAGTTCAGGAATAGCTCTTGGTGTGAAATATGGGTCGATTGATGATCAGCTGGAAAAATGTGGCTCGGCGCACTTTTTGGAGCATATGATTTTCAAAGGTACAGATAAAAGAACGCCGATACAGATATTTGATGATTATAATTCTATCGGCGCATATCTAAATGCATTTACAGAGCATGAGCTCACTCTTTTTGAGGCAAAAGTATTCAAAGATTACACTGTGGAAATGCTCGAATTAATGTCTGACATCATAATAAATTCCAAAATTAGAAAGCATGAGCTTGAACTTGAGAGGGGTACAATAATATCTGAAAGTCGCATGTACGATGATGATCCAGAGGCAATGTTTGCGCAGCATTTTTTGCAGGTGCTGTATAATAAAAATCCTATAATCTATCCGATACAAGGTACAGAAAAAACAATAAAAAATCTGACAAGGGAGGATATACTAAGTTCATATCAAAAATATTATAACCCTAAAAATATGGCACTGGCAGTATATGGAGGAATGAATGCAGATAAGACAATCCATGCTATTGAAAAATACTTCTCTAATTTTGATAGGGCTGGTTCTATGAACCTGCGCAAGCCTGTCGAAGACCCCAATATTGTTTCAAATACAACTTTGTGCAAAGAAGGGCTAAATTCTGTCATCCTAGCCCTTGGCTTGAGATTCGGGCCATTTGATCCATTGAAAATAAATGAATATGCATCCCTTATGCTTATATCTGATATACTTTCCAAGAACCTGTTCAATGAGGTAAGGGAAAAAAGAGGGCTGGCATATTCCTCAAATTCAACATATACCCTAATGGGGACTTATAGTTATCTCGCAGCCTCGTCGCAGGCATTGAAGGAAAATAAGCAGGAGGTTATGGACATAATGTTGAATCAAATTAGGAGATTGGAGTCAGGCAAAATAAGTGAGAAGGAACTGGAAATCAGCAAGAGAAATTTTGTAATATCAAACAAACTCAGGAAAGAGAATTCTCTTTCAATGTCATCTGGAATAGTTACAGACAGGCTCGCATTCAATGATTTTAATCTTTCAGACAATATAATCAGGCAGATAGGCAAAATAGATATTAAAGACATAAAAGACCATTCGAGAAACTTGATAAAAGCAGATAACTGCACAACAGTGGTTGTGGAGCCCGAGTGATTGCAGGCGATGCGAGCGCGCAATTAACGGCAAAACCCTGCGCCGGCAAAAAACGCAAAATAATAACAGCAATAATTAAATACCATAATGTACCAATATTTTATTGGAAAAGTTTATACCCCGTAAATTTAAGCAGGATATAAATACAAAGAAAAAGAATAATCCGCATAGGCACCAGCCGGATATAGCGCTTTGCGCAAGTCTCTTGTTCTAAGTGTGTAGTTATTTTTAATAAAACTAAATATAATTTTCAAATATAATTTTTAACAAAGTGAATTTATGAAAAATTTTAGCGACCTTCATCTTAAGCCAGAAATATTAAATGCGCTTAATGCGATGAATTTTACAGAAATGACAGAAGTGCAGGAATCCGCAATACCCGCGGTGCTGTCCAACAAGGACATAATCGTCAGATCAAAGACAGGAAGCGGCAAAACAGGGGCGTTTTTGATACCGATTGCGCAGATGATAACAGAGCACGGCTATCCCCAGGCAATAGTCCTTGTTCCTACAAGGGAACTTGCGTTGCAGGTCAATGCCGTCGCGCACAGCATTGCGCAGAGAAGCAGAATTAAGGCGAATGTTGTTTACGGCGGCGCGTCGATAAACGTGCAGGTCCAGAACCTGCGAAACGGCATAGATATTGTAATCGGCACTCCAGGCAGGGTGCTTGATCTTATTGAAAGGGGCGCATTGAAGCTTGACAGAATAAAGCACCTTGTGCTTGACGAGGCGGATTTGATGCTTGATATGGGATTTATCGAGGATGTGGAATCAATAATATCCATGATGCCTGAAAATGAAAAAAGACAGACCCTGCTGTTCTCTGCGACAATTCCACCTGAATTGAGCAGCATAGCAAGGAGATATATGAAACTCGATGCTGTGAGGATAAACATTGGAAAGGAAGAGAGCATCACTGTTTCGACAATAACACACAGCTATTACATTGCAGGCGGCAGATCAAAATTTTCAGCTCTGCTTGGATACATAGACAAGTTCAATCCAAAGAAATGCATAATATTTACGTCAACTCAGAGGGAGGCGGACTTTGTGCACGAGTTCCTGCGCTCTATGAAATACAATGCAATAGTCATGCATGGAGGCATGAGCCAGGCAAAAAGGGAGCAGTCCCTCCACGCGTTCAAGACGCATGCGACATTTCTCATTTCAACGAATCTTGCAGCAAGAGGGCTTGATATAAATGATGTAAGCGACGTGATAAATTTTGACGCGCCCGAAGACCCCCGTACATATGTGCATAGGGTCGGAAGATCTGCAAGGATGGGTAAGGACGGTAGGGCATTCACGATATTCAAGCCGGACGAGGAGCATCTGAAGCGCGCTATATGCAAACTTGCAAACGTAAATATTTCAAAAGCAGAGCTTGATATTGCAAAGTTCAAGGACATCGCAATTCCTGAAATGAAAAGAAATGAAAGAAGATTCGGCAATGACAGGTCCGGCGGCCGTCAAAGGGGCAGAAACTTTTACTCAAGCGGGCAAGGCGGATTCAAGAACAACAGATACAGGAGATGATCGCATATTATGCCCTTTCTGTTGCGTCTGATTTTTAAGTAGATTTTTTAATATTCTCTACGGATTATATTTTTGATTACTAAAATCAAGGATGTATATGATAATACTAGGCATTGAAAGCAGCGCGCATACTATCGGAGCAGGAATTATAGAAGGCAGAAAAATCCTTTCAAACAAGAGAAAGATGTACCCTATTTCCAACAAGGGCATTATACCTTCAAAGGTCGCAGAATTTCATTCCAAGCATATTTCAAGCTTGATTAGAGATGCTCTTGCGGAATCTAAAATAAACATTGAGGATATAGACGCAGTCGCATATACAAAAGGTCCTGGAATCGGAGCATGCTTAAGGATAGGCCAAATAGCAGCCAAAACAATATCAAGGCAGTTTGGCAAGCCTATTTTTCCTGTAAACCATTCTGTAGCGCATATTGAGATTGCGCGGGTTATGTTCAATATGCATGATCCCCTTGTGTTGTATGTTAGCGGTGGAAATTCCCAGATTCTTGGCATAATAAATAAACCCTTTAGGCATTACCATGTCTATGGCGAAACGCTTGACATAGGAATAGGGAATGCGCTCGACAACTTTGCAAGGTCCGCAAATCTTTTGCCTGCTTGGGGCTCATCAGTGGCAAAGGTGGCTGAAGGCGGTAAATATATAGCAATGCCATACAATGTCAAAGGCATGGATTTTACATTTACAGGAATCCTAAAGTATGCAACAGACCTTTTAGCAAAGGAAAAATTGCCTGATATAGCCTATTCATTCCAGGAAACGATGTTTTCCATGCTGTGCGAGGCTACTGAGCGCGCATTGTTTCTGCTCGGCAAAAAGGAGCTTATACTTTGTGGGGGTGTTGCACAAAATAAAAGATTAAATGAGATGCTCCAAAGTATTGCAGATTCCCACGGGGTGAAATTCAGGGCAGCTTCTGACCAGTTTAATGCAGATAATGGCGCAATGATTGCAGTTGTGGGCCTTGAAATGCTAGAAAATAACGATCATTATGCTTTAAGCGAAGCTACAATAGACCAAAAGTTTAGGGCGGATAAATTTGAAATTAAATGGCAGCTATAGACAGCGCATGCAAAAATATAGGAAAGTGAATGAGGGCGCAGAAGCAGTAATATATGCAAGCAGTTTCCTCGGGATTGATGCAATAATAAAGCATAGAGCTGTAAAGGATTACCGAGAAGAATCCCTTGACAAGATGCTAAGATATCAACGTACAAAAAAAGAAGCAAAAATATTGTCGGTTGCGTCAGAAGTTGTCAATGCCCCTAAAGTGCTGTTTCTTGAAAAGGACAGGATATTCATGCAGAGAATCAGAGGCGAGAATCTATCAGCAATTCTGCAGACAAGCGCCGCGAACGGCGCAGGAAAGGCTAATTTGCAGGCAAATGAAAACCTGTTTGCCAAAATCGGAGTAGCTCTTGCAGCCCTTCATGGCATAGGCATAGTTCATGGAGATTTTACCCCTGCGAATATACTTGTTGATAAAAATTCTATAAGTCTAATTGATTTTGGACTTGCAGATATGTCTCAAATGATTGAGGACAAGGCAGTGGACATGCTTCTTATGAAAAGGGCTATAAGCAATGAGCAGTATGCTGCATTTTTGGCTGCTTATAAGAAGGGTTACAATAAAGCACCCGAGATAATAAAGAGGCTTGAAAAGATAGAGAGAAGAGGAAGGTACCAGGAAAGAACACTTACTTCAACAAACGAAAAATAATTCGCAAGCAGATATCAGCCAACTAATTTAGCTATTATATCTTTCTATGCTGCCATTAATTTTTCCCCCGTATTTTTATGCTGTGCGCATAACAGCATATTATTTATTGGTTTCCTATTTCATATTATATAATATTAAATTTTATTGGGGGCAAACATGGCAAAATTAAATGACTTAGAAATTTTAGCAGAGCTTGTTAAATATGACACAAATTCGAATGATGCAAAAAACTATACTGAAATAATCTCTTTTATAAAGCAGTTTGCAGAGAAGAATGGAGGTAATGTTAATATATATTCACCTGAAGGCAAGCAGAAGCCAAATCTTATAGCAGAGTTTGATTTCGGAAAGGAGATAACAATAGGGATAAATGCGCATTATGATACTGTACCTGTAAACAGGCAGGAATGGAAAACAGATCCTTTTAAACTTACTATATCTGGCGGCAAGGCATTTGGGAGAGGAGCTAGCGACGACAAAGCAGGCATAGCAATTGCACTTTCATTAATCCAAAGTATAAAAAGCAATGTAAATATTGAGCTGATAATCACATGCGATGAGGAAATAGGCTCTGCAGACGGATTGAAATGGCTGATACAAAACAAAAGGGAAAAAATAAAAAGTGATGCAGTCATAGTCCTTGATGCTGAAGACAAGATAATAATAGGCGCAAGCGGGGTAGCTTCTGGAAGAATACTTATAAAAGGGACTGAGGTGCATGCAGGGTTCCCATTCCTCGGCAAAAATGCAATCAGCATTGCGCTCCTATTTTTAGACCGCATTAGCAAGTTTCAAAAAAAGATTGAATCAAAAAAATCAAAGTTTTATGGGGATCCAAAAAGAAAAGTATATAACAGATTTAGTATAACCATGATAAATTCAGGAATAAAGGAGAACCTCATTCCAGGATCACTTGAAGCAAGATTTGACTTAAGATGCATCCCTGAGATGGATCTTGCAATATTAAAGCAGCAATTTATTAAATATTTTAATGCTGAAGCAAAGAAGATAGGCATAAGTGCAAAACTTGAGTTTACATCATCGCATAATAGTTATGTAACTGATACAAAATCAAGGCTGGTAAAAAAGTTCAGGGATGTGACAAAACAGAAAAAGCTGTATGCTTATTTTGGCGGGCTTGACGCAAATCTATTTACCGATATCTCAATACCTACTGTATCTTACGGAGTTGAGAATAGCAGTATACATAAGTCAAATGAGTATGTTGAAATCAATAGGTTGACTAAAGTCAGGAATCAAGTATCTAAGATACTTGAGACATATTGAGCACCGCGTAGCGTATCCACTGCTGTTCAGAATGTTCTCACATCCATCCAGTTGCTGAATTTGCTGCTCTCGTCAACTGCATTCTCATTCTCGTTTTTGATGTCAACCCGTTTATACATCTTTGCGGATACCAAAAGCGTTATGAATGCGAGAAATGTCGTGCCAACTATATATATATAATAAGACGCATTCGAATTAAGGTAAATGTACATGAACAGCAGAATGCTCAAAATACTGGTGCCTATGCTTAGCATGTAGCTTTTTTTAACCCTTATGAGGACTAAAAACGCCGCCACTACCTGTAGGAATACAAGCGCGCAGCTGCCGGCAAGGAAAACGTATGTCATGTTAAAAAGGCCGGGCAGTAAAATCTGCTTTGCGATAATTTTATCTACTATCGATATAATCTCTTCATTCGCGTAATAAGAGAATACAAAGAATGTCAGGAAAAATGAAATGATCGAAACATAGCTCAAATTGCTGTATTCTATGAAATTGGTTTCGTAGACTGTTTTTGAAACCTTGTCTATGTCGCTGGAGCAATAGTGCTTGTGCTTGTATTCGACGATGTCCTCGAAGCAGAAAGGCTTTTTGCATATATCACATATTGCATATGCGTATCTCCATGGGTGGTTGAAGCAGTATTTGCTGCTGCTGCCTGCGGCCGCGCTCTCATTTGCAAATGTGCTATAAGTCTCTTTCTCTTTATTTGCCTTTGTACCCCCTCCTGTTTTTTTCGCCTTATTCTCCGCTTCGGCACTGCCTGCGCTCTCCTCTTTTTTTTTATTCACTTCATTGCCTATATTCCTGTTTTTGAATATAAGCAAATCGTTTGCATCAGGCATGATATCATAATTTATAATTAATTTTATATATTTAATTAATAACTAATTAATAACTAATTGAATAAATAATTAATAAAATAATTAATAAAATAATTAATAAATTAATACTTAATAGGCATTTATTTAATTATTGTTTTGTTTTTGAAATTTGCATGAGCCTGACAGGGAAAGCAGCAGTTGATTTTTTCACTTCAGGCAATCGCGCCGCAGCTTAAATCTAGGCTAAAATTAAATAAATCCTACTAATTTAATAATGTGCGCGCCTAAACTTTCAATAGTTAATCACTTTCGACAAACCAAGAGGACATTAATAATTGTATAAGAGTATAAGGCAGATAAAGTTTAAAGTTTATAAATCAAATCCAGATATTTTTAATAAATCAAATTAGGTGAATTTATGAGTCTGTACAGGCAGGTAAAGAAGACGTTTATAGAAGGATACAAAAGCAATTCTGACAAGGTCAAGGAAAACAGGATAAACTGGAGCTCGGAGCCTTCTGTCGCAAAGATAGAGCGACCGACGAACATCGCAAGGGCGAGGGAGCTGGGATACAAGGCAAAGGAAGGCATAATCGTCGCAAGAGTGAGAGTGAAGTCAGGAAAAAGAAAGAGGCAGACTGTCGACGGTGGAAGAAAGCCCTCGAAAAGCGGAAGATTTTTTTCAAGGCAAAAATCGCTGCAGGCGATCGCAGAGGAAAGGGCGTCTAAGAAATTTGTAAACCATGAAGTCTTGAATTCCTATTACGTCGGGCAGACAGGGCAGGAAAAGTTCTATGAAATAATCCTGCTCGACTCAACAAGTCCCGCGCTAAAAAATAGCAAAGCATATTCGAATGTCATAGCCCAGAAGCAGAGGGCAGTAAGGGGCCTGACAAGCAGTGGAAAAAAATACCGGGGAATATGAAAAGCAATCTTGCGACAGCGTCAAGGAATTCAGGCGCGTCATTATACCCCAAGATAAGCGAGGTCTTTAAAAGCCCAATAATCGTAAAAAGAGGCAGGAGGAATACTGAAAAATTAATGAAGTACGCGCTGTTTATGGGATTTGACAAGATATCGATAGTTTCCAAGACCTGCGAGAAAGGCATAATAAGAATAAACGAATTGAGGATAAATGCCGAATCGAAGGCGCAGGGGTACAAGTCCAAAATCTATTTTTATGATTTAAATGAGCGAAAAAAAATATTCCTCGAGAATAAAAGTACCAAAGGCAGGGCGTCAGATCAAGTATACAGGCATTCTTGAAAAACACAAGGCTTACAAAAGAAGCGAGGTCGTGGTAGAAGAAAGCAGTTCTATTCTCGATATTTTAGTGAATGCGGATGACCTGAACGCGCTGAAGGCCTCGACGAACGGGATACTGCGCGAGCTTCAGCTGATACATAAAGTGCAGGCTTTAGGGAAGAAGGGAAATGAAAATTTCAGGCATAAGCCGCAGCCATCCAAAAAAGCAGGCCCTGATTAGGGACACAGGAATATACGCAAAAAAGCAAAATATTTTTATATTATCGTCTATTAATAATAAAACACATAATGCAGGCAGTAAAACGCATGCAGTGAAGCACGGCATGCGCCATTGTGCAAATTTAACAAAGATTTAAATATTTTTAATGCAGATTTAGTTAAATATCTTTGAATTAAGGTACGCATTCTTGTACTGTTAATTTGTTTGGCCTACCCTGAATTTTAGGTTTTATAGGCGGATCAATAAGAATTCGATGCATTGTTCAAGCGCGCATGTTCGCCGCAATCCATTAAAAAAGGATTAAAGATTTACAAAATACAACAATAAAAAGTGCAATACAATGACAAGAGGTTCATTACAATATTGGCCAAGGAAAAGGGCGAGAAAAAGGCTGCCAAGAATCAGGAGCATCAGGAAAATCGCAGATGTCCCTGGGCTGTCCAACATCGTCGGATACAAGGCAGGCATGTGCCAGCTCAATCTTATTGATGATTCAGAGTCTCCGTCAAAATCCCTCGAAGTCAATAGGGCTTGCACGATAATAGAAATTCCTAAGACAGAGCTTTATGGAATAAGGCTCTACAAGAAAGACAGCGTAACAAAATACCTCGAGACCTCTGACGAGGTGCTGAACGCGGAGCTGTGCAAAAAGCTCGGCATGAAAAACATAGAAAACAATGAAACAAAGCTTGAAGCCTTCAAAGGCAAGATTAAAGACTACAGCGATGTGAGCGCTCTGCTTGTCGCATATCCAAAGACAGCTTCTGTCGAGCAGCACAAACCAGTTAAGTTTGAGGCGAAAATCATCGCAAAGGACGCAGCGCAGAAATTCGAGATCGCCGCAGGCCTGCTCGGAAAGGAAGTAAAGGCCGTGGACGTGTTCAAGAACGGCGAATTCATCGACGTAACTTCAATTTCAAAAGGAAAGGGCTGGTCAAGCGCGATTAAAAGGCACCATGTTGCAAGGCTGGACCATAAGGCAACTCAGAAAATACGTCATGTCGGGGTCCTTGGATCGTACGGAATGGGAAGAGTTCTTTATTCCGTGCCCCATTCAGGGCAGCTCGGCTTCAACTACAGGACAGAGTACAACAAGAGGCTTTTGAAAATAAGTTCTGACAAGCTCGACAAAAAGCAAGGATTCAGGAATTACGGAAGCGTAAACAGCGATTACATGATAATCGAGGGGTCGATACCGGGGCCTGCAAAAAGGCTTGTCAGGATCAGGAAAACCCTCAGAAACAAGAACACAAGGGGCGTGAATGAGCCGAAGATAAATGAAATAATATTAAACTGAAAGTGGAACAATGAATGCTGATGTTTTTGATTTAAACGGCAAGGTTTTGAAGCCTATCGATTTGCCGAGCCTGTTCGAGGAGCAGGTAAGGACGGATCTTATATTGAGGGCTATCGCGTCTGAAAACAGCTATCTGCTGCAGCCTCAGGGTTCGTACAAGTTCGCAGGAATGGAGACTTCGGCGGTTTACGTCGGGCGAATGAATGTCTACAGGACAGGAAGGCATATGGGAATCGCAATCAGACCGAGGGAAAAGCTCGGCGGGGGAGTGCAAGGAAAGGTAAAGAGGATACCATCAGCCACAAAGGGAAGAAGGGCGCATCCGCACAAGGTAGAAAAAATACTGAATGAGAGAATCAACAAAAAAGAGTACCAGAAAGCGATTGCAAGCGCGATTTCATACACCTGTGTAAACGCCTTGCACAAGCCGATAGTCGTCACCAACGACATCGAAACCCTGTCAAGGACAAGGCAGGTCGTGGCAGCGCTAAAGGCTTTGAACCTGCAGCGCAGTCTTGAAACGAAGAAGAAAATAAGAAAAGGATTGAGAAGGTCGTCAAAGCAGAATGTGTACAAGAAGACAGTGCTTATCGTAGTCTCGGGCAATGCTGGCATACTAAAATCAGGCAGGAACATAGCTGGCGTCGACGTATGCACGACAAAGACAATTTCCGCGAACCTGCTGGTGCCGGGAGGAAATTCGAAGCGCGCAGTCGTATGGAGTGAAAATGCCGTAAAGAGCATACAGCAGGATATCAAGGATTTGCGCTTAAAATAAAATCAGGATGAATAAAATTAAAGGATTGAGATTAACTTAGAAAATTAAAATTAACGAGATGATTTGAATGGCAATATTAAAATACCCTTTGGCAACTGAAAAGGCAGTAAAGCTTGTGGAAAGCGAAAATGTCGTTACATATATCGCAGACAGCAGGGCAACCAAAACCCAGATAAAAAAGGAGTTCGAGAAAGTGTTCAATGTCAAGGTAAGGTCGATAAGGACAGCGAACATGCCGACCAATCTGAAAAAGGCGTTCATAAAGCTTGCGCCCGGATTCAAGGCGACCGATGTCTCGGAAAAGCTTAAGATCGCATAAATGCAGGCATAATAATCGGCATGAGCAAGCGCAGGCGGATCAAAAACAAAGAAGTGAAACAATGGGAAAAAAACTGAAGATGCAAAGACGGGGAAAGGGATCTAATGTATACACGAAGCTCCCGAATACCTATGACCTGAATGTCAACTACAAGAACACAAAGGCAAAAATATCGGGCAATGTCGTTTCCCTGTTCAACCACACAGGCCATACAGGCATTGTGATGCAGGTCGTTTACGACGATTTTTCAAAGGACACGCTTATTGCGCCTGAAGGCATAAAGATAGGCGACAAAATCCATATAAACAAGGGGATTCCGTCTCTCGGCAGCGTCATGAACCTGTCCGACATACCAGAAGGGATTCCGATATACAATATAGAATCCGCTCCAGGGGACGGAGGAAAATACGTCAGATCCGCGGGCGCTGCGGCATATATAATAATGCATGGAGACAGCCTTGCAAAGGTGCAGCTTCCTTCAAAGTCAATCATAACTCTGAGCAACAACTGCAGAGCGCAGCTCGGCATAATATCGAGCGGCGGCAGGAAAGAGCAGGTTATTGTAAAGGCAGGAAAGAATTTCTACATAAAGCATGCGACCAACAAGCTCTGGCCGACGTATAGGGGAGTCAAGTCAAATCCAGTGGACCATCCGTTCGGCGGCAAGCAGCACCATAAAGGAAAGGGCAGCATGACGTCGAGGAACGCGCCGCCTGGAAGAAAGGTGGGCCACATCGCCGCAAAGAGGGTCGGCAGGAAAAAGAGGTAATCAAATGGCTGAAAAGAAAATATTCAAAGGCATGACAGGCGAGGAGATCGCCATGATTTCCCAGCAGGATTTTTTGACGCTGATAAAGTCAAGGCAGAGAAGGTCTGTAAAAAGGAACGGAATAGACTACAAAAACCTGAAGGAAAAAGTCGAGAAGTACAAAAAGGACGGAAAGGGCAAGGTCGTCAAGACCCAGTGCAGGGAGGCTGTTATACTGCCGTCCTGGATAGGGATGAAATTCGCAGTCCACAACGGGAAGGAATTCCAGCAGCTCGAGGTAATGCCTGAAATGATAGGCCATAGGCTCGGGGACTTTATCTACACGACAAAGCGCGTGGTGCATTCCGCCCCTGGAATAGGAGCAACACGCGGAAGCAAGGCTCTGTCGCAGAAATAATGGTGCATTTTAATGAGATATTCTTTCAATAGGGACAAAAAAGACCTCGTGTTCGCGTACAGGAAGGACATCAACGCGAGCTTCAAGGACCTGAGCATAGTATGCAATGCGATAAGGTACAGGAATGCCGCAAGCGCTGTCAAGGCGCTCGAGGAGGTCGAGAGCGGAGCCACGCCCATGCTCTATGCAAGGTTCAACAAGGGAATGGGGTCAAGGCACGAGCTTCAGGGAAAGAAGGGAAGGTGGCCCAAGAAATGCTCCAAGATAGTCAGGAACGTTCTATTAAGCGCGATTTCGAACGCAGAAAATAAAGGATACGACCCCGACGCAATGGTTGTCGTGCACGCCTCGGCGAACAAGACGAACATAGTAAGGAGAGTGGCGCCGAAAGGAATACTCTACATCAGCGGCGGATACGGATATGCAAAGCAGAGGAGAAGTGACCTCGAGCTGGCAAAGGTCGAGATAGGCGTAGGAACAGGCGAGGAGCAGGGCATCAGCAGGAAAATGAAGGCGGCTATAAAGCTTAATGCAAAGAGCCAGCCGAAGCAGAGCATAAAGGAAACCGAATCAAAGAAGAAGCAATCCGCCAAGCAGCAGGCAAAGGCCGAAAAGAAGGCCGCGGCCGACATTGAAAAGGCGCAGCAGAAACAAGACGTTAAACCAGAAGCGCTTGCCACTGAAAACAAAGAAAACCAAGGCAATGGCAAAAAGCCGGCAATGATAGAGCAGGCAGATAATGCGCCGCCTTTGCAAGCGCGGGAAAAGCATGAGCCCGCCGAGGCGAAAAAACAATAAGTGCTTATTGAAGAACAAGTGATATTTTGATAGAAAGGAAATTTATAGAAGACTCAATAATTAAATACAACATTTCAAGGTACCTGAGCAAATCCCTTGCAAATGCGGGGTTCTCGAGGGTAGACATACAGAAGACGCCGATCCTGACAAGGATAATAGTTTATGTGCTGAATCCAGGAAGGGTCATCGGCAGGGGCGGAAGGACGCTGGACATCCTGACAGACACGATAAAAAAGAAATTCAAGGTCGAAAACCCTCAGATAAATATAATGAAGATAGAAAACAGGCTTCTAGATCCGATGCTTGTCGCAAAGAGCATCTCAGACAAGTTCGAAAGGGGGCTCAACACAAGGAAGATAGTGCAGCAGACGCTCAAGAGCATTCTTGAAAACGGCGCGATCGGCGCGGAAATAATAATAAGCGGAAAGCTCGCGGCAAAGGGCGCAAGGGCGAAGGTCATGAGAAAAAGCATAGGCTACATGCCGAAGGCTGGAAACACGACAAAGCTCGTCAAGTACGGCACGGCGACCGCATACCCGAAATACGGCGCGATCGGCGTAAAGGTAAAAATCGTGCCGCAGGGGACGGTGTTTCCAGACAGGGAGTTAAAGAAGTTCGAGATTCCAAAGCAAATCCTAAAATCATAATGCCTTACGGACTTTAGAATCGGAATTAAAACTAAGAATTAAATATTAATTAACTAATAAATAATTAATAAATAATTGCATATGGATTTCATGCAAGACCAAAACCAAACCACGTCAAAGCGCAACGAGAATATAAAAGAATTCTTCAAGGTAGCGGGCGCTGCAGTAGGCATATCCTTGTCAGCGGTGGCCGTCTCAGTTCTGCTTCATAGACATATAAAACCCCCTCTTGCCGCAAGCCTGCGCACGGGCCATGTTCTAAGGCAGATAAAATCAGAAAAAAATGAAATAAAAGACAACAAGGAGGAAATCGCAAAAGACTCGAAGAATATAACAAGATTATACAGCAAGATAAATAAAGAGATTAAGGCAGAGAAGAATGACGGAATCAAATTCAATATCAATAAACCGTCCTACGGACTGTCTTTCAAATTTAATTTCAAGGACATGGATGCGCTTTCCTCAGACTACATTTCAATAAAAAAGAACCTTGGACGGATTAGCCTCTTAAGGAAAGATATAAGAGCAAGGAAGAACGCGAATGAAATAATAAGCGCAAAAATCCAGGCAAACGAATACTTTATCTATAAAAAAGCACTCATTCTGAATCGCAGAGCTGAAAAAACCAAGCAATAGCAATCCTGCAATTGATAAATTGGTAAATTAGGCAGGCCGCATATAGCCTGCCCGGCAATTCAATTTCTGCGCAACGCCGTATTATTTTCATAGCTTCCTATCAGATAGGGAATAGGAAAGGGATGGGCAGGCGTTTTGCCGTTTTGCCTCTGTCATTGCCTCATAAATACTATGCTATCCCTGTAAGCCTTTGGCAACACCTCCTGTATTTCGTCGTCTCCAAGGCCATAGGCATTCCTTATGCTGTATGCAGTCCTGTAATTTTTATTTTTAAGCTCAAAAAAATATGTTTTGAGCGCGATGTCATGAACTTCCTCTCCATTAAAATTAAAGACCTTGGCTATTCTTAGTGCGTCGAGTTCGTCGTAGATTCCTGGAATTTGGCCTGTTTCAATGCCTTTTATAATTCTCCTGCATACACCATGCGCGTACATGTCTTCAAAATCCTCTCCAGCATATATATAAATGAGATTATCTTCAATCTCGCTGCCAGAATTCCTCCTTAAATCCCGCATGACATTTGTCGCGGCGTTGAATTTTCTGTAATACATGAGAGCTTCGAATTTTCTGACCTCTTCAAATATATTTTCCTTAATTTTGTTTTTTTCCTTTTTAAGTTCTTTATAGTTTTTTTCGTTTTCCTTAAATGTTTCTATGTCCTCTTTTATGCGGTCCCGCAGCATTGCT
>JAMCYJ010000046.1 GCA_023474155.1 Candidatus Martarchaeota archaeon | reverse complement strand
AGCAGCAGTATTGTTTTATAATTGTTTTTATCCTTTGTATTTTCTTCAACGATGAATTCCTGTGCATTAATTGTTATCGATGAAAACAATCTTGCCAGTTCCATATTTTTGTTATTTTTCGCGTCGCTGCCAAATATTGCAATAAGGCTTTTTGAGCTTTCGATTGTCTTATTGAGATAAGCTACGTCCTTGTGCTTGCGGTATTCTCCAAAATCCGTGTAGACGCAGATCATGCAGTCAAGGACATGTTTGTCCCCGCCTTGGCTCAGGGTGTCATAAATCGTGCCTTTCAATTTGGAATACAAATCAAATGCATTTTTCAATTTTTCGCTTTCCTGCGCTGTTTTCGTATCTCTGTTTATAGTCTTTATTTCATTCATTCTACCACTGTTAAGTTTAAACCAAATATTTATATTTTTATTTATGAATAACCTATATTTAGATTACTGGTGCGTTATGTGCATTTTATTTATGCCCTATCTGATATATTAATTTAACGCTCACGGCTTAAAATCAGTGAACGCCTTAAAAATTGGAATAATGGCTTTAAATATTTCAAGCAACAAACATAGTATATTCAGAAGAGATGAAATCGATTAGGTGAAAAAATGTCAGAAAACAAACAAGAGAACCAAACAAACAGCATGGGAGAGGAAAACATAATCTATGTCGGAAAGAAGCCAGCAATGAATTATGTTTTGGCAGTTGTCACGCAGTTCAACAATGGCATGAAGGAGGTGACGATAAAGGCAAGGGGAAACGCGATTTCAAGAGCGGTCGACGTAAAGGAGATTGTCGTGAACAGGTTCATGCCTGATATAAAGGAGACTGCGATAAGAACCGCGTCAGAGCAGCTTACAAATGAGGATGGATCGACTTCAAAGGTAAGCGCAATACAGATTACGCTCGCAAAGCCTTAAGGATTTATTTTTGATTGTTGTTTTTCTTTTTTCTTTTTTTATTTTTATTTTTATAAAGCTTTTTGATTTTACAGGATGCCGCATCGCGTCATAATTGTGTTTTGCCGTGCAGATAATATGCTAAGAAATTATTTTATAAAAGACCTGAACGAATCCCTTGACGGAAAGGAGGTTGTGCTTGCAGGCTGGGTCCACGAAGTAAGGGCATTGGGAAAAATTACGTTTCTTATCCTCAGGGACAAGACAGGCCTTGTGCAGGCGATAGGCAAGACCGGGACGACAGACAAGCCAGTTATCGATGCGATGAATTTGCCAAAGGAAAGCGTTGTCCAGCTGAAGGGGCTGCTAAAAATAAATAAGGAGGCGAGAAACGGGTTCGAGATACAGGTCATAGAGATAAAAGACTTGAACCCTATTGCTTCATTGATACCGTTTGAGGTGACAGGAAAGGTCGATGCAGACCAGGATGTGAGGCTTGACTTTAGGTACATCGACCTGCGCAGGATCGAGACAACCGCCATATTCGATATACAGTCCGTGGTACTTGATTCTTTCAGGAACTCCCTCTCTTTAAAGGGCTTCCAGGAGATACGCACGCCCTGCATAGTAGAGGAGGCGACAGAAGGAGGAGCGAACCTTTTCAGCATAAACTATTTTGATAAGAAGGCGTACCTCGCGCAGTCCCCGCAGCTCTATAAGCAGCTCGCGGTAATCGGAGGCATTGATAAGGTTTTCGCAGTTTCTCCTGTTTTCAGGGCGGAGAAGTCAAACACAAGTTACCATCTAACAGAGATAACGCAGATGGACATTGAAATGGGGTTCAGCGACCACAACGATGCAATACAGGTTCTGTCAGAGGTCTTCATTGACATACTTAACAATGTGAAGCAGAGAAACCAAAGGTCTCTCGAGATTCTCGGCATCGACCTGCGGATACCGAGCATAAGCACGGTCACGTATTCGACCGCGATTGAAAAATTGAAGGAATCAGGAACAAAAATAGAGTTCGGGGACGACTTCAACAGGGAGGCAGAGGCAGAAATATCGAACGTATTAGGGGATGCGGTGATAATAAAGGATTTTCCTACGGCGCTAAGGGCGTTCTATTCCATGCCCCACAAAGACGACCCGAGGCTCTGCAACGGGTTTGATTTTATATACAAGGGGCTTGAGATTTCGAGCGGGGCGCAGAGAATCCATGAAAAGGAGTTGCTGGCAGAGGTTCTCAGAGAGAGAGGCATGGATCCGAAGAAATTTGAATTCTATACAAATGCAATGGGATGCGGGGCGCCGCCTCATGCAGGATGGAGCATAGGGCTCGAGAGGCTGACCATGAAACTGACAGGGCAAAAGAATATAAGGGAGGCATCTCTCTTCCCAAGGGATCGGAAAAGGCTGAAACCCTAATACATAATAGGCATGATTTGAATGGCAAAATTAGGCAGAAATAAATTAATATATATAGCAGATAACCTTTTTTCCAGCCGCAGGAACAAGATAATGAAAATAAGGCCCGAGAAGTTGAAAGCGCTGAATCTGTTTCCAAAGTTCCATAGCCTGCTTGAAAATAAAAAGATAAACTGCATCACCCATATGAAGGACTTCGACGGCATCGGAAGCGCAAGCATTGTGGAAAGCAACTACAGGAAGAACATTAATGCAATGTTTTTTACTGATTACAGAAAGCAGGAAATAGCCGACCTGGTGGAAAAGACCAAAATGCTCAATAACAGCGCGATAATAATAAGCGACATAGGCATTAATAAAGATTCCCTGTCAGGCATCTTGAGTATGCTGAGGAATTTCAAGAGGAACAACAATATCGTGATATGGCTTGACCACCACGAATGGGACATAGGCTCGGTAAGGAAAATAGCAAAAACTTTAGATTTTCTCGTTTGCAATGAGAACGAGATAAACTGCGCAACGAACATAGTCTACACTTTGCTTGGCAAAAAGACAAAGAAGGCGGAGAAGTTGGTGCATATGGTAATGCTTGGCGATTTGCACAAGCAGGCAAAAGGCATAACCGAAAAAATAATACAGAAAATGGGATATGTGATTTCCCAGATATGCTTTCAAAAAAATACAGCAGAAAATTTAAGGGAGCTCGTCGGTTATGTTTCAGATTACAAGCTGGAGAATGGCTTTATAAATAAATTATACGAAAACTATCTGAAAGACGCAAAAATGAATACTATTCTTTTGCGCAAAAACATGGCCGAGTTCATTGTTAAAAACAAAAAATTCGCAGTCAGCTTCAGCAAAAACCTTCAATCGTCTTTCGCAGGATATTTTCTTTTAGACCATACCGGTGCCGACGTCTCAATTTTTTACAATTCCTCTACAAGCACATTCCACCTAAGAGGAAGGAACACTGAATGTGCCTCATTTGCAAAGTATTTTCATGGCGGCGGCCATCCGTTCGCAGCGGCATTCGAATACCAAAAAATAAACATAACCAAAAAAGTAGAAAGAGAAAATGCAATAAAGGCGCTTGAAAATGCCGCTAAAAAAATTTATTAATTTCGCTGTTGCGGTAGGCAGGTGCACGCAATGGAAGAAATAACAATTGATCTTGACGCTCCAAGCAAGGCTGGCTTAGAGTATATGGCGGGGGCGATTAAGCAAGGTAAGGTAATAGCTATTCCTACTGATACTGTATACGGACTTGCAACTTCTATAAAGTCTGATACAAGTATAAAAAAGATATTTGAAATAAAACAAAGAGATGAAAGAAAGGCGATACCTGTTTTAGTAAATTCTGTAGATATGGCAAAGTCAATTGCAAAAATTAGCAAGAGTGAAATGGAAATTGTTGAAAAAGTCTGGCCAGGCCCTATTAGTATCCTATTTGTAAAGCGTAAAAAAATATCAGACGTGCTAACTTCCGGCAAAGATACAATAATGCTTCGCATCCCTGATGATAAATTTTTGAACATTCTCCTTAAATTGATAGACGAGCCAATAACAGCGACATCAGCGAATATATCTGGGGAGAAATCTTTTACAACTGCAGAAGATTTAATTGCGAGATTTGCAAAGGAAAAATGCCAACCGGATATTGTAGTAAAAGTAATTTCCTATGCGCAAAAACAACACAAAAACAAACCTTCAACGCTAATTACAATAATAGGCAAAGGACAGGATACAACAATTTCTGTCCTGCGCGAGGGATGCGTAAGCGAAGAACAATTACTTCATATTCTCAATAAGAAAGGATAAATAAAACTTGCAGACTTTATTATTTTATTTTCGTTTATTTTTCCTGCCATTGAAAAATAACGCCGTCAATACTGCAAATAGGCTTATTGCAGCTGTTCCGAATGTTTCAAGCACTGCTGTAGAAACAAAATTTTTTATTATTTCAGCAGTTGTAATTGCAGTAATCGCAAGAAACAGTATAATAATTCCTTGTTTTTTGTTCTCTAATAGCAGTCCAATTCCTATTGTTATTATTGCTAATCCCGACTGAATAAAAAAATAAACAGAGACAAAATCATGAGGGTACGTTCCTCCGTGGAAGATTCCGACAAGCGCAAGAAAAATTGCGGCAACCATTAAAAATGAACTTCCCGCTTCCTCTATCTTGTTTTTTGAGCATGCCAATAAACCTATTGCAAAGATAAATAGAAGAATCGCAGTGAATACCAATCCTGTATTGTAAACCCACGGGCTATCTGCGCCATTGGATCCCAATTGACTGAGTGCGCCCTTAAAAAAATTAAAGCCAGGATTGATAGCCATTGCGCCCGAAATCCAGGCAAAAGCAGAGATGATGGCGAAAATTCCAAATAGCAATAAAATCTTTCTATCCCTACAGTTAGCGGTACCTACATTATTTTTATGCCGACCCATAAAATCTATAGAGTATCTTAGGCATTTGTTATTTTAGAGCTTCTGAAAAAATCCATGGGCAACCAGGACAGTGTTCGCACCAGTGCCATGGCGGTAAGGCATTCCGGCCCAAGGCCGGGCGTTTACAAGATGAGAATAAAACACAATATTTATATATCGGCGTTGTGTAATAAACAATATAGATAGCGGTAGAGATCATGGACAAGACAAAACAAGATTCAAAAAATATGGCGTATAAAAAATTTCTGAGGGTTACTGAAACAGTAATAGGAGTAATTGCATTAGCAAGCTTTATAGGCCTTGCATCAGGTTGCGCAAAAACAGGCGTAACAAGCCATGCGGCCAAAGCCCCATCCCAAAATACGGCTGCAAACGCCAAAAAATCAAATAAGGCAAATAACCAGTTAAAAAACAAAAAGAAACTGAACAACATGGGGGCGGGATGCCTGTAATCCCCTAAAATTGTTTTGCATTCGCAGTTGGTTTTTATATCTGAATCGCGTCCGCAATAGCAGCGCTGTTGATATCACCTATGCAGAATATTTTAACCCGTTTATCCATGTTTCCAAGCGCGCTCTTGTAGAATTCGAATGCGCTTTGATTCACGACAACTACCACTGAATTGAACTCCCGGAGCCGTTTTTCGATCATTATCTTAGTGCTAAGAATGTTTTTTCTCCCTGTCTCATACTCGACTGCGATTTTATTTTCCCCTGCATGCGCGATGATGTCAGGGCCATAATGCCGCCCATAGGCATAGTTTCTTATGCCTCTTGATTTCAGGTACCTGCTTATTATTTTTACGCACACTTCATGCTCAATGCTCAGGCTGTTGCTGTGCAGCATAATCCATTCCCTGCTGCTGCTTTTATCCTCCACTGCTGTAAATCTGTCGATATTAGGCATCGAGTCTATGCTTCTAATCTCGCGGTCTGTAAAAATTGATTTTAAGTCGTCTTTTCTTAAAGGGCTTTTCAGAAGCTCCTGAATTTTTGCAGTATTTTCCGCCTTGCAGCAGTCTGCCTTACCATTGCTGTTATTGCTAGTTGCGTTTCCTGCTCCTGCGCTGTCCCTGACCGCCTTGGATTTTTTTATATTCCCCAAAACTGTTTTTATGCTTCTCGCATCAACGATAGTGGCAGACCTGATCTTTGTGCTCATTACCATAGCCTGGTTCACTTTCATGCTGCCGAGCCTGTCTTTTATCATTGCCCTTTTAGCGGGATCTGTTCCTGAAAACAGGTCTGATACATAGTTAAGGTCCTGCGGCTCAGCAATGAAAAAGCTGATGAATGTCGAGACATTGGATATTATCTGCCTGTTTAGGTCGGCAAGCCTATGCATTACGATTATAAGACCTATTCCGTACTTCCTCCCTTCTGTTATCAGCTTTCTGATGAATGCGTCCGCAAGCTCTATTATCAGCTCGGATTCGTCGATGACGATGTACAGGCGCAGGCCTGTTTCCTTGCTGTTTTCGTGCATTGTAGAATAAAGTCTTTTGATTAGCTCTGAAATGTAAATCATCTGCAGCTCTTTCGTGTTCAGGGATTCGAGCGAAATAGAGTTGATTCCCCCCTTCAGATTAGACAGGCTGCCAGTGCTTCTTGAAAATACCTTGTTGTTGACGAGCTCTATTCTTTCCTTCAGGTGCACAAGGCTGTTCTTTTCGCTTGTTGTCATTGCATTGCCTATGAATACGTCGAGCTCCTGCAGCAGGTTGTAGAACGTTGGCACTGCCCTCGTATAACGCGATTCCCTGCTTTGCGCGCCGAGCTTCCTGTAAGTGTACCACATGCACTGGCCCAACTTCATTGTCTGTATATACCCGAGCCCGAAAACGGCCCTGAACAGCTGCGACAGCTGGTTTATTCTCTCGTTTATGGTAAGGCCGTTCAATTCGAACAGGTTGAAGCCGAGATTGTCTATGCTATATGCAGATCCTCCAAGCTCCCTAACAATGGCTCCGTGTTCATCGTGCGCGTCGAATATGATTGCCGCCTTGCCGCTTTCATAAATGTCCGCAAGCATTGACTTTACGAGCGTGCTCTTTCCGAACCCGCTCATCCCGTTAATGAGTATGTGGGGATTTGACTCCGATTCGGGAAAGATAATAGTCTCCCCGCGCGCGTTTCTCCAGCGAAATTCAGAGACCATGATAGGAATCGACTGCCTTGCGGAATACGAGAGATTCACGCTTCTTGATTTTCGAAGCGCCTGCCTGGCCATTCCTATCCTGAACATTAATTTCCGAGCCCCGGCGGGATTTTTTGGCATAGGCTTAAAAGCGTTCTGCAACATAACATATAGTGATCCAAAAATTGGCTTAAAATAAAAAGCAAACTCTTTTATTTTATTAACAATAATAATTTTTGTTTGATTTAGTCCGTTCATGCAACCACGCGTAAAAATAACATGTGCGCTGGGCAGCGCAAGGAATAGCTTAAATCACACTGAATTTAAACGTCAATGCCAAGGTGGCGGAGTCCGGTAACGCGCCGGTCTTGAGTTTTCAAAACATCAAGAGCTGATTTAATGATGCGAACAAGGCAACCGGTTTCCTTCGGGAAGTTTGGGTTCAAATCCCAACCTTGGCG